>JBILJP010000237.1:0-8172 GCA_044377135.1 Fluviicola sp.
ATTGTGCCTTGTAGCGGCATGTTACTGGAAGCGATTGCGCTGAACAGAACCATTATTTCCGGATATTACGTTGCCAATCAACAGCAGTTTTATACGCAATTCCGATCGTTGAATTGTTTCCTGGATGCAGCAGATTTTAACCGACAGTCGTTGCTAAAAGCTTTGGGAGAAATAACGCAGAATTCAACAAAAACAACCGGTATAATAGATGGTTTTGCGCCGTCGCGAATACGCAATTTGTTTGGCAGATTGTTGCATCCGGAAGAAGTATATCTCACGGAAGCCGTTCCTGAAGATGAATTAACGACCTTCAAATGGGCGAGTGATCCGGCCGTAAGGTTTTTTTCTTTTTCAGACAAACCGATTGTGTGGGAAGAACATCAGGCTTGGTTTCAACGTAAAATCCGAAGCAATGAATGTCAATACTATATTGCCCGAATGGGGAATGCAGCTGTGGGTTCCATTCGTTTTGACCAGGTAGACGATGCCGCTGTGATCAGTTATTTGCTCGATCCGGCATTTCATGGAAAAGGTTTAGGAACCTGGTTGTTAAAAGCAGGAATGGAGCAACTGTTTGTTGACCTGCCTTTTTCGTTTCGTGAAATTACCGGTAGCGTCATAAATTCAAATATTCCTTCGCTTAAAAGTTTTGAAAAGCTTAACTTTGAAAAAACAGAAAGGGAAGGTGTTATCACTTTCAGAAGGATGATTTAGATGGCAGAACAGATACATATAGATAGCGTGGTAATAGGTGAAAACCAACCTGTTTTTATCATCGCTGAATTATCTGCCAATCACAACGGCAGTCTTGAGGTGGCACTTGAAACAATTAAGGCGGCCAAACGTGCCGGAGCAGATGCGATTAAATTGCAAACCTATACTGCAGACACCATTACCCTCAATTCGGATAAAGAAGATTTTCGTTTAAAGCAAGGTACTATTTGGGACGGCAGATTGCTGTATGAATTGTACCAGGAAGCTTACACTCCATGGGAATGGCACGAAGCGTTGTTTGCTGCAGCGAAAGCAGAAGGATTGGTGTGTTTTTCGTCACCGTTCGACCCTACAGCAGTTGATCTGTTGGAATCGTTGGGCAATCCGGCTTATAAAATTGCCTCGTTTGAAATCACGGATATTCCACTCATAGAATACGTGGCTTCTAAAGGAAAACCGGTCATTATTTCCACCGGAATTGCAGAAGAAAAAGACATCGAACTGGCATTGGATGCTTGCCGCAGACAAGGAAATAATCAACTGGCTTTGCTTAAATGCACTTCCAGTTATCCGGCTCCTATTGAAGAAGCCAATATGTGTATGGTACAGGATTTGAAGACGCGTTTCAACGTGGTTTCGGGGCTGTCTGATCATACGCTTGGAATTACCGTTCCGGTGGTGGCAACTGCTTTCGGAGCATCAATTATTGAAAAACACTTTATTCTCGATCGCGCTTTGGGCGGGCCTGATGCATCCTTTTCATTGAATGAACACGAATTCGCTGAAATGGTTCAGGCTGTACGTAACGCTTCATTGGCGGTGGGAAAAGTAAATTATAACCTCACTGAAAAACAACGTAGCGGACGCGATTTTTCGCGCTCACTCTATGTTGTGGAAGATATCAAAGCAGGTGAGAAATTCACGTCGGAAAATGTGCGTTCCATTCGTCCGGGATTTGGGTTACACCCTGTTCATTACCATGAAATTCTCGGAAAAACAGCTACACAAGATGTAGAAAAAGGTACGCCTTTGTCTTTTCAATTAATACATCAAATACCATGAAAAAGACAATTCGAAGCATGGCTGAGGCCGTCGGATTTAACCGAAGCAAATTGTATTTCCGAATTCAATATGCGCGCCAGATTAAAGCGTTGAAGCAAAATCTGGAACACCCGGAACACGGGAAAATTCTGAAAGAACTGGATCAGGAAGGCATTGTGGTGATTCCCGATTTTTTCTCAAAAGAGGCGTGCGACACCATGTTGGCTGAGCTCGATGGCTATTTCAACAAAGTGAAAGACGGAACGTTTGAAGGTTCGTTTCAGTACAACCACGAACAATTGATTCGCATTTCATTTGTAGACGAGTGGGCGAAAGAAACACATGCTTTTTTCAAGCATCCGATGTTTGACGAAATAGCCAAGGCGTATATTGATCCGCGGGCGCATTCGTATCGCAGAGAAGCCGAGTTGCGCGACAATGTGGATGAAATTCAACAGGCAGACACCTATCACTTTGACGATTGGCGAGTGCGTTTCAAGTTTTTCCTTTACCTCACGGATGTTGAAAAAGACAACGCACCTTTTACCTTCCTCACTCGCACACACAAGTCGTTTAAAGGCAGACGTAAAAAGGATTTGGAATACGAACAAGACGGCGAAAACGGAGCTTACGGTCATTTTCATCCGCAGGAAGTACGCGAATTGCGTCGTCACCTCGATTGCAAAGAGTTGGTGTGTACTGGAAAAGCCGGAACATTGATCATTGCCGATTTCAGAGGGTTACACAAAGGAACTCCATTGAAGGCCGGACGACGTGTGTTGTTGAATTCAACGTATGGGATCTGATAAGCCGCGTATACTTCTGGTCTGGGGATATCATCGCAAGGGATGGGTTGATGCGTTTAATCGGATAAAGGATGCGTTTCGGTTCGAACTGTTGCATTACCTCGAAAAACCGGAAAACGAAGAAAATCACACCGATTTCCCGACACATTATTGGCTTGATTTTTCTTCAGCCAAAGCAATTGTTGATCGTATAAAACCCGACAAGGTGGTTTTTATGAGTACGGAAGGAATTCCGAGTACTGCGCTCAATGCCGTTTGCAAAAAACGCGGCATTCCAACCATTGTGTTTCAACACGGGATGTTTCAGCCGTATGAGAATTACCTCATGGACGTGCAATTGCAAACCAAACAAGCACTGGCCGCCGGAAAAACATCTCATAACAAACCCAATGATCGTTCTACCAATGTACGATTGTTGAAATTTTACCTGCGCTCTTTTTCCGTGTTAGCCCTTCCGGGAGCTTTTTTCTACTTACTTCGGTTACGGTTATTGCGCCGGAAAAATTATGAAATAGAAGCTTTGCGCTTGTTGCCTTCAGCCTTGCGTGTCGCCGATCAGTATGTGGTTTTCACCCGCTACAACGCATCGTTTTTCACGGTGCGCGATGAAGTGAAAGCAGAGCAATATGTTGAAATCGGTAATCCGGAATTTGATGATTATACGCCGGAAAAGGTGAAATCGGAGAACTATTACCTTTATATTCATTCGCCGTTGACGTATTTGCCCGAATGGGACTCGCAAGGGTTTATGACTCAGCAAGAAGAAAACGCCTGTTTTGAGAGAATGAATGACTTTGCATTGCAACAAGGATGCAAACTCGTTATTAAATTACATCCTTACAGTTGGTACAATGAAGCGTTTGTGCAGCATCCGAACATTGAATATGTAAAAGAAGGCGATAATGTGGCATTGATTCTGGAAGCAAAAGGCGTCTTTGGGTTCAATTCTACACTTATTTTACCTGCGGCGTATTTTAAAAACGTATGTTTGTTTACGTTGGGCGAATTTTCACACATACAAGAGGATTTAGAAGGAATAGGTGCGGTAAAACTGGTACCCTTTCATACATTTACAGCCGAAGATTTGAAAACAATCATGGCTGTTGAGCGGCAACCCAACAAAACAAAATTATTGGATCAATACCTCTTTCGCATGGACGGCGGGGCGTTGGAACGTTTAAAGGCTCTTTTATTGAATTAAAGACGGAATGAAAGACCTGATAAAACATTCTACAATTTATATTTTACTTGGTTTTTTGCCTACTGCGGTGAATTTTATCATGGTTCCGCTTTTGACTTCCTATTTATCAAAAGAAGAGTACGGTTTGCTTTCTATTTCAGCGCTATTTCAAGGATTCATTGCCATTTTCATGAACATTGGCCTGGATGCTGCTTTTGCCCGCTATTACTTTAATGTGTACAAGAAACGCAAGTTGCTTCACGCGTATTTTTCCACTGTTTTATTAGCTGTACTCGCCATTTCAGTGCTTTTGTTCGGGATATTATTGATTGGAGGAGATTCGTTTTTACAACTGGTCTTTAAAAATAACCGCTACCACTTCAGCGATTATGGAGTTATGACCTTCGTGCTGGCATTGTCTATGATTTTACATACCATCATTCTCTCGTATTATCGAAACGAAGAGAACCTGAAAATGTATGCGTTGTTTTCCATTGTAACACTGGCATTTACGGTAGTTGGAATTCTTGTGGGCGTTGTATGGCTGAATAAAGGTGCCTACGGAAATATTGTCGGTAGAAGTATAGCTTTTTCAGGCGTTGTGTTATTGTACCTTATTTGGTATTTCCGCAATCGGACATTGGTTGTGCGTTTGACCTACTTGAAAGAAATGCTGAAATACGGCGTTCCTTTTGTTCCTTATCTGATCATATTATTGATGAATTCCAGTCTGGATCAATGGATGATGGAGCGTCATTTCACGTTGTCGGAATTGGGCGAATACAATTTTGCTTTTCAATTGGCTTCACTTGTTTCGGTCTTTATTTATGCGGTTTTTAATGCAATTTCTCCGCGTATGTACAAGCTGATGGCTGAAAATGATCGGATACATGATAGCGAAATCGGAAACTTGAATCGTATTTTTCATTTTGTGGTCGTTTTTGCAATTGTGGCCGAATTGGCGATTATTTCTCCGTTCACTACGTTGGTGATCCACAACAAGGAATACCATTCCATGCTCAGCTATATTCCGCTCCTGATCATTTCCTGGTTGCCACATTTGTATTACATGCTTTACGTGATTCCAATCATGTTTTACAATAAAACCCGATTTTTACCGCTGATTACGGCAGTTGCGCTAGCTGTTGGTTTAACCGCCAATCTCATCCTGATTCCACTTTGGGGCGTTATTGGCGTGTGCGCTTCGGCAATTATCATCAAAATAACGTCTTTTGCAGTAACGTCTATTGTGGGGAAACGCTTACGTATTCTGGAACCCAAACATTTTCAACTGGGGAAAAATCACCTGCTGGCCATACTGGTTTTTGGGGCGTTCATAGCTGTTTATCTTACCAATGATTATTTTGAACAGCGCTATCGTACGTGGATCAACTTGCTTCCGTTGGTTGTTTTTTTAGCGTATTCTTTAGTTGCTTTTCGAAAAGAAATCAATATAGTGTTAACTTTATTTTCTAAAAAGAAGACAGAAGTATGAGTCGATTCGTTCATTCAAATACATGCAAAGAATTACTAAACGGATCAAAAATCGTACTCTTGGATGGCGGTGCCCGCGGCTCGCTGTTTTCGCCGTTTGATCAAGTTGATCCTTCGTTATTGATTGTGGTGAAGGTAGAACCCGATGCCAGTGCTCCGGTTACCAAAAGCGAGCAGGAAGTGGTGTTCAATAAAGCTATTTGGAAAAATGAAGAAACCATAGCAATTCATATTGCCAACGAACCTTCCGTTTCTTCGGTATATCCGCCCAATATTGATCTGGCGAAACGATTCATTGACATTATCGGAGAACCTGCCAGAACGACCAAACAAGTAGTGCAAGTAGAAGCTTCGTCAATAGATACCTTGTTTGCTCAGGAAGGATTGCCTTTTCCTGATTTTATTAAATTGGATATCCACGGTTGTGAATACGAAGCACTTTCTGGCGCTTTGAAATCGTTGGAATCAAAAACCATAGCTTTGGTGATTGAATCGTGGGTTATCGAAGCCCATAAAGGACAGCAATTGCTTTTTAAAACAGATGAGTTATTGCATGAACACGGTTTTTATCCGCATGAAACTTCGATAGGGGCATGGGACTATAAATCTACCGAACAATTGTACTCCAAACCGCAAGCGGTGATTTCAGAGTCGTTGTATTTTAAGGATATCGTTCATACAAATCAGACGTTAGATGTGGTACAAGGTGTTAAACTCATTGCCATTGCAGAGTTGTACGGACATGTCGGTTTTGCGTTATTGCTAACGGATTATTTACTCGAAAAACAAGTGATCAGTCAGGTAATTCACGCACAAATCACTTCTGAAATCAAAACAAACAATCAACAATCCGCCTGGGCGCGTTTCTCGAAACGAGTGCGCAACAAACTCATTCGGATGTTATCAGATACTAACAATTAGAGAGAACAAACTATGTGTGGAATAGCAGGTGTTTTTTCTACAAACAGCAGTTTGGTGACTGTAGAGCGTCTCAAGCGCATGACAGACGCCATCATTCATCGTGGACCTGACGGAGAAGGACAATGGGTGAATGAAACAACCAGTGTCGGACTTGGGCATCGCCGTTTATCAATCATTGATCTCACGGATGCTGGTGCGCAACCCATGCATTTCGCCAACGGAAGATATACCATCACGTTCAACGGCGAAATTTACAATTACAAAGAACTTCGTGCGGCTTTACAACAAGAAGGTCACACTTTTCACACCGAAACGGATACAGAAGTTCTCTTAACGTTATTTCACCTGAAACGCGAACAATGTCTGTACGAGCTCGACGGTATGTTTGCGTTTGCTATTTGGGATGAAGAATTGCAGGAATTGTTTTGCGCCCGTGATCGCTTCGGAGAAAAACCGTTTCACTATTTCTGGGACGGCGAACAATTTGTCTTCGCTTCAGAAATAAAAGCCTTGTTTGCCGGTGGTGTGCCGCAGCGCATTGCTCAACCCATTTTGCAGGATTTTCTAAATCGATACATCATTGAACGCGGAACGGAAACGTTTTTTGAGAACGTAGTCAAGCTGCAGCATGCGCATTACCTGATTGTGAAAAAAGGAAATCTGGAAATTCACCGGTATTTCGATATTGATCTTTCCCTGAAAACAGTATTGGAAAATGATCAGGCTTATGCCGATCGTTTCAGAGAATTGTTTGTGACCAGTGTAAAACGACGCATGAGAAGCGATGTGCCGGTTGGTTCCAGTTTATCGGGCGGATTGGATTCTTCTTCCATTGTGTGTTTCATGCGACGCGAATTGGGTGAAAATGCATTGCAGAAAACCTTTTCGGCGCGTTTTGACGGACCAAAAGATGAAGGAAAATGGATGCACATTGTAAGTGATTTTGCGCATACGGAGCACCATGAAGTATATCCTGATCCAAAGGAAATTCTCACTGATATAGAACAAATGGTGTATCACCACGAATACCCGTTTGGTTCGCCTTCTCAATGTGCCTGGTGGTATGTGATGAAAATGGCAAAAGCCAACGGAGTGGTGGTATTGTTGGATGGTCAGGGCGCTGACGAATACCTTTCGGGATACCCGATCATGAAGAACTTTTTGTTGATGCAGCATTTGTTCCGCTTCAATTTCGGTCGTTTCCGGAAAGCCAGAAGAGGATATAAACAATTGTACGGCGAACAATATCCGTTGGGAAAAATGCTGTGGGCACATCCTGCATTGATGCTGGTGAATCACCCGAAAGGCGTGTTTTACAACGCACGCAATTTCAAGCAACGTCTGAAATACGAAACCATGCACCGTTTGCAGGAATTGTTGGCTTATGCAGATCGCACATCCATGGCTTTTTCACTGGAAGTACGCCTTCCGTTTTTGAACCACGAGTTGGTAGAATATACAATGAGTTTACCCGATGAACAATTGTACAACAACGGAATGACCAAGCAGGTGCTACGTCGCGCCATTCATGGAATTGTGCCGGAAGCCATCGAAAACCGGATTGATAAAATAGGTTACGAACCGCCCGAAGATAAATGGAAACAAATTCTGATTCAGCCCGATGAGGTAGTAGCACAACTAAAAGCAAAAGGGTATACACCCGGACCAAGTGCTTGGCGAAATTACATTGCGACCGTTTTTCTCAAACAATACGGAAATGAGCGGTAAAAAAATACTCATTATAGCTCATTTCTACGATCCGTGTAATGTCATTGCTTCACACCGTCCGAAATCGTGGGCGTTGGCACTAAAAGCTGCCGGTTACGAACCAGTTGTGTTAACAAGGCACTGGAAAGGAACGGAGAATAATTGGTCGGAATTTCTCGGAGAAAACACGGCTCCGGTAAACGAACAAATCAGGGATGGAATTCGGGTGATTTCGGTTCCTAACAAATCGACATTTCTTTATAAACTCACGCAATGGCGGGTGTTTGCGAAATCGCGCATCGTTCGTGT
>JBILJP010000238.1:0-8124 GCA_044377135.1 Fluviicola sp.
AGCCACTTTGAACGGTCGTGTTGTTTGGCTAATCGATAAAAGGCTCTTCCAATATAGAAAATGAGGATCAGTGCAAGCATTGGTTGTTTTATTCCGAAACTAATCAAACCATTTTAGTTCTGCAACTTCACAGATTCAGTAAATCATTATTTCCGGTCAACAAATGCCGTTCCTGATAGCGTTTCAACAAAAGACAAAACAGTTCCGCAAGCAGAATATTGCTTACAAACAGCAGTAATTCAATCAAGGTTTCTTAGTCAATCGGTTAAAATAGATGGCATCGAAAATTGAACACTATAAGCTATGATTGCATTTCGAAATCGACATTTTTGCAAGACCGCGAGCACAGAGTTTGGTTAATTACTGACAAGCGTTTTAGAATTGCAATAAATCTGATGATATCAATGGGGAAGAATCAAGGTGAATTCTAAAACAAGTTAGCTATATTGTTTCCTTAGAAAGAAGTTAGGTATATTCCTTCTTGGTAAAGTAGTTAAGTATATTGCTTCCTTAGAAAAAAGTTAGGTATATCCCTTCTTAGTAAAGTAGTTAAGTATATTACTTCCTTAGAAAGAAGTTAGGTATATCCCTTCTTAGTAAAGTAGTTAAGTATATTACTTCCTTAGAAAGAAGTTAGGTATATTCCTTCTTGGTAAAGTAGTTAGGTATATTACTTACTCCAAATAAACAAAACTTTGTTTTTTCACGAAATCTAACGAACAATCGAACAAAGCATCTTAATTCTTTTTCACCATTTCACTGATCCAGTAAATCTTCATGTTCAATGAGCTCATTCCGCTCCCAATACCTTTTCAGTAACATATAAAACAATCCTGTAAGCAGAATATTGATCACAACCAACAGCAACTCAATCAGTGGAACCAAATCAGGCGACGGACCCCAATGTTGGGTTGATAAAAGAATGCGGTAACTGTAATTGATCCCGAAATCGACTCCGCCATAAAAGGCCATTCCAACAATAGAAAACAGCCACGAAATGCGCTTATGTTTGCGCGCTAACAGGTAAAATCCCCAGGCAACGAAAAACAAACAGGTAAACGAAACCATATTCAAGCAAAATAAAACGGAAACTAACCATTTTTCCAAAATCAACGTTTAGCAGAAAGGAATTTCGTTCTCCATATGAGCCGAACTTTCGTTATTTTTGAACTTCAAATCAAAACAATCATGAAAAATTGGTCGCTGTTGTTACTAACAGCAGTTATTACCCTGTTGGCTGCTTGTGGAAGCCCTGAAAACAAAGTTGTTGAACCAGAATCGCTCTTTGAAGTGAAAGACGGTGTTTATACCGAATATTACCCGGGACGAAAAGCAGTGAAATACCGCGGTCCGCAAGATGAAAATGAATTGCGCCACGGCCGTTGGTTTTTCTATTCCGAAAATGGTGTGGAATTGTCGATGACAGAATATTCGCACGGAAAAAGAAATGGTGATTCGTTTGTGCGCTACCCCAACGGAATGATGCGTTATTACGGTCATTATGAAAACGACATTCAAACCGGCGTATGGATTACGTACGACGAAAAAGGTAACGTTTCACAAGAAAAAGATTTCGGTAGTCCGAGCGCTCCGGTTGCTCCTGCTCCCGTTCAATAAAAGAGTATGTCTAGAATTCCCCCGCATATTGTTGATGAAATCATGCAAACCGCTCGTATTGAGGAGGTGATCGGGGAATTCGTGAATTTAAAACGCGCAGGTTCAAGTTTGAAAGGCTTGAGTCCGTTTGTCGACGAGAAAACACCGTCGTTTATGGTATCGCCCGCCAAACAGATTTTCAAGTGTTTTTCTTCCGGAAAAGGTGGTTCGGTGGTGACTTTCCTGATGGAGAAAGAGCATTTCTCGTATCCGGAAGCCTTGCGCTGGCTAGCCGATAAATACGGAGTTCAGGTTCCGGAAGACGAACCGCAGACTGCCGAAGAAATTGCTGCCATTACCGAGCGCGAAAGTTTATACATCATCAACGAGTTTGCCAAGGAACATTTCATGCACAACATGCACGAGGTCAACGAAGGACAAACTGTTGCGTTATCCTATTTCGAAGAACGTGGTTTTCGGCCAGATATCGTTAAAAAATTCCAACTCGGTTATTGCCTCAATTCGGGGAACGATTTCACCAAACACGCGCTGGACAAAGGCTACAAGCTCGAATACCTTGAGTCGGTTGGTCTGGTAAAATCGAAAGAAGACCGCCATTTTGACTTTTTCCGCGGACGGGTAATGTTTCCCATTCACTCCATTTCGGGTCGAGTGCTCGGTTTCGGAGGTCGAACGCTGTTTACTGATAAAAAAGTCGCCAAGTATTTCAACTCGCCCGAAAGTATCATTTACAACAAGAGTGAGATTCTTTACGGCTTGTATTTTGCCAAGGGCGACATAGTAAAATACGACAATTGTTACCTCTGCGAGGGATACACCGATGTGATCAGTATGCACCAGGCCGGAGTAGCCAATTCGGTTTCTTCGTCGGGTACATCGCTCACCAGTCAGCAAATCAAATTAATCAAACGCTACACGCCCAATATTACCATTTTGTATGATGGTGATGCGGCAGGTATCAAAGCTTCTTTCCGCGGAATCGATTTGATTTTGGAAGAAGGCATGAATGTGAAAATCGTGTTGTTCCCCGATGGCGACGACCCCGATTCTTATTCCAAGAAAGTGAGTTCTACGGAATTCATGGACTTCATCAAAGACAATACGCAAGATTTCCTGAGTTTCAAGACTTCCATGTTGCTGAAAGAAGGAAAAACCGATCCGATTCAACGTGCGGCGATGATCAGAGAAGTAGTTCTTTCCATCTCACTGATTCCGGATCAAATTACGCGTTCTATTTACATCAAAGAGGTTGCCAAGCAGTTTGATTTGGAAGAATCGTTGGTAATTGGTGAGTTGAACAAACTGCTCAAAAACAAACTTGCCAAAGAACTCAACGAACCTCAAATTGCCGAAAATCCTGATTTAACGGACACATTTGTTCCGCGCCAGGAACAACAGGTAACCGAGGTTAAACCACTATTTTCGATCGAAGAATTTGACTTGTTGCGCATTTTGGTGAAATACGGTCAGTTTGCTATGGAAACCGAACATTTGAATGAACACGGTATTCCGCAACCGGTTGAAGTAAGTGTGGCTGAACTCATTTGTCACGAACTGGAAAAAGATCAGTTGTTTTTCGCCTATCCGTTGTTCAACAAAATCCATCAATTGATCACCGAAGGATTGACCCAAAAAACCTTGTATAAAACCAGTTATTGGCTCAAAAACGGCGATCAGGAAATTGTGCAGTTCGTTACCGGAATAGAGACCGACGAATACGAAATCAGCCCGATGTGGCTCAGTAAATACAGCGTTGATACCAATCGCGAAATCGACAAATTAAAAGAAGCGGTGATGGGAGCTATTTACTCGTTTAAATCGCGGGCTATTCAAAACAGAATTGCAACCATTCGCAAAGAATTGGAAACCGTTGAATCGGAAAACATGGAACGCATCAACGATTTGATTTCGGAACAGATTATCTTAGAACGTGTGAAACAATCCATTGCGGTGAAACTCGGTCGTATCATAACGCATTAACAACATGACAGAAACGCTTTTTTGGCTCGGTCCGTATAAAGTTTGCTTTTGGAACATCCTCATCATTGCGATGGTGATACTGGCGGCCATTGTTGCACGCCGAATCATTCACCGGTTGCTGAAACGCTACCTTACCGGAGCCAACATTCGCATTGAAGGCCGACGCATTACCTGGTTGCGCTTGTTGAGTCAAACCGTTTACGTTGCGGCAGGATATTTCAGTATCTTGAGTTTTAAGATCAATAACTACAACGTCTCGTTTCAGAAATTCCTCGATTACAAATTCATTCATTATAAAAATTTCAGCATCAGTTTCGAGAACATCATTTCGGTGGTCATCATCTTTTTCGGAGCTAAAGTCACGCTGAACTTACTAAATCTCTATTTACAGCGCCGTTTCCGCAAAGACGAACACTTTGATCGCGGTACCGAATACGTGTATATGCAAGTGGCTAAATACGTTGTCTACACCCTTGCTTTTATTTTCTGTTTGGGCGCGCTCAATGTACAACCGAGTATCTTCCTGGGCGGTTCTGCGGCATTATTGGTGGGGCTAGGTTTGGGGCTACAAGATGTGTTCAAAGACATGTTTTCCGGATTCGTTTTACTGTTTGAAGGTACCATTCGTGTGGGCGATGTGATTGAATTCAACGACGGAAAATCGAATGAAAACATTGTAGCCAAGATTTTGAAAATCAATGTACGCACCACCCAAATTGAAACCAGAGACGGAAATATTCTCATTGTACCAAACACAAAACTAACGCAGGAATACGTCGAAAACTGGAGTCACGGATCCAACCTTTCACGTTTTAGAATCAACCTGAATGTTCCTTACAATGTCAATACACAAATGGTGAGCGATTTATTGATCCAGGCGGCAATGAGTCATCCGAAAGTCAAAAAATCGGAACCAATTCAGGTGCGTATGACCGATTTCGGCGACCACGGTTTGTGCATGGAACTCATCTTTTGGGCCGATCAAAGTTGGGATATCAATAATTACAAATCCGACATTCGATTCGAAATAGACCGGTTGTTTCGTCATTACAAAATTGACTTTCCGTATCCGCAGCGTGACATTCATGTTTTTCAGGGGAAATCTAAAGATGTTTGATGCTTCATTTTTGATGCTTGATGAGGTATTAGGTAAATTCACAGTTTCCTAGAAATGAATGTTGATTTTTTAGGCAGATACTCGTTCAAAAAACGAATCAACTGTGGTGAAATCTAGCTAATCGAAGGACGAAACCAATCAAAAACCAAGCATCAAACATCAAAAATCAATTAGTATATTTGCGCCCTATGAAAGCAGAAATCAAACAATTAATCGACGCGATGAGCAAGCGCTTTACATCGCACCCTTGGCATGGAATTGAGATCGGTGAAAAACAACCGGCTATTGTCAATGCCTTCATTGAGATCATTCCTTCAGATGCCATCAAGTACGAAATCCATAAACCTTCGGGGTATATTATGGTTGACCGTCCGCAAAAGTTGTCGAATCACATGCCGTGTTTGTATGGGTTTGTACCGCAAACGTATTGCGACGAACAAGTAGCAGCCTTTTCGAATGAAAAAACGGGCCGTACAGACATTACAGGCGACGGAGATCCGTTGGATATTTGTGTGTTGTCTGAACGTACATTCAACCACGGAAACATTTTGTGCGATGCTAAGGTAATCGGCGGATTCCGCATGTTAGACGGTGGCGAAGCCGATGATAAAATCATTGCTGTTTTGAAAGGTGACCAAGCTTACGGAAACATCGACAACATCGAAGACATGCCGAAAATGGTGATTGACCGCGTGCGTCATTTCTTCCTTACGTACAAAGATTTAGACGGCGGAGCGAAAAATGTGGAAATTACCCATGTTTATGGTCGTGAAGAAGCATTCGAAGTGATCAAACGCTCACATGCTGATTATACCGCAAAATTCGGTAACGCAAATGACAATTTGGCAAGTGCATTAGAAGCATTGTTGAAATAAACAATTCATGCTACACAGCCGTTTAAAGGGCATAACAGATAGAATTATGAAAAAAACAACATTCATTGCAGCATTGTTTTTGCTTCTTGCAGGAACAACAAATGCTCAACTGGCTCCACGCTTAAGTCCTGAGGCAAAAGTTGAACAAAAAGTAGGCTTAACCGATATTTCGGTAAAATACTCACGTCCGGGAAAACGCGACCGTGTGATCTTTGGTGATGTTGTGCCTTTCGGTGAAATCTGGAGAACGGGTGCCAATGAAAATACCGTGATTTCTTTCAGCGATCCTGTGGTATTTGGTAAAGACACCTTGAAAGCCGGAACGTATGCGTTGTATACCAAACCAACAAAAGAAAGCTGGGACGTTATTTTTTACTCCGATTTCTCGAACTGGGGTACACCCGATGAATGGAGCGAAGCAAAAGTAGCATTGCGTGTTTCTGCAAAACCAATGGCTTTGAAAGATGCTGTTGAAACATTTACGATTGCTGTTGAAGGCATTCAAAGCGCAGGAGCTTCTTTGACATTGACATGGGAAAAAACACAGGTTGTCGTTCCGTTTGCGGTTCCAACAGATGCCAAAGTAATGGCGAACATCAAGAAAACGATGGCTGGTCCAACGGCGAATGATTATTACGGTGCCGCTCAATATTACTACGACAATAAACGCGAGACAAAACAAGCACTTGTTTGGATTGAAAATGCGGTTAACATGCGTCCGGAAGCTTATTGGATGGTTCGTTTAAAAGCACTTTTATTGGCTGAAGCCGGAGATAAAAAAGCCGCTATCGAAACTGCTAAAAAAGCCTTGGAGTTGGCAACGAAAGAAGACAACCAAGATTACGTAAAAATGTTGAACAAGTCAATTGAAGAGTGGAGCAAGTAAGTTTGTGAGTTCTTGAGTTTATAAGTTATTGAGTTGGTCAGTTTTTTAAGTTGATCGACTTTCATGAAATAGAATCCCCGTTTGTTTAGACCGACGGGGATTTTTTGGTTGCATTGTTAAATTCTATCTTCGTTTCGAATCATTAAAACAGATAAATAAGTATCTTTCCTTATTCTTTTGAATCTCTAAACAATTTGATTACAGATGACTTACAAAACCGATTTCATTGACACAATTCATTCGTTGAAAAGCGAATTGGATGCTCTATTGCCAATGTCTATCGAGAATAGTAAACGGTTAAAAAAGAAGTTTCGCTTAGAGTTCAATTACAATTCAAATCATATTGAAGGAAATACGTTGACGTATGGTCAAACACAATTACTTCTTCTGTTTGATAAAAGTTCGGGTGATGTCCCAGTAAGTGATTTAGAAGAAATGAAAGCTCACGATTTGGCATTGACTCAAATTGAGGAAATGGCAAAAGACAAAGAACGTCCATTGACAGAGCAATTCATTCGGGAATTAAATAAGATGATTCTTGTAAAACCATTTTGGAAAGATGCCATTGATTACAATGGAAAACCTACAAGAAAACTTATCAAAATAGGTGAATACAAAGAAACACCAAATAGTGTACGACTTAGAAATGGTGAGATTCATGAATACGCTTCACCGGAAGAAACGCCGGTAAGAATGGCTGAATTGGTAAGTTGGTATCAGAAAAACAATTCAACCATGCATCCGGTTCAATTAGCGGCCGAGTTTCATTACCGCTTTGTGTGCATTCACCCGTTTGATGATGGAAATGGCAGAGTGGCCCGCTTAGTCATGAACTACATTTTATTCAAAAACGATTATCCGATTGTTGTTATTAAAAGTGATGATAAAGAAAACTATCTCACCGCTTTGCAAAAAGCTGATACAGGAAATGTACTCGCCATCATTGAATACATCGAAAAACAAGCCATTTGGTCGCTCGAACTGTCAATAAAAGCGGCAAAAGGAGAAGATATAGAAGAATACGGAGATATCGATAAAGAAATTGAATTACTGAAAAGGGATAAGCTAACGAAGGCGACTATTTATAAAACTCCAAAAGTTGTAGATGAAATATTTCATCATGTTTATGATACAATTTGGATTCCACTAACCAGAGTTTTAGAGAAGTTCAATGATTTTTTTGCTGAAACACAAGTTCCTTCATACGAAGCTCCTGTTCCAATAGGATCTGAAATATCTTGGTCAATGTATCTGCTTTCGCTTAAGTCAGCCTCAAAAAAAAGAAATGTTTCTATAAAATGTAATCTTCGTTTTGACGACTCAACGTACACAATTACTATTTTCGAAGCAAATGGTGTTAGAAATCATCAAATATTGACAATTGAAAACGATTATAAGACACTATTCATGCAAGCTGATGTTGATAATATTATCCGAAGTGTCTCAAATCATTTATTAGAAACCATAAAATCGGCAGAATAGTTATTTTAAGAAGACTTCTTCATCGCCAACACCCCGCAACAAACCGCCAACACCAACGTAACCGGAGTAAAAATCAGCGTTTCCAAACGGTTCAGCGAGGCGAGATTCCCTAACGTATTCAGCAAGAAAAGACCCGCCATTAACCACAAAACAATCGTTAAAGCGAT
>JBILJP010000239.1:0-8100 GCA_044377135.1 Fluviicola sp.
GCACGATGAAAGCGTCACCTTATCCAACGATTGCCCTTGGATAGACGACTCCAACGATGCTTTATTAGTAGCAGAACACCTCGGAATTCCTTTTCAGGTATTGGATTTAAGTGTTGAATACAAAGAGCGGATCGTAGACTACATGTTCAATGAATACCAGGCTGGACGCACTCCCAATCCGGATGTTTTATGCAACCGCGAGATTAAATTCGACGTTTTCTTAAAAGCCGCACTGGAACTAGGCGCCGATTTCGTTGCCACAGGCCATTACTGCCGAAAAGAAACCACCGAAGATGGTATTCATCACCTTCTGGCAGGCAAAGATCCGGGGAAAGATCAATCGTACTTCCTATGTCAGCTTTCGCAGGAACAACTTTCACGCGCCTTATTCCCTATTGGCACGCTTCAAAAACACGAAGTCAGAACCATTGCGCGCGAAATAGGATTGGTTACCGCCGATAAAAAAGACTCACAAGGATTGTGCTTTGTCGGTAAAATCAGCCTACCGGAATTTCTTCAACAAAAACTTGAAGTAAAAAAGGGTAATGTAATTGAAATAGAAGGTTCTATGGATCAATTCAGCGCTTACCATTCCCTGGAAATTATCCCGGAGAACATTGAATTGCTCAGCGCACCGTTTGAGTTCAATCCTTCTATGGGAACCCGTGTTGAAGAACACATTGGCGCGCATTATTATACGATCGGACAACGCAAAGGCTTGCACATAGGCGGAAGGCCTCACCCATCGTTTGTTATCGGAATAGACACTACAGAAAACGTGGTGTATAGCGGTCAGAAAGAAGATCACCCCGGATTAAACAAATGGGCTTTATGCATTCAGCCGGAAGAGATTCACTACATCAATCCGAATCACGTATTAGAAATCGGCGATACAGCAGAATACATGGTGCGTATCCGTTACAGACAAGCACTTCAGAAAGCAGTGTTGATTCGCAAGGAAACAGGACTTTATATCTTATTCGATAGCTTACAGCGCGGTATTACTCCAGGACAGTTTGCGGCATGGTATCAAAATGACGAATTAATCGGATCAGGGATTATTGCTCATTAGGCAAGTGCGTATCAAAAGTGAAATCATTGTAAAACACCACAATTTTCACCACTTCCTTCTCCGATTTAGCCTGTAAAGGCTTCTCGTATACCAAGGGTGCCTCATCTTTCATTACCAGCGATGATTGCAGCGGCTCAACCGGTTTTTCAACCTGTTCTGCAACTTGTTGTTTACCTGTTAACAGCCAATGCGCCTGTACCTTCGGAAAAGCCAGCAACATCTTCTCAACAAACTCAAAACTCGGTTTATTGCGCCCACTAAGCACATGACTGACGTTGGATCGCTGCACACCTATCTTGTCTGCAAAAGCTCCGGCAGTCAACCGATGCGAGTCAATCACCATTCGAATACGATCCTTGATTTCCATGGTTACAAATGTAATCTTTATTTCGTTATCATTTGTAACCTACATTAATTCACAAATGTAACATTAGTAAACACAAAAAAGCCATTCATCTAAGACGAATGGCTTCTATATTTGAATTTAACTACTAGTTCGCGTGGTAATTGAAAAATAACGACATGGTATTTACCTGTGGTAAATTAGGTCCAAATGTAACCAAGTCCATTAATCGTGCAACTTCAACAATAGAAAGCTGACTTTGGTTACCTAATTCTCTGTGACGAGCTAATTTGTGTTTTGCTTGACTTATAGCGTTATTAATCATCGTAAGTTCCATATTAAGTTGTTTATTCGGCTTATCAATTTCGGTTGTGTGTACGGAACTTTTAAACACAGGTTACAAAAAACACTCAACTTTTTTCAAAAATTTGCACCACAAAATAAACCTTAACTTCATAGTTTATAATTAAACAACTCATAATTAATCATTTAACTTCAATCATCTACCTCCATACTTTTGTAAATCACCAATTGAAAAATCCACACAATTAACATAAACGGAAAGCACACATAGCGCCAAAATCGCACTCCACGCACCGAATCTTTTTCCTGAACAACTGATTCACGAACAACTTCAGGATCTAAACCACCACCTTTATAATACCGCATATCATTTCTTTTTTCACAAAGATTCGCTTTATCGATGAAGGAATTGATGGTATTCAGCAGTGATTGCGCTGGAATAAAGCACTAAATTACCTGCTTAATAAGTAGCTTAATTCAACTTAATTTGCTTAATTTTAGTTTATGGAATTGGAGCGATTCTCGGCTGAAGCAACTCATTTATTCTCACATATTTATGGTGAGAGTGCTTGGTTTGCCTGGATTTCAGCCGGAAATGAATCGCGCTTTTTAGCTCCGCAACATCAGCGTACGTGCACTACCGAAGAACGCTTCTTTCTACTGCAACAAACGCAAACCTTTACAAACGAACCTTTTTCCTTGCCCGCAAGCCATTCTTTTTTCCGGTATTCGGAAGCAACAACAAGTGTTAGATGGCTTTTTCAGGTGATTCAACTAGCTCAAATTCAGGTATTAATCGCCATTCCGGCAGACAAATCGGCTTTCCTGCCACTTACCACCTCTTTATTGAAAGAAAAACACCGTGATTGGCAATGGCGCATTCAGGCTGGCGAACTAATTGATCGTCAACAACAACACATTGCTACGCTGGAACAAAAATTACAGGCCACCACAAGCGCTTCCGACCAGCGATTGCTACGATTAGTAACGCAATGGAGGCGCTCACAATCGGTAGAAGTACTACTTCCACCCGATTTCCACACAGCTCTGGATTCATCTCTTACCGAACACGAATTAATTCATCAACTGAATGCGGCGCTGCGTTTGGCGCAATTCACACAGCCAACTGCTGCTGTCATTCATCTGAATCACACACATCTATCACCATTAAAACCAACTATTACCAGCGAAGCACCGCGCATTTTATCTCCCAACCAACGTGCCGTGTTACTGTTAGACAAATACGAAGCGGCGGCGAGAACTGCTCATCACAACGGATTGGTTGTCAACGGAAAAACAATCGCCGAACACATGCAACCGAGTATTTCACCTCCTGCCATCACCGATGCCTTAAAAAAACACCGTAAAGGAATTGCATTGGCTCTGGAAGAATTTCCGGAGAAGTGGGAATTGTTGCGGAAATACTTGAAACCGGTGAAACAACTCAATGAACAAGCATTCTTTAAGAATTCCTACTCTCAACTATCTGATTGAAAACTTACTAAACAATTCACTTATCCGCCTCAGGGTGATTCGTGGGAGAAAAAGATCGCTCCGCAAATACCTGAAGCCGTTGAAAAAGTTGTAAAATAAACTTGCTTTTTCCAAAAAATACTAACGCTTTTTATTCTTTTCAACTGCTTTAAAGTAAATACAAACAATTATCGCGATCAAACAAATGAGAATAACTATTCGATAATCAATTACCCCCTCAGGATGACTACGCTCATGAATTATATACTTAGACGCACCATTATATTGTTGTAACATTGTTAAACTTCATTTAATAAGTACTCATAAGCCACCACAATTTGAATAAACCGCGCTTCAGCTTCTGATTTCTCCGTCTCGCTTGGATTAATTAACGTATCAGGATGGTACAATTTCACCAGGTTTCGGTACAGTTTTTTGAGTTCAACCAACGAAATGGATGCGTCAGCCCCCAAAATTTTCAATGCTTCTTGTTTTTTAGTAACCGTTCTGATTACCGGAGGAGCTTGTTGTGACTGTTGTTGCCGGTAATGTTGGTCTTTTTTGGTCTGGATCCATTGCTCCAATTCAACTTGCGTAAAACCGATTCCTTTGCCAAACCACACAATCGCGTCAAATTCAGCTTGAGTGATGACACCATCTTCCATGGATAAAGCAATCAGGAATTCCAATAACTGTTGTTTTTCAGAAGGATCTTTCATTTTTCGATTCACCCATTTGACAATTGATGGCACATTCGTTGCATACCGCAATGCCGCCCTCATTTCTTCTGAAATATTTTCACTACCCTTAAAGTAACGATTGAAGTAGAGCTGCATAAACTGTATCTTTTGACGTGAATCACTCACGTTTTGTTTCATTATCCACCCTGCCAAATAAGCGTAAACCACCATGATATTTCGTGTAGTATAAAAAGTCAGGTAAGGAATCTTATTAACTCTGTATTCAGCTTCAGGATCTTGACTATGATGCTTAATAGCCGTATTTTCCCATGGGTCATTATTTTTCCGAAAAACAACAATCAAAAGAAAGGTAAGAACAACTATTACAAACACCAATTCCATCAGCCTTCCTCGTTCAATAAATACTCATATGCTTCCTGCATTTCCCGGAAACGTTGTTCTGCCTGCTGTTGCTCGACTTCGGATGCATCATGCAAGGCATCCGGGTGAAATTGCTTCGCCAAAGTGCGGTATGCTTTTTTTAGATCTGCTACTGTAATAGGATCGTTTAACTGCAGGCATTTTAGTGCGTTTCTGCGCTTGTACGGACGATTAACTAATAAATCCATCATCGGATCGTATTCAGCTTCCGGATTGTAACGCTCACGATACCAATTGATTTGCTGTTCAACGTACGCCAACTGAATGCCAATCAAATCGGCCAACCGCATTAAAGCAACTACCTGCATTTGCGAATTTCGTTCCTGATCACAGACCAACGCAATCAGGTAATCCATCAATTGCTTGCGTTCATTGGGTTTGCGCATGCGTTTGTTCACCCAATTGGCAATACTTCGCACATGTACCGGATAATTCAACGATCGCTGCATTTCTTCTGTGGTATCAAAAACCACTCCTTTGAAACGTTCCTTGAAATAATCCCGAATAAAATCATTCCGTTTTGTGGCATCTCGCGGCGCTTTGCGCACCAGCCATCCTGAAAGATAAATGTACACCAACATCACATTCCGGTCAGAATAGCGCCAGTGAACAGGCATTTCGCCCTCAGGTTGTTCTTCCGTTTTTCCGGAACCAGATCGAAGCAGGATTAGTAACACGATCAATCCTACAATTACACCTCCAACAACAAGCACAATCATAGTTGCTCGTTTAAGAATTCATACGCTTCCTGAATCTCCAAAAAACGCTGTTGTAGTGCGGCCATTTCAGCTTCATTTTTAGCAACCGCAACATCCGGATGATAGGCTTTGGCCAGTTTCCTGTACGCTTTTTTCAATTCTTCCTCCGTAAAAACTCCGGAAAGCTCCAACGTAGCCATGTGTTTTTCTTTCAAGCTTACTGAAGCGTAAACTGTTCGTTTGGCCGATCGTTGTTGTTCTTCGTGTATTTTTTCCGCACGCGAACGTCGGTATTTCGTTATCAACTGTTCCAGTAATGTTTCGGACAGCTTCATTTGTTGACAAAAAATGCGCAATTCAGCTTGTTCTCTTGGTCCGATTTGTCCGTCAAGCACCGCAAGGTTTACCAGAAAATCAAGCAATTTTGTTTTCTCTGCTTCTACCGTCATGTGTTTATTTAACCAATACGACACTGATTTGGTAGAAACCATACGTGCGCAGGCTAAACTGATTGATTCGTTTAGGTTTCTGTTTACATCACGGTAATTCCTAACCATAAAGTCCTTGAGAAAAACGCGCTTATCATATTGTTGTGTTGAATCCAGGCGAATGATAATAACCCCTAAATAAACTACAGCATCGTACCTGTTTACTGGTTTATTTAATTTAAACGGCGGGTAAACACCTCTATCCCAGTATACTTTATTGATGATTTGCAAATAAATAAACGTTCCGAAAATGACTACAATACTCAAAACAGCCAACACTGTTTTATAACTTTCATCAGACTTAGTTTGAGGCGCAAGCTGACGCTGAACTTCAGCTTGAATTGGAGCCATTGAGTCCATCCATTGTTGAGCTTCGGCTTGTTCTATACTATCATGAATCAGTTGAAGACTATCAGCAATCAGTTGAAGGGAATCCTGCATGAATTACGCGTTGTGTCGGATGAAGTTCATTACCTCAAATTTACGAGTTCGAACCTATATTCGGTACCACTTTCCGAAATAATTCGCTCGAAATCCCCATCCATTTGCTGTGTCATCGCCTCAATCAATTCCCTACCGAAAGAAGCGCCCTGGTTTTCAATCCATTTTCCGTTATCGGTATAGACCATTTTTAGCAATCGATCGTCTTCACTTTTAATAGAAACACCAATTTTCGGTTCGGGCTGTTCATTGAACGCGTGTTTGATTGAATTGGAAATCAATTCGTTGAACAACAAAGCCAGGGGAACAATATTTTTCGAATAAACCGTGCTTGTGTTGATATCCATTTCGACCTGAATCTCTTTATCGATGGCGTAGTTGCGGAGTAAGTCGTTTGACAAAGCAGTCAGATATTGTTCCAGATCGAAATTCGACAAAGCATCTGATTTGTAAATTTTTTCGTGAATAATCGCCATCGCATTCACCCGATCTATGGCTTCATCGAAAATAGCACGATGCATTGGGTTGTTATTCTCGGCCTGTAGCCTGAGTAAACTGGTAATGATTTGCAGGTTGTTTTTTACGCGGTGATGAATTTCTTTGAGCATGATCTCCATTTCCTCGTTCTGTTTCATAATCACGCTATTTTGGTCTAACAAAAGCTGATTATTGGAGGTCAATTGTTCTTCAGAATAATTGGTGGTACGCATGTACATGTGCAACAAGTTTCCGATCGCCAGCGCAATAATTCCATATTCCATCACAAAAACCATGATATCAGCCGTTTTGTAAGGCACAATTGCCTGAACGTTATCATTATGGAAATAAAACAAGTAAATGAAAAAAACACTAAAATGCGCTATCAGCATGATCGCTCCCCACAATTTATCTAAAACAAAATAGGTGAAAATAATATTGACGATCATCCATCCAGGCGTGGTGTAATGCAATGCTTTTAACGTGAAAAAGGCTACGGTAATAATGATAAAAACACTAAACGAACCAAAATAACCAACCAATCGATAGTTTTTGGTTTTCTTCAATACGATCAAGCTCACAACCGCTACTCCAACTGCAAAAAAATCAGGAATCGCATTGTAATGGGGATTTGTGAAATTAACAATCGCAATGGTGGAAAGTAGTACAGTAAACATCATGCATAAATTCCACACAAGTTTATACCTCGTTTGCTCATGAAACTCCGACCGATGCTTGATGCGTGCCTTCGACATGTAACTGATAATGGTTCCAACGAAACATCTGCCTCATTGACTGTTGATTGCAAAACTAAAAAAAACGTTTACATATACACGTTTTTCTCATAGATACACTGATATTTTCACCAAATGATTCCCATACACCAAGTATGGACACGAATTATGTGCCGTCTGACAAACGTTTTGTTTTAGAATTAGGGCTATAGAATACCTAGTATAACGTGAATTCGTAAAAAAAAGAAAGCACCCACCTAAGGCGGATGCTTCAATATATCTATTTTCTTTTGGAACTCTATCCCTTCGGAACGAGCGGTAAAATCAGTTTTTCCAACCCATTGAGCTTGATTTCATACATCAAACCGAGTTGTTGTCCCAATTTTCCTTTTGGAAATCCTTTTTGATGGTACCAAACCAGGTAATGTTCCGGTAAATGCGCCAAATACCGCCCTTCGTATTTACCGAAAGGCATTTTTGTTCGGGCAAGAACCATCAATTCGTGTTGCGGATCGTGCTGCAAATCAATTGTTTTTGGCAGGAATAGCCTGAAGCACATCCAATAAATACGACCAGAATTTCTGAACCGAAGAAACCTGTACACATTCGTCTGGCGAGTGAGCTCCACGAATATTCGGACCAAATGAAATCATATCCATTCCCGGAAAGTGATCACCCAAGATTCCGCATTCCAAACCGGCGTGACATGCCTTGATTTGTGGCTCATCCTTGAATTTCGTTCTATACAAATCGGCCATTACCGTTAAAATAGCCGAATTCGGATTTGGTTGCCATCCCGGATATTCTCCGTTTTGTACCACCGCACTTCCAACACTTTCAAATGCCGTTCTTACAGCGTTGGCAACATCTGCTTTGGTTGATTCAACCGAACTACGCTGCAATGATTGGGTCGTAAACTTTCCGTCGGCCATGCTGATTTTTGCCAAACT
>JBILJP010000013.1:0-29718 GCA_044377135.1 Fluviicola sp.
TTGCTCACCCCTGAGTTCAACCCGACGATCGCCGAATCGCTTGATGTAACTTGATCTAAACATAAGACCAAGATAAGATTTTACCTAAAAAGATGTGGGTACACGGTAGGCCTGAGGCGGGTTGGGACCCTCTGAAGTGAAGGCTGTGCTTACAACACCGAAAAGGCGATCGTTGTTACGACCACCTCTCCGGGTTACTTTTTACGAGGCTTAGTTTTTAGTTTCTCCTCAACTTTTTTAATCACCTTCTCTTTTTGAGTAGATGATTTTCCTTTTTTGAAACCTTCAAGACGTTCATGTGTCCATTCCGTTTTCGTTTTTTCTTCTCCCATTGTTATGGTTTTAAAGGATTAATAATGAATCAAATGTATGCGGTGGAAACATCTCTTTTACAGGGATATTGTTAGAATTTGTTAAGGAATTTGAGGTTGGGATGAGTGGTGGTTTTTGACAGGTTATTGGTTATTTTTGTACTACCATGGAATTAAACGGAAAGCAACTCATTTACCTCGATAACAATGCTACAACACCCATTGACCCGCGGGTATTGGAGGCAATGATGCCGTTTTTGACGGATTTGTATGGAAATGCGGCGAGTAATCACATGGCAGGTGCACTTGTGAAAAAAGAAGTAGATCAGGCTCGCGAGAAAGTTGCCAATTTAATTGCTTGTCAACCAAACGAACTCATTTTTACTTCCGGAGCTACTGAGGCGATTAATTTAGCCGTTAAGGGGCTTGTGGAAGCCAATCCGCAACGGAATCATTTGATTACTGTTGCTACCGAACACAAAGCAATGCTGGATGTGTTTGGGTACTTGGAACGAAAGGGAGTAGTCACTGTAACCTATTTATCGGTTGACCATGACGGATTGATTGATTTGAATGAACTAAAAGAAGCAGTTGCCGAAAATACGCTATTGGTGTCCGTTATGCTGGTCAATAATGAAACAGGCGTTATTCAACCGATCAAACAGATTGCTGAAATAGCCCACGAAAAAGGGGCTTTTTTTATGACGGATGCCACTCAAGCTGTTGGAAAAATGCCGATCGATGTCGAAGCTATGGGAATTGACCTGTTCACGCTCTCTGCGCATAAATTCTACGGACCAAAAGGTATAGGAGCATTGTATGTACGTTATAAAAAACCATTTCGCGTAAAATTGGAAGCCTTGATTCATGGTGGCGGTCATGAACGTAGCCTGCGCAGCGGGACATTGAATGTTCCGGGCATTGTTGGACTTGGGAAAGCAGCTGAGTTGGCATTAGCTGAAATGAAACAGGATGCCGAACGCATAGGTGCCCTGCGTGATGAATTGGAAAAAGCCCTGCTTGAAATACCAGATACCTTCATTAATGGGCATGCTCAACAGCGATTGTACAACACCTGCAATATTTGCATCAAAGGGGTAGATGCAGATGCCTTAATGACCGGCATGAAACACATTATTGTTTCAAATGGTTCTGCCTGTACGTCAACCTCAATTACACCATCGCATGTGTTGACGGCTATGGGGTTAGATGAATCTGATGTTTTTGATAGTGTTAGGATTTCTTTGGGAAAAGTTAGTAAACGATATGAAATCAAATCGGCATTAGGTTCAATTGCGCAAGTGGTTGTAAATCTTAAATCTATTATGAAATAAATTTAAACAATATCTTCTTCAGATAATATACATTGGTCAACTACTTTTTTTGACTTTAATGAATCAAAAAAGGTGAAATCTGTTATGTAATTAATTATTCGCTTTCTTTCAAATACTAATGTATCAACAGAAATTTCGTCCGCTTGATGAAAGTTGGATTCTTGATAATCAATAAGTGCGTAAGGTATGAACATTACGTGATTTGGCTTATTATTATAGAATCTATAATACTTTTCATACCGTCTAGTTTCGGTCAATTTTCGATACCACTCTTTACCACAAGCGCATTGACATAATAATGAAAGGTGATTGCCAATACTGTCGGAAAATGGAATCCAGCCAATTAAATCCAATCCACGTTCCATATTCCCACGAGTAGAAATTTTCGAAAGGTAACTTTCATCAACTTCTACTTTAAGTTGTGTTGCTAAGATTCTTATTTTTTCAAGAGCGCTTCCAGAAAAAGAAGTGTTTTTACCAAAAGGTTTCACAATAGCATGTTTTGGAAGGAATTCTGATAGTGCACGATAACAAACGGTTTCGAATTCAGTTGTGATTTCTGGCTCAAATTGATCAAATACATTGAGACTAGAAGCAATTAGAAGAAACAGATAGAGCTTGTTTTCGTTTGTCAATTGAGAGGATTCCTTGAGTCTAATTCTTTTTATACCAAGGAATTCATAAGGATAAAAATCGCCATAAAGTTCATTTCGATTATTTAATTCTAAGTAAAGAGAATCAATCCAACCTTCAGTACCGTCATTTGCTTCCGCTTGTTCAGAATCACTTTTTCGTTGGGAAATAATTGACTCGTCTCTGAAGCGATCTTCTATATCTGAAGCAGAGACATAATTCTGATTGGAGAAGAGGCTAATAAGTTCTATGTAGTCAGCGTAGATGTGTTTTAAATGTTGCGCTGGTTTTCCACTAAGTTTAATGGTGAAACTTGAAAAATAGTGATTTAATTTATCCTCAAAGCTCATCTTCTGTGTCTTGTATAGTCCGAGCAATTTTTGTGCTTAGAGCCCTAATGTTTTTCAGATCGTCTTCAATTTCTTCATAGAAAATCTTTATACGAGTAACCATTCTATCAGCTGATTCAAGCGAATCGATGGATTTTTTAATGAATATTTTAAACTGTTCATCTAGTTCCCCTGTTAATTCTTTAGCCCTCTCTAATGAATACCCCTTTTCATCAAACGCTTTGGTAGCTTCAAGATTTCCCAAAACAGTGTTAAGAGAATTTAAATCGTGGCTATCACCGATTAGCCTAGTCTTGTTCTGGTCGTTTTTTTCGAATAACCAATGTGTCCATTTTGATAAATTTTCTCGGTTAAGTTCATGGTTCGGTTTTTCATCTGAAAGGTCAATCCCAAGGAAATTACAAATATTTGCTTTATTTAAACTATCTGCAATGTAATTGAAATAGAATGTTGTGTCATTTAAATCACGAATTCTAAAAAAAGCTTCATCCTCAATAACTTGATAAATTTCAAAGCCAACTAGTATACGGCGAACATAATCTTTCCTGCTTCCAATGATTTTTGCAATTTCCCGTGAAGCTTGGTCTAGCGATAAATTGGAAAAACTATTACTTCTCAATTGACTTAAATAACGGGCTTTTTCAAGAAGATGCCATTCTTTAATTCCAGTAATATGTCTGTAACCAAGGTAGTTGTATATTTCGTCTTCTGCATCAAAAATAAGACAAGGAATATCAATAGGCCGCTCTTTTGTTTCATCAAGAACCTTATGTATTTTATTTTTTTGCACATCGGCAAGTTCTGGTTGATTCAATAGGATAACAGCAGATAATCGTCTGTTACCCTCAATTACTTTGAACTTTCCATCAATATCTTTTACTACCAAAAGTTGTTCACCAGGAAAAAATCCGTTCTCTCCTATAGCCAACATTAACTCAATTAATGAGGCGTCCAATAACATGAAAGACAAAATTTCTTTATCGGTTTTTCCATGCATTGATTTTGGAAGTCTTGGGTTGTCAGAGTCCAATTTAAGCTCTGATAAACTCAACATCTTATATTCGGGTTGTTTTTTCATATCACACATCAAAGTTAATTAATAATTGAATTAATATAAATTTGTGCCGAGGGGACTAGGTGTTAAATGAAAAAGGATCTTCATTAACTTAAAATTAAACTGATCAAGTTGTTCAAAGGCTTTCCTGGATTATTGATGATTTGATCTATCACAAGATGGATTCCACCATTAGCATATTCTTGAGTAATTTCCAATATTTTTTTTTCATCTAATAATGTATCTAAGTCTTGAGTCCGTTTAAATGCTAGAGAAGACATAACTGGGAGGTCAATTTTAATGTCAAAAACATCAGAACTAAAAATATCCTTCGATGATTGGAGTGATATAAATTCATCATTTTTCGCCCCAATACATGCTGCTAGTATGAACACATCTTTCATCGTCTGAAAAGGATAGTTCTCAGGGTCTTCATTCCCTCGTTTCACAAGTTTCTCATACAACTCATGCTTATCTTTATCAATGTAAACTCTTAGATTTCTCATTATTGTAAAATAGTTTGTAAGGATGTTTGGCGACTCTTTTCTTCAAAACTCATTTCATAGAGGTAATTTGCATGACCTTCTAAATGTTTCTTGGTGGTTTCGTTCCACTCAACTCCGGGGATTAGAAAAAGGATAGTTTGTTCTGCCAGATATGGAAGCCTCATTGACACTGCCTCATGCACTCTCTGATCCAAACGACTAAATGGCATATCAATTACCAATGGTGGGTGTTTTTTAGAAACTCTTGAAATAGCTGTGATAAAGGCTAGACTCAAGCATTGAGATTGCCCCATTGATAATCTTTGCAGAGCTTGGCTACCATTGGAATCTAGTATGCCTAACGCGTAATCATGGGTGAGAACAACTTTATACTCAGATGAGGAGATTACAAATTTTCTAAACTCTTGTATGGTCAATTCTTCAACTGATTGCCTACTTTGTTCTGCAAATGCATCGTACAAATTCGATAATTCTTCAGAAGATTTTTTAGAGAGTTCAGCCCGTAAATGAAAAGCTCTAGCTTCTTTATTCTGTTTACCCAAATCTTTAATTCTTTGTGCATGTTCTTTAATTCGAATATTTAAAGGCTCTAGCAATGACTCCTTTTGTGTGATGGTTTCAATGTGTTTTTTATCTTCTTCTTCTCGATCTCTGCGCTCATTGATAAGTTTATTTATGTCTTCTATTGGAAGGTCCTTTAATTGATCGTTAACTTCCTTTAGTTGTAAAATTAATGACCTTTCCTCTCTTTCTAAGTCAGTTATTTTATCCTCTTCTTCCTCCATCTCTTTTTTTGCAGTGTCAATTGCATCTTGGGCACCTCCAAGTTGATGATATAAATCAATTAGTTTGTCTTCATCACCAGATCTGTTTTTTTCATTTTCCAACCGGAGAATTAACGCATCATATATAGGGTCTCCTTTTTTTGCCTGAAATCTTGTTCCACATACACACTCTTCTATTTCAAATAGATCACTAAAAAAAGTTTCTCTTATGTACTTAGGTATCTCACCTTTTTTTCTTTTTTCTTGGAGTAAATTCATTAATCCACCCATGCTTTCAGATGCTAATCCTTGTAAAGCTTTGGAAGCTTTTTCTCTCAAACGTACTTTGGATTCTTTTTGGGTAATTCTGTTTTTTTTTAAGTCACTATCAACACTATTCTTTCGCTCCTGTAGTTTACTCGTTTCAGGGAGATTTTTTAACTTTTCATCGATAATGAAAATTTGATTTCCGATAGCTTTTCTTTCTTTTTTCAGAGTTGTTATTTCCTTTTTCAGAGCATCCTCCTCATTTATAGTTTCAAGGTGCTTTTCCATCACATCAGCAAGCTCTCCCTCAGCTAAGTTTGCAGCTTTTCTATTAAAATCGATCGATGAATCTTTTAAATGGGTTATTGCATTTTGAACTATTTCGAGGTCTACTACCCTATAAATAGCATCTCTTACTTCTCGATGATTTGCCGGTTTTGCTAGATTATGTATTCGATCACCGTCAAACAAAAAGTATGATTTTACATTGTTGGGAAGTATTTCATCCAAGAACATAGTCGTATAACTAATCTCATGATGATCTCCATTTTCTTTGATCTCTCGAAGGTGAGTTTGTCTATCTATAATATCTAATTTCAAAGTTGTATTACTATTGTTAGGTTTAACAACTATTGTTTGCGTAATATAAAACTCTCTAAGTTCATGATTGTTGTCGTACTCGCTAATGTGTTCGAAATGTAGTGTAACAGACATGGAAAGGGACTGACCTGTCCGTAAAGCTTCGCTAACTGCTGTTTCGTTTAAGTAATCCGTAATATTCTTTTCTTTAGTATTGATCAAGTCTTTTTCATATTCCCTTCCATACAACGCCCAATTAATAGCATCAAATAAAGATGTTTTACCATTGCCCGTCCCGCCAACGAATATAATTAAGGGCTTCTCTCGAGTAGTTTCCAAATGAATTGGGTTATGCTTTCCATAATAGGAAGCAAAATTCTCGATTTCGATTTTTTGCAGTTTCATAGATTTTTTTCTTTGTTGCTACTTTTATTCTCGATTTGACGTGCAACATCTTCAATTATTTGCCTAATCTTTTGTTTTGGAAAATTAATTCGATCTGCTGAACGGAAGCTAATTTCGACTTCAAAAGTTTCGCTAATGATCTTTTTAACATCCTGATCACTAATCTGTTCTAGTAATTCATTTAATCGACCAATGGTGTTGTTATTTTTCATTGAATTTTTTATAATGATTATAGATCCAATAAGTCCAGTTTATTTGCCATCGCAAATAACTCATCTATAGAATCAAATCTGTTTTTTGCCATGCGAGAGAATTCACGAACTCGTTTATACTCTTTTGAAAATGCACTCTTCACTGCGCTGAACTCTTTTCCAGCTCTACCATTTTCAATAAATTGAACAGGAGGTAGAGAGATGAGGTCATAAATTATGGCATAGTCTTTTCCAGGACTTTCTCTAAGTACTCGCCCTCTTCGTTGAATGAATTCCTTAGGATTACTAGAGCTGGCTAAAAAATAAGCAACTCTAGTAGGTGGCACATCAACGCCTTCGTCTAAGCATTTCATAGCAATTAATGATTGTATTTTTTGCTGTTGAAAATCTATCAAAAGTTTCCTTCTCTCAGAAAGGTCCTGCCTTGATGTGAATTCATGTATTTTTACTTTCAATTCCTTTCCTAGAATCATTTTGACATCGTTAAAAATTTGATCTCCAGCATAAAACAGGCTGTAATCCAAAGGTAATTTACTGAGATTCTTCCTTAACCATTCTAATTTATTGATCGAGTTATTTTGGACGCGTGCTCTTCGAATTAATAGCTGCTCACGTCTTTTCCTGTTTTGCTCATCTTTTTTACCGATTAACCGAATAATTTGATTGGTCAAGCGCAGATATTCTTCGAATTCTTCTTTTGTTAACTCAACAGGAATTGGGTGATAGTAATAGCCTGTGAGGTATTTTCCAATAGCGTCTTCTATGGGTAGACTAAATACAATTGGACCAAAGTAATTAAATAAGTGAAATGTTCCTTCTTCGTCACCATGGCGTTCAGGGGTGGCGCTTAATCCAAGCCGATAACTGCAACGATCTGGTAAAAAACTACGGATATTTTTTGCACCAGCATAATGTACCTCATCAATCACCAACAGTGTTTCTTCCAATGATTGATCAATGATTTTTTGAAATGATTCAGATGAAAAAGAAGCATTCGTTGTAATTAATACTACTAAATCAATCTTTTTTCGTCTAAATAATTGTGCTTGACGCATTGCATTGTCTTCCCAAAGTGATTTTGATTCGCCAACTAAAATACTATCTAAACCAAATTTAATTGCTTCATATTGCCATTGTTCTGCTAAATGAATAAAAGGACAGGAAATGATAACAAACAATCTTTCTTTCTCCTTTTTGAGTTTTGAAATGGCACCTAATGCAGTAAAAGTCTTACCAGTCCCCGTAGCCATTTCAAATATTCCTCTGTAATCATTTTTCTTCCATTCTTCTATTGCGGCATTTTGATAGTCTCTTAATTTGGGGTTGGGAGAGTTTTGTTCCAGATCATTTGAAGTTTCGAATGAAGGTATAGTCTCTAATATTTTCTTCAAGCTAGTTGAATTACTGCCTGAGACTTTTTGCTCCTCTATCGCCTCCGAAATTAATTGCTTCTCATCTTCAATTAAAACCTGAATAGTTTTTTTTGGGAATAACCTTGATATTTCCGTTTTAACTTCCTCAATAGGGATTATTCTAGCAACCGTTGATTCTCCTTTCCAAGTTGTTTCAAATAGTTGTAATGTATCATTTATACGCATTTCAGTCATCCCTGAGACTAACCAAGAACATTCTGCCCAAAGTGATTCAACATTACGTTCAAGTGCAAACTGGGAAAAATTGACAGAGCCATTAAATATAACTCTGTTACCAGATACGTCACTAAAGATTCCGAATTTATGATGGACAATTCCTACTTTATTTTTCCTTGGTTTTACAGCAATAATTTGAAGTCTATCTGATGCAATCATCCACGAAAGACAGTTGAAGAAGTGCTGATCTCTCTTTTTGAGTGTTTTGATTAATTCACGGAAATCATTCAATAACTGCTGTTCATATTCCTTATCAGGGATATCTTCTTGCCCTTGCAGAATAGCTGATTTGTCTTTTTCTGTCAGACAATCATTGATTATAAAACGCATATTTCCACCATTGTAGAGGAAGGTAGCAAAGCCAAGCGCCAATGACTTGAATCCTGTTGATCGGAAATAACCTAGAGCAAGGTCCAAACGGGTGCTGTTTATCAGACAATTGCTGTAAAAGTCGATAGGTTCATTTTGCCCGGTAGCATAGGTTGGATAATATTCCTGGTCTTTCAACATAATTCAATCAGTCGTTTTGTAATATTAGATCCAATGCATTTGTATAAATGGGAAACTCTTCGACCTCAATTCCGAATTGTTTTTCAATCATTAGATCAATAATACTATTTCCATCTATCAAGATAATGGGAGGAGCCCCAGGTTGAAAGGATACATCTCTTGCATCTTTTGAAAACCGTGATGTTGTGAAATAAATACCTTGTTGGTATTTGCCCACAATGCTTCCTCTAAATTGATTGATCTTGGGAGTGCCAACGGTTGTGTTTGCCCACCTTTTACATTCAAAAGCAACGGGTAGATAAACTAACCCCATTTTCAATTCTCCAAATCCATCGATTCCACCATCTCGTGATTTAGGAGTTACTTTCATTTTTTTAAATCCATAAGCTAGCAACAGTTTTTTACAAAAATGTTCAAATTCGTATGGATCAAGAGATTGAATTTGTTTCAATAGCGATTTTTTAAAGTCTGAAACATATTCAGTATGCAATGATTTTAAGTTTTCATAGCTAGATAACTCAGTTGTATTTGTTTTTAAAGACTCGGTTGGTTTAGTTCCGGAAAGCGCTTTATCTTTTATCCAATAAGTTCCGTCTGGTAAAAAAATAAAATGTTTTGATTTATGTGCGGTAGGGAAATCGAGATTGATGCTGTGTCTCCTAAGTTGCACTCTAACAATACTTTCAGGATTGATGGCGCGAAATCTATATAAGTCGTCTTCTACAATTTGAGTGTAAATCTCTTTTACTCGCATTGGTTTGCCGACGCTTTCCATCGCTTGTATGATGGCGTTATTTATAGTAGTGTTTTTTTTCATGAATAGTGATCGGTCCGTGATTGCTTATTTATGTGGTAATCTTCTGCACCAAAAATTCCAATCCACTGATATTATTGGTATCTCCGTATTCCTGGTCCAACAACTGCAGCCCGTGATCAATATGAAGCTTAATGTATTTTGGGATGTCTTTATCGCTCTTATGCAGGTTATAATGAACACAGACCATGGCAACGTAAATATCATCGTATTCACCAAAGAGAACTTTCTTGGAATATTCCTTCCCTTTAGAATCTTTCAGGTCTTTTAAATGGAGTTGTGTGTCTTTTGACAAAGAATACGTATAAGCCAAACGTGCAATACTGTTTTCCACACCAAAACCTAATTTGCTGGTCAGTGCGGTAACAACTTCGCGGTTTTCCTCTGATGTATGGATGCTAGTGAATGACATGGTTTGACTTTTCTTCAATCAAATGTATTATTTTTTCTGAATCAACGTGCTCAAAGTAAGATCCTTTGTCCGCATTATTTGAAATAAGGTAAACATCGGCAAGCGAATCTTTTAACCAATTGTATTCTTCAGATGACAATTCTTTTCCTAACAAGGGAAACAAAATAACCTGTTCGGAAACTTCCGGATAGAAGTGTTGTATGATGTTTTGCGCGTGTTCCTTGTCTAGTTTTTGCAAAGGACTGTCAATAAAAACAGGAAACTTAACGCTCGATTCATCCACTAATGATTTCAGCATAGCTGTAGCAAATAATTGTTGTTCTCCTTTTGATAGTCCTTCTTTGCGGATCAGTTGTTTTTCTTTGTCATACAATTCCACATCGATCATTTCGCCCTCTATAATCACATTGACGTGGCTAACGAAATCAGACTTGTGCATGAGCAGATTTAGAGTTTCTTTTAATCGGTCCTCTAATGAAGCTTTTTTCTTCACGCGTAGTTCGTGAATGAAGGCGTCTAGTTCCTTGATCAAGCGGGCAGTTGTCACATCTTTCTCTTGCTGACGTGCCTCACGTGAGATCGTTTTAGTTAACTCCGACAATTGTTTTTTCAAGGAATCAGATTCGTGTTGCTTCTGCAATAAATCTGCTTTTTGCTCTATCAATTCACTTTCTTTTGATGCAATTGCTTTATCAAATTCAGCTTTTCTTTTTCGGAGATCTTGAATGATATCGTCTTTTTCTTTTGATTCGGCCTGATTGAGTTCTTGGGTAATGGACAAATGTTGCCCCTGGTAAAACTTGAAATCTTTTGCAATTGACTCAAAGGTGGTTTTATAACTGCCGTTTATGTTTTCTGATAATGCAAAAAAGCGATTGATCTGTTCGTTGGAAAACTCCAATAACGGACGTTCAGCAATATTTTGTTCAATCACCAAGTGTTTTTTAATCAGTGCTTCAAACCAATTGATTTGTGCGGGGTTCAATTCAGCGTTTGCTTGCAGTTCTTTTTCAATAAATGCAATTCGATTGTTCACAAACTCTGGAATGGCTGTATTCAATTGTTCGTTTTGCTCTTTTTCCAATTGTTTGCGCACTTTTTCCATTAATTGAGGGGCAAGTGCAAATGGGGCCAATTCAACCATCTCTTTTACCCGAGACTTTAATTCTTGCTGTTTTGCGGCGAACAGTTCTTTTTTTGCTTTCAAGTCTTGAAATTGCTCAAGAGTCAGCTTTGAACCTTCACGAATAAGTCGTTCCTGATGTTGATTGGACTTTTCTTTCTTTGAGGCGATCTCTTCTTCTAAATCAGCGATGTCGACATTCAAAAACTCTATTCGTTTAGCAAGGTTTGCTTCTTGCTGGCTCAATTTTTCAAGTTTCTCTTTGTCGGTACTGCTGGCCATTTCTTTTGCCAAACGGTGACGCAAGTTTTGAAGATTGCTTCGTAATTCGATGTATTTTTTAATACCCAAAACTTCAGAATAAGCTAAACTAAGCTTGTGTTTTTCTTCTGCTGTTTTTGTTTCTGCCAAAGCAACAATCTTTTCGGCATCAAAGAAAAAGAACTTTGCAATTTCTTTCGGTAGCAGGAAGTCATTGATGAAAATATCTGGTCCCACTTCTTTACTCAACTCATTGTGTTGCCCGTCGATAATGATCTCTACTCGCTCAGAATCACTAACCTTAGCAATGTTGTGGGTTCGTCTGATGATCAATTCCTGACAAGGGAAAGAAGGTAAATTAACATCAGTCAAGATTAGTTCAACGCTGAAAGATTGCAGTTGATCAATTTCAATTCTGCGTAGCTCATTGTCAATGGTTTTTGCTGCACTCAATTTTTTTTTGAGGTCTTCTGCACGAAGCAGGTTCTTTGCCTTCGCCGGTTGATTGTAAATTGCTTTGCAATAATTAGCATAACCACCGGCATCCTGAATTTCCAACCGATATCGATCATCCACTTCAGCAATGAGCTTTCCGTACAAACACCAAACCAATGAAGTGAGAAAGGAGGTTTTACCAAAGCCGTTTTTACCACTGATCAGTGTGATATTCTTGTCTGTCAGAACGTCAAAAGCAATTTCTTGTTTACCTTGATAAACCCGGAAATTATTGAGTGTTATTGCCTTTATTTTCATGAAGGTAAGGTTCCTGTTGAATGACGCTCAATGTGCCGTTCAATATCGTTTTGCAAGCCCATCTTATTGCGTAAAAGTGTTTTTGTTTTTTGGATATCTAAAAGCTCTTCAATAAGTTGAAAATCTTCAGGAATACAATTTTCTTTGAGAAGGTCTTTTTCAAACACGGTTCGGTCGTCAAAATCCTTTTTAAGGTAAGACGTTCCGAATACCTCGTTGTAAATTTCGGCAACTGAATACTTGAAAATTGAATCACGGTGCCAGTTCACCTGAATTGCAACCAATTCTTGATTCGTAATTAATTCTATGGGCTCTTTATAATCCTGTTGAATGGTCTTTTGTGCTTCTAATAGTTTTCTCAGGTAGGTGGCTCTGTATTCCTGTGTATATGGTCCCCAATCCCATGATTCAGGATCATTTTCATCAACGGGTATAAAGCTGTTTCTTCTTCGTTTTTCGCGCCCTTCACGAATGTTCCGGGTTTCGACCAACATATCACGGAAATCAAGCATTGGTTCCAGCCATTCTTCTCCGTTGTCAACCATCCCTTCCATAGACTTGTCCTTCTTGACTACTGTGCAAACCCAACATCCGAAACGGCTGTTTCCACAGGAAGGTGTAGTAGTATCAATTACAAGAGGACAATCACCACCACCCGCGTTGCGGTACATGGTAACCAATTCTTTATTGTTTGCTCCCCAAGGAGAAGGAACCTGATTCAAGTACTGCCACAATTCGTCAATGGTCACATCCTTGATTGGTGCAAAAACATAAGCATGAGGGAGTGGGTGCTTTCTTAGACGTTCACCGGTTCGCTCATTTTTCTTGATAGATCGGGCGCGCTGAGAACTTTCATCGCTTCTTGTGCCTAATAGGATAATGGCCTCGCCTTCTTCTCCTATTTTATCTACAATGAAACGGGTGGTGGGGCTTATTTTCAAACGATCTGTACACCAACGAAAGGTATTGTTGGGTGCCGGATAACCTTTTCCGATGAGGTTTGTCCAAAAACTATCTTCTAGTGAGGGTTTTGTCTTATGCACAAAAACAGGCATCTCTTCTATTGGTGCAGCATCCTGTATTTTTTGAAGAACGGTGTCTACGTATTTTGCGATTTTAGGGTTCTCAACCTGAGTGTCATTACAAACAACATAAATGGCACGGTTTCTCAATTCTTTTGGAACATTGTTTTTTATCGCGTTCCAAACCAATTGCAATAACATCGTAGAATCTTTTCCGCCACTAAATCCAACAATCCAAGGTCTGGGATTGTCGTCATTTTCGTATTGGTCAACAATTTCACTGATTATATTATTGATTATAAGCGACATAATTCTTGTTTTAAATCGAAATTCTACAGTGACAGTACCCAAAAGTACGTCAAAATTCAATGTGGCAGAAGGGTGGTGATTTGAATTCTTACGAAAAAGAAGGTCAGTACAGAAACTACTTGGTTTTTACTGATTCTTTAAACTAAGTTATACCTGTTGAATTATACCCGCAAACTGATTTAAAATTCAATTAGGATCCAAAGTTTGTACGTTGACAATCTATCCCCTGATTTCACATCAATTTTCAAGAAAAACGAAGTGCTGAAACCTACAACAACTCCCTCACCTCAACCTCCAAAGCCATAGCTATTGAAACCATGGTCTGCAACGTCAGGTTCGATTTTCCGGATTCAATTCTCGAAAGGTTGGAGCGCTCCATGTTACAGAGACAGAGAGACGCCAAATCCAATTGCGAGAGTTTTTTCTCCTTTCGCTTTGATTTGATCTGTTTGCCAATATGAATGGCTGTTTCTTGATAGTCCACAAGCAAAGGACTCCAATAGCGCATAAAAAAAGAGTGTCATATAAAGCACATTTTAAAACAATTTTATCTATTTATCTTAGAGTCAATGGGATGAAAGAAAAAACAAAATAACCAAGAAGAACGTAAAAAGATTACGTTCAAGGGTCTTAAATTTGCACTATGATTTCTAACCAAACAGAGAAAAGTACATCAGTAGTAAAAGCTTAATAACACCGTAAATTCAAAGCTATTCATTGTAAAAACACTAACTTTAATTCAAATTCACGATCATGAAAAATGCACCACATATCACAACACTGTTTTTAGCAACCCTGTTGTTGTTTCTAGCTAGTAGTTCATGCAAAGACAAAAACAAGAAAACGTATTGTGAGGAAAATCCAAGTGGATGTCAATCTGTAGTTGCAGCTAAAGACTTTTTTGTGTTTAAAGTTGGTTCTTGGTGGGTGTATGAAGAAGAAACCACCCATGAGCGCGATTCAATGTATGTAACTGAATCATATAATAGCAATGGTTATGATTTTTTGGTAAAAATAAAAAGTTCCTTAACTGATTTCGAATATATTTATTGGCCTATTTATGCAGGAGGAAATAATGCATGTAGTGAAACAAGTCCTGTAAGAGGGAAGTGCATCTATATTAAGCGTTCAAAAGGAAAGCCGGGTGAATTTATTGGTGAAGATTACTGTTTCTTTGTAAATTTTAAAATCGATGACGGGATATTTATATCAAACATTAATTTTCCTAACAACAAATTAAGAGTACAAGAGATTTCGTCTAATTACACACTTGATAATCTTAGTTTTAATCAAACTGTTAAGATGTTTGAAGATCACACATTCATTGAATCAAACAATCCCACTAACCATTATTTTGCGCGAAATGTCGGTCTTGTAAGAAAAGAGCTGTTAGACAGTAATCAGGTTTGGAACCTTGTTTCCTACCACATAGAACCCTGACCTTATTTTCAATTACCACCTTTTCAATTGTAATTTTTAAAACCAACAAATAATCATGAAACACTTTTTTGTTACAGTGGGCATAATGCTCACTGCCAGCTTTGCTGTTGCCCAAAATGATGGGGCCAACAAAGAAAAATACTGGAAATTCAGGAGCGATTTGAGGGAGAAATTCATCAAAATTGGTCCCAATGAAGGTGAAAGTTTAACTTCAGGAACCTTAAAGCCATTGGATTGTATTGATAACGACCCTTCTGACGGTTCGCCAAATGCACAATATGGCGTGATTCAATGGGGAGATGGTATGATTCGTCATGGACATTACTTAGGCCTATTAGCTACCGAATATCGCTTGCTCAAAAATGCCGGAAAAGATGTAACTGGTGTGTTGAACGAATTGTATTTTGCCTTAAAAGCAATTAATCGTTTAGATAACTCGGCAGAGTCCGAGCAGTCAATTTTTTATTTTGAGAATCAATTAAATCCGAGTCTTAATGGCTTTGCCATGCGAGAGGATATTCCTGAGTTTTTTGCTGCGAATAATTGGGCTACAGATCCGTTACACGCCCGTTGTTCGTATGCGGTTTCTTATACCAATAACAACGCAATGGCGGTTCAGGATGGTTCTGCTGGACTGGAAGTGAAATTCAATTCGTATCAAAACACACCCAGTTTAGATCAAATCAGTTCACTCATGGTTGGTTTTCGGCTTATTCACAAACTGGTAGACGAAGATGAATTGGCTCATCCTACGGGCGAGTTACAAGGCTTTAATATTGTCACTGAGACAAAAAATATTGTACATCGCTTAATGACTTATGCAGAAGATCACAATTGGTTTTTAATCGATGTAAACGGTTGGCCAGTGAACAATGGTGGAGGTGATTTGGTATTGACGGCTACCCCATTATCAATAGCAGCCACAATAATAACTGGTCAAGTTTATGACCTTACTATGACAAGAAAACCCATTCCTTATCGGAAAATTCAAGAATGTCTAACTGGTTACGGAATTAATGCAGAACTAAGTGAAGAGGAGCGTTTTGCTATCTGTACATCTCTTGGAGATAATCCAGCACAAGTTTTTGCAATGAATAATTGGTTAGTTGATGCAGGTAATGCAGGGCCGTTTAATAATCAAACAGTTTCTAGATTTCAGGAATGGCAATGGAGTGGCACAGGGTTAGGCGCAAATGTTCAGACTAACTTATTGGCTTCATGGTTAACTATTTTACCCCCTGCAACATTAGCTTTAGATCAGACTTTAGAAAATTTGAGTCTGGCAATTGATACCTATACGAATATTGAAAAACTTGAAGATTTAGGGATTGCTGATTATACAGAAACAATATTATTTAATTGTGGGGTAGCCTCAAGTCTTTGGTCACCTAACATGGTTGCAACTTGGGCCGGTTATACACAAAACAGACAACTCGAACTAATAGATGGTGTTTTAAAAGGAATACCACCAATCGGTTCACAGGGTTTTTACCGAGCGTTTTTAGATCAAATGACTTATGCAGGACCATACGAAATGGAAGGAAAAAACTATACAGGTAATAGCGAGAATATTTGGACATATACAAATTCGCACCCAAATGGTTGGGCATCAGAATACCGTTGGACACATCCGGAAGAATCCGTTGGAGATCATAATGGCAAAAAAGGAATGTATTCCGCCATTGATTATATGCTTTTTCACAATCTATATTGGCTATCATTTAATAATGGGATTCAGATGACCGAGACAAGCGAGCTCTGTCCTTGCAACGCCGCTATTACAGAACCCGCTCCAGCTGGAGCAAATAACTACCAATTAGATGCGATTGCGAATTTAAATGCTAAACTCGCCTACCTCCCCACTTGTGTACCTTCTGCTTTGGCACCAACGTTCAATATGGTAACCAGCGCTTATACCATTCAGCCTAAGTTTAGCAATTATGTTGATTGGAGTATTTTTACCACTAAGTATCAATTGCAAAATGCGACTATCGAGACAGGTGGTGCGCTAACTGTAAAAACACATTTGGTGGTTTGCGATAACGCTACGGTAAACGTAAAAACTGGTTCTTTTTTCTATGTAGACAAGAGTTATACGCAAATTAACACAAATGCAGCCATTGATGTTAGCGGAGAGCTTAGAGTGCGTCAGGGAACGGAATTGTTGGTGAAAGGTAAGTTGCGTTTAAAAAATGGCGGTAAACTAATCATTGAGCCGGGGGCCAAATTAACCATTGATTATTACGGCGTACTTGAATACTACAATGGTGCAACCATTGAAACAATTGATGCAACAAGTTCTATTATTTTAAAAGGTGTTATCAAAACAATGGATGCCACCACGTTTCAAATTATCAATAGTGGTGGAGGAACACAATCAGCCAAATTATATATAGATGGACCCACTACCTCTTTCCAGGCTCAGGTCCCCGCATATTTTAAATTGGAAGGGAAAGGTATTAACGATGCGTTCATTGTTTTGCGAAATAGCGCCCAGTTAAAAGTGCAAGACACTGAGATTATAACATTCCGCGTTGCCGATTGTACGGTTGAAGTAAATGGTGGGACTTCTATTAAAGTAGAGCGCCCTTACTATTCCTACCGCGTAAAATACAATTCACTTGCCTCTAATGGGGGCATGACGGTTACGGGTTCTCATGTTTTTAATGAATGTCAGTTTATCAATGTGCCTATAAAAGCGCCTATGAATATTCAAAGTGTAAGCAATTTCGCTGCATCTGATTGTAGTTTTTCCGCAACATCAACCGCTCTTAATCCTTTAGACCTTTCGCTCGTAAAAGTAACCGGAATGGGGGTGTCAATGTCCAACTGTGTATTCACAGGCAGTAAATCTTATTGTCTGGAATCAAGTTCTTTAACTCAGCCTAGTACCATCACAGGATGTACATTCAACAATCTGGCGAGTTCGGCCGTTGGAGCCGTATTGATTGGTATTCAAGATGTTTCAAACATAGAGTATAAAGTATCAAACTCAACGTTCCAAAAACTGCAATATGGAATTAATAAAACGAATGGAAAGCTAAGCCTGAAATGCAATTATTTCAACAATAATAACATCAATAACCTACGTATTCTTACAGGTTGTTTACTAAACATGAGTATCAATGATTTGGCAGGTTATAACGTACTCAATAAAACATTGCAGAACAAAAACATTGAGCTCTCCAGATGTTCGGTGAATCTTAAAAACGGTTATAACTTCATTGAAGCGTGCACGAATACGATTTACGGTTCTGTATCCTATTCCTGTACACTTCCAAACTGTACGCTCGATTTTGCCAATAACCAATGGAATGTCGCCAACTCGGTGCCTGCTCCAAGCTTGTTTCAAATTCTCAGTATCAATGACAACCCTATGCAGGCGCTTGTAAGCACTGTAACTCCAAAACCTGCATGTGGTTTTTATGACGGTCCTATTGTGATTGGCCCACCGAAAACAAAATCAACATTCGATACGGATGGAATGCCAATTATCTATTCTGCCATTACAGCAGATTCCATTCGTTTGGATGATGCCATTGTTGCGGGTATGGAGAAAATGACATCTTATGATTCAATAGGCAATGATTTGGAAGCCGTAGAACGTTTTAACGAGGCATTTACTTCTGATGTTGATCTTTCGGATAGCTTAACCAATCAATTATTGTGGTTTACGATCAGTCACATGAAATCATCATTGGAAAATGCTGTGGCTCATGGTCAGATTACTATTGGTCAAAATACAACTGCTTTTGAGACTCACGTAGCTATGTATACGGATGCACTTATGCAATTAAGCGCTCAGGAAATAGATGAATACAATTACGTATCGCAGTTTTATCACGAGATCGACAAAGCCCACCTGTTGCGTGTTATCGGTCATTCGGATAAAGGCTTGAATATTCTTAACGGATTAGAAGCCTGCGGACTTGACTCAGCAGAACAGGCACACCTCAATTACTGGAAACAGGAGTTTGAGAAAGATTTGGTGATTGAAGAAATCGGATTTACAGCTATTGATTCGGTGATTGTGATTGATACAAGTGCTTACTTAGATCCTGCGTTGGTGGTAAACGCCTATTCGTTTGGTGCTGTGATCAACAACCTCAATGACATCCAATATCCGAATTGTTCATTCTTTGAGCACCGCGATAAGAAAATCGGTTTCGGAAGTATGCAGGTATTCCCAAATCCGGCTACAGATGAAGTGCGCATCAGTTTAAACCATCCGATGATGGAGGGTGAAGGAATCTTTCAGATTCAGCAAGCTGATGGTAGAGCTGTGTTGACCAAGAAAATCGACACCAACGAAGCGACCGGCATAACCTTAAGCGTAGCTGATTGGAATCCGGGAGTGTACCAAATCAAATACCGTTCACCTAATGGAGTTGTTTCTACGGCTCAGTTGGTGGTGCAGTAATAATGAGATTGCTAGGGCAGGAGTGGAGTGATCCATTCCTGCTTTTGTTTACCCCAAAAAAAGAGGGTGTTTCCACCCTCCATTAATCTGCCAATCCCCACAATATCCACCTATAAAACACGTTATAACTAAAAAAGCCCCTACGCAGGTTTCAATCAAACCTCCGTAAACAAACCGCCCAAGGCCTCTCTCCGTGGCTGAAAATCACCATCAGCGCCTTAATAATGGGTTATAGTGTATTACTTTGGATAGGTGCATGGTAGCGTGTGCCCGTCTCGCAACAGTTACAAGCTATGGTAGAAGGTATGAAGCACGAAATGGAGCAATTACAGGCGCAGTTGCGCATCCTTTACAAAAAACACATCCCTGGCTGGCGTCAAAGTGAACAGGTATTGCTACTCATTGAACCCATTAGGCAACAATTCCAGCAGCGCATCATGTCATACGCATTCGCTTCTGAGAAAGAGGAGATTTATTATTTCAAACACCTCAAACCCCAGCTGTTCTCATTGTTCATCTACCACCAAAAAATTCTTCACCTCGAATTAAACCTGCCCAAAGGCTCGTCGAAGCAAGTGAAAAAATACTACCATCGCGAGCTAGAGAAAGTAACCGCCTTTTTTACCTCTAATAATGCCTTTATCCATTATCTCCGCTCAGGTAGCACAGCAATAGATGCGTTCTACTTTCTGCGTCGTCAAGTCGATTACCACCACATATCTGAAACCTTCTATGTCGAAATGGATCCCAACTGCACCACCTATTATGATGTAAAAGCCTCCCGCCTGTATGCCTACGAAAAACTCGATGAATATATCAAAGAGAAACTTCGGCAACTCAAAAAACAAACTTCCCTGTCATCAGGATCAAATCTCATGTTAGAAACCAACGCTCAAATCGTTGATAGCCCTTTACCCAAAAAAGAGCACCTCCTCAAATCCCATCAGGTCGAACGCCTCTTGGGCATCTCTACCAGCACACTCCGAAAACTCCGAAATAATGGATCAATACCCTTCGTCAAAATCGGTGGCACTTTCTTTTACAATCAGGCTGAAATCTTGCAGTGCTTCCGCAATAATCAACGACAGGGATAACAATCCTTCAGCTTCATAGTGGTTTCATTACACTCATTACACTCATTACACTCATTGCGCAAATGGAACATTGATGCTACTAATTACCTGCCGAATGAATCCTGCAGAGTATTTAAATTGTTGAAATTGGATGATGAAAAATATGCTGATGAATACGTTACAAAAATTGAATCCGGTACCGTTAATTCGGTCACAGAAATTTGTGTGTGGTTATTGGGATTGGAAGAAGGTGCTAATTGGCGCCTTAGCTTTATGGATTAGTGAAGATCTCAGCTGGCTGATCATTCGTAGAGAATTGTATAGAGCGCTTTATTCGTCCACGTGTCTGCCTAAGGCTGATTCGTGGCAAAAAATAGGCAAAACGTTTACAAATCTATGTAGGAAGGAGAATCGGAGTGCCGAAGGCGAAGACTACATCAAATGGCCATTACGCAGAAAGGGTAGAAGAAAAAGCAAAGCTTTTGAAGACCAAACGTTAGTGCCGGGACAAACTGAAAGAAGCGTAATTGAACCCCTGTCTGAGTTCAGTTGTCGGATTTTTCGTAGAAAAATTCGGAAACAACGTTGCGAGTTGGGGTGAGATAGTGAATTGAGGTGTGGTTTTCAACCTTTCAAGTACAGGCCTAGACTTTTTGCTTACTTTTTTGGCAATGAAAAAAGTAAGAGAACTCCATTAAATCAAATGTTGTGCCTTTTTCTGGGAAATCCCCCATGAATGGGAATAAATAATCGCTGTCGGATTCAGACAAAACCCCAAAAAAAGGAGAGCTTCTCAACCCTCCTTCACGTTACATGACTCATAAATAATCCTCGCATTTGCGAGTTACTTTCTGCGAAGCACACGAATAATCCATTTTAGAAACTCCGACACCAAAAAGCTGCTCGCCGCACCTATTACAGCCAAAACGATTGTATGTAAATAATCGTCACTTTTATGATGAACAGCAAGCGTCAGAACTGTTCCGGACGCCATACATGTCAGAGTCGTGTGACCCTCAAACCATCCCATGGTTCAGCGCGGAAACAGATCCTTCAAGAAAAGATCAATCTCAAACGTTTCACCGAAAGAAGGGTCGATATGAATGTTCACCGAACCATCCAGATCAGCTCCCGGCTTAAACGGTTTGCGCACTTTTATCTGAATCAGCAAAACTCCCTTTGCCTGATTTCCCTTTAATCCTTGTTCCATAATCAATTTATTAATTAACACATTGTAGGTTTCTGCGTCACTCTGCGAGATCTGCGGGACACTTTATCTATCCCGCATCTTAGGAGATTTCCGCAATCGCCACCGCACTAAACGTCTGATTTTGCAATGCATACAGTGAGCCATTCATCTCCTGTAAAAACGACACGGATAACAGATACAAATCCGTACCTGTCCCGGAAGGAATCCCTAATGGAGACAAAACAACCGTCGAAGCAGTCGCATCCAATGCAATAACCTCCTCGTTCGTGTAAAATGTTTCCGATTCTCCTGTCCCGAAATCAATCCGTGTCCAACACCCTCGAATCAATGTATGCGTGGCCTCTGCCGGAGCACTGATATGTTGCCCTGGGTCAAGGTTAGCAATCGTGATTTCTCCGGTCGATGTGTTAACCGAATAAGGGTGGGTAAGAATAGTTCCCAAAAGTGCTGATGAATTGAAGTTATAACCCTTAATGAGCGCTTGGCCCTCGGGAGTCGCAATCCCACTTCCAACATTGCGCTTGCCTCTTGGGCTGATCATGTCTAGATTCTTCACTTGTGCCATCAACTTGATTAGGCGCGGAACCTTCTTGCGATCTTTTATAATTGCAAGTAATGGTTTGATGGAGTCTCGCAGCTGCTTGCCTGAACGGCAGATCGCACCAAACTCTTGACCGTTTTCCCGTGTTCGCTGAAATTTCGGGTCCGAAGCGATGCGCTCGGCACTAATACCGCTCTTTTCCCGGGCAAAATACCCGTCTCCCGTTCTGAAAAAAGTAACATCTCCGATGCTACCCTGCAACTTATACATTGCTTTTTGCTTTGCCATGATTTCTAAAATTTAATGTGACAAAAACGAATTACGCCTTTCGCAATTCCTTAGGCCTCCTTCGTATCGCGAACTGAAAATTGACCCGTTGAGACAAAGCTAGAGGTAGCACTAAAGCCCTGCAAAAAACGAGCGTTTTTAACCTGTTTTGAAAGGTTTTAAATGCTATTTACCACTTTTGATACCCCTATAAATTCACCGTTTGTCGGTTCGGGATCCAACTGCAAACTCCGAGGCGATTTCCTGGTATCAAGCATCCAGACGAGTTTGATTTGGAAAGCCTTGATAACTATAAGGAATCTAGACTTTGTAACCGGCAAGGAATCAATCATTTTCGCGAACGGCTTTGGAATGGAGCAAAAGAGCATTTTTGCTTACTTTTTTTGCTCTGGAAAAAAGTAAGATGATAAAATGTCTGTTAAGAATTCAATTGTGGTGCGTTTAGATGGGAAATCGTCGCCTCGGGGGAGATTCTAATCCTTGAAATCCCAACTTTCTCTCCAATCACCTGATTAGTTGTCAAGTCCTTCTGAAAGGTGTGTTTACTTTCCTCAAACCCCTTGAAAATACTAGTGTTCAGCAGTGTAACTGTATCGCTGGTGTATTGCAACTGTATCGCAAAGGTTATGCTAGTGTATCACGAGTGTATTGAAGTATATTGTTAAATAGCCCGGTTTCACGCTTCAATTATTGAAATCCTAAGTAGGCGTGGGACGCCTCCCGCGCCATTTTTATGATCACGACCTCTGTGAGGCTTCCATGCCACCTTGTGATAATGCTTCCCTTACCATCCCGAAGTGAACGAGTACTGAGCTTGTCGAAGTACGAAGTTCTACTTCGGGAGTTTTCCACATTCCCACTTTTCCCCACTAATCTGTTTATCCTTAATATTCCAATAAAATCAATACCTTTACACCCATAGTTGTAACCTTTGCACGTGTTCATACGTACGAAGTTTTCAACAAAGTGTAACTTGGTGGTAAAAAGTGGGTTATTTCCCCTAATTTTACCCATTATTTAAGCTATGGCTGGACTTGTAGGAGAATTTGAAGTGAAACTTGACGGTAAGGGGCGATTCCTCTTCCCGGCTGGGTTGCGCAAACAACTTTCTCCCGAGGCTCAGGAACAATTCATGTTGAACAAAGGCTTTGAGGATTGTCTCACGCTGTATCCGATGAACGAATGGGATAAGCTGGCAGATAAACTCAGCAAACTCAACTTGTTTAAACCCAAAAACCGAATGTTTTACCGCTTGTTCCACCAGGGAGCAAAGCAGGTGGCGCTCGATTCTGCCGGGCGTGTACTCGTTCCGGTGATGCACATGGAGCGTGTGGGGTTAGACAAGGATGTGATGCTTATTGCCTACAACGACCGAATTGAGATCTGGGACAAGTCCAAATACTTCCAATTGTTGGATGGTAACATGGCTGATTTCGCTGATTTGGCGGATGAAGTAATGGGTGATTTAGGGAACGATGACGAATAACGACACATACCACGTACCGGTAATGCTCAAGGAATGTTTAGACGGATTGTCTATTCATCCCGATGGCACTTACGTTGATGTTACCTTCGGTGGTGGCGGTCATTCGCGCGCCATTTTCGAGCAACTTTCTCCCAAAGGACAATTAATTGTATTCGATCAGGATCCGGATGCGCGCGCCAATGCATGGTCTGCGCCCAATTTCCATTTTATCCCGGCCAATTTTTCCTTCCTCAAAAACCATTTGCGGGTCATGGGAATCAAGCAAGTCGATGGTATTTTGGCTGATTTGGGTGTTTCCTCACATCAGTTCGATGATACCAAGCGTGGATTCTCCATTCGTGGCGACGAAGCCTTGGATATGCGCATGAATCAAAGTGGTGAACTAACGGCGGCTAGTATTCTGGCAGCCTACGACGAAGAGCAACTGGCGAAAATCTTCCGTGCCTATGGCGAAGTGCAGGGTGCTTACAAAGCGGCGGTTGAATTGGTGAAACAACGCAAACGCAAGCCAATCAAAACCACGGGTCAGTTAATGGAAATCTTGTTTCCCTTGGCACCGAAGTTCAAGGATCATAAATATTTTGCGCAAATTTTCCAAGCCTTGCGCATCGAGGTGAACCAGGAAATGGAGGTCTTGGAGAAGTTTCTGTTGCAAATTCCTGATGTCCTCAAGCCTGAAGGTCGATTGGTGGTGATGTCCTATCATTCCCTCGAAGATCGTTTGGTGAAAAACATCATGAAACGCGGTAATATCGACGGATCCATCGAGAAAGATTTCTTCGGAAATGTATTGAAGCCGTTCGAAGAAATTACCCGCAAGCCGGTTAGCCCTACGGAAGAAGAAATCGCGGTCAATTCGCGTGCCCGCAGTGCCAAGTTACGAATCGCAAAACGTGTGTCCGATGGAAAATGAGTACCACGAACGGGTAGGCTCGGGTCGCCGCCCGAGCGATTCTGACCGTAACCCGAACGACGTAGGCGCGGATCGCAATCCGCGCTCTAAACGACGGTCGCGTGATGATAACCGTGACATCGCCCGCGAAACATTGGAAAACCTGCAAGGTAACGTTTACCGTGAAAAACCTGTAGATACAGTTGGTAATGTAGGCGCTGATCGCAATCCGCGCCCTGACCAACCGAAAACAGGAAATGTAGGCGCTGATCGCAATCCGCGCCCTGACCAACCGAAAACAGGAAATGCAGGCGCTGATCGCAATCTGCGCCAAAATGGACAACCGAAAACGGCCAATGCAGGCGCTGATCGCAATCCGCGCCAATCTGGTACGTCTGGCAATCCGCACCAAAAAAAAACACCGCGCCCCCCGAAACGCCCAAACATCATCGTGCAGGTGTTAAACGGTGATATTCTTACCCGTGATTTTGTGTTAAACAACCTCACGTACATTTTCTTTTTCCTCTTCCTGCTTTTGCTGGTGGTGAGCAAAGGATATTACGGTAAGCAACTGACAAAAGACATTGATACGCTGCAAACGGAAGTAAACGCCAGCACAGCGGAATACATTGAGAATAAGGCAAAACTGGAAGAATTGACATCGCGTTACCGCCTGGTAGAAATGTTGGAGCGACGCGGTTTGAAAGAATCGTTGAAACCTGCGAAAGTGATTCGCATTAAACGACCCGAAAAATGAGTGAGAAAAAGGATCTGATCTGGAGAGCCTACCTCGTTTATTTAGGCTTTTTTATCGCGTTGATTGTAGTCATCGTGAAGATTGTGATGATCCAAACCGAAGGAAAGGCAACGCTTTTCACCGACAAGGAAGAAAAGATTCCGAAGCGTGCTATGCCGCGTTATCCGCGTAGAGGCGAAATCCTCGACCGCAATTATGTTCCCTTGGTAACGTCGGTGTCGTTTTACGATATCCACATGGATCCGGGAGTGGTAAGCCAGGAGGTGTTTGATCGCGATATTTCCGATTTGGCGCGTGGTTTGTCGGAAATATTTCCGAATACATCAGCCCGTGATTATGAGAATTTAATTCGTCGTGCACGGATAAGAGAGAATCATTATGTCACCATTAAGCTCAAAGCCACCAACGAACAGCGCAGAAGAGTACGCGAGTTGCCGATCTTCAAGTTGGGTCGTAACAAAGGTGGTTTGATTGATACGGATGAAATGGTGTCGCGTAAACGTCCGCACGGTGAAATGCTGAAACGTACCCTTGGTTATTACCAGAAAAACAAGGGCGAGAAAGAATTGCGCGTTGGAATTGAAGGAGCTTACATCGAATACCTTTCGGGTGAACCGGGATTGGAAATAGAGCAAAAAATCTCTTCGGGCTGGAAGAAAACAGGTCAAATGCTGCGCGAACCGGTTGAGGGTGCCGATTTGATTACCACCATCGACCTGAATATTCAGGAAGTGGCGCATTCGGAGTTGTATCAACAGTTGAAAAACCAGGGCGCGCGCAGCGGATCGGTGATCGTAATGGATGTGAAAACAGGTTACGTTCGGGCTATTGTGAATCTGCAGCTGGGGAAAGATGGTGAATACTACGAATTGTACAACCACGCTATCGGTACCAAAGAAGTTCCGGGATCTACCTTCAAATTGGCATCGCTGATGGCGGCGTTGGAAGATGAGAAGATTTCCCTGAGCGATACCGTGAATGCGGATGGTGAATACAATTTCTATGGAAGTAAACTGAAAGATTCCAATCCGTACGGTTACGGTCGCATCTCTATTCGTCGGGCATTTGAGTTGTCGTCGAATGTGATTGCTAAGGTGATTTACAACGCCTACCGCACCGAACCCGAAGCATTTACTGCCCGGTTAAAAGAATTCGGAATCACCGAGCCGTTGGGCATTGAGTTGAAAGGTGAGCCGGTTCCTACGGTCTACCAACCGGGTTCTCCCAATTGGTGGGGCGGATCAATTGCCTGGATGTCGATCGGGTATGAGGTGCAGCAAACGCCGTTGCAAACATTGGCTTTTTACAATGCGGTTGCCAATGAAGGAACGTTAGTGCGTCCGCAGTTTGTGCAGGAAATTCGCCGCGGTTCGGAAGTGGTAAAACAGAGCAAACCGATTGTACTGCGTCAGCGAATTTGTTCCGACAATACCTTGCATCAGTTGCAGGAATGTTTGTCCGGAGTAGTGAAACGCGGAACGGGTAGCGCCTTGAAATCATCGTTGTTCGACATTGCGGGTAAAACCGGAACGGCGCGCATCCTAAACGACGATTTACGCTACGGTGAAAAAGGTGAAGAGCGTTACCAGGCTTCGTTTGTGGGGTATTTCCCGGCAAAAGAACCGCTGTACTCGTGTATCGTAGTGGTATCGGCGCCAAGCAAAGACATTTACGGAGCTACGGTTTCGGGAACGGTGTTTTCGGCCATCGCCAATAAGGTGTATTCCAATACGCTGAAGTACCACAAGGCGATCAACGAATCGCGCAAGAAGGTAAAAGAAGCACCGCTTTCTATGGACGGTAATCGTGCCGACATATTAGAGGTTTTGGGTCATTTGGGAATTCACTATTCCATTGTGCAACAGTCAGATTGGTTCAGCACCAAGGCTAAGGGCAACAATGTGGAAATGAACCGCCGCAAGGTGAATAAAAATGCGGTTCCGAATGTGGTTGGTTTGTCTGCCCGCGATGCGGTTTACCTCATAGAGCGCTTGGGAATGCATGTGTACCTGCGTGGTTCCGGACAAGTGGTATCGCAAACCATTCCGGCGGGAACACCGGCTTACAAAGGAGGATTGATAGAATTAGTATTGAAATGATAAAGTTAAACGACATAGCATCAGCAACAACAGTCAACTCGTGGATCGGTCCGCAAGATGCTGCTGTGTCGGCAATTGTGTTCGACTCGCGCAAAGCCGTTGCCGGAACCTTGTTTGTGGCTATGAAAGGCACCAAGGCCGATGGGCACGATTTCCTGCCGCAAGTATTGGCGCAGGGTTGCACGGCAATTGTCACCGAACAGGCCATTGAAGCTTCGGCTGATGTGACGCAATTGGTGGTTCCCAACACAGGAAAAGCACTGGGTGAATTGGCACACGCGTTCTACGGTTCGCCGTCCAATGAATTGATTTTGGTGGGTATTACCGGAACCAATGGTAAAACCACCTGCACGACCTTGTTGCACCGTTTGTATACGAATTTGGGTTACAAAGTGGGGTTGTTGTCAACGGTGGTGAATCTTATCGGAGACGAAGCGGTTCCTGCTACGCATACCACGCCCGATCCGGTGGCATTGAATGCATTGTTGGCAGATATGGTAGCGCAGGGCTGTTCGCATTGTTTCATGGAAGTGAGTTCGCATGCCGTATCGCAAAACCGCATTGCCGGCTTGCATTTCAAAGGAGCGGCGTTTACCAATATCACGCACGATCACCTGGATTACCACGGCACGTTCAAGGCGTACATCGAAGCCAAAAAAGGATTCTTCGACACGTTGGCGAAAGGTGCTTTTGCGCTTACGAATGCCGATGATAAGAACGGAATGGTAATGGTACAAAATACCAAAGCAACCATTTCTACCTACGCCATGAGAAGTCATGCCGACTACATGGTGAAAGTGCTCGAAAACAGCTTCGGCGGGTTAGTACTCACCATTAATGGTACCGAGGTGTGGACGCGTTTGATCGGCGATTTTAATGCCTACAACCTTACAACGGTGTTTGGCATTACGCAATTGCTGGGCGAAGACGGAACGGAAGTACTCACGGTTTTGAGTCGCTTGGAATCGGTTGACGGTCGTTTTCAGTTTACCCAAAGCACCGGAGCGGTTACTGCCATTGTGGATTATGCACACACACCAGATGCTTTATTGAACGTGCTGAAAACCATTGAAAACATCCGCACGCGCAACGAGCAAGTGATCACGGTAGTGGGTTGCGGTGGCGACAGAGATGCTTTGAAACGACCTGAAATGGCACGCATTGCCTGCGAATTGAGCGATAAAGTGATTCTGACGTCAGACAATCCGCGTTCGGAAGATCCGCAAGCCATTTTGGATGAAATGGAAAAAGGGGTAGAGCCACAACATTTCATGAAAGTGCTCACCATTCAAGATCGCGAACAAGCCATTAAAACTGCGGTTGCCCTGGCGCAGCCCAAAGACATTATCCTCGTTGCGGGGAAAGGACATGAAAAATACCAGGAAATCAACGGCGTGAAATACCCCTTCGACGATTTCCAACTAGTGGAAACATACTTTACTAAACTGAATAAATAATGAATACAATTCCTACGAATCCAACAACACGGTTTACGCACATAGCGTGTCCGTTGCGCCTTTGCTGAAGCTTCAGCGTAAGCATTAGGCGAGCAGAAAATTCGTGCATTCGTGGTAAAGGCTAAGTCAAACACGTCCAATGAATGTGCGAATTCATGAGCACATTTTTGGGAAACAAAATAACAATACTAAACTGAATAAATAATGTTAACGTACCTCTTTGATTATCTCGAACAACTGGATTTTCCCGGAGCAGGATTGTTTCAATACATTTCCTTCCGTGCGGCCATGGCGTTGATTACCTCACTCATCGTTTCGATCGTATTCGGAAAACGACTCATCAACCTCTTGCGTCGTCAGCAGATCGGTGAAACCGTGCGCGACTTGGGTCTGGCCGGACAAATTGAAAAATCAGGCACGCCAACCATGGGTGGAATCATCATCCTGAGCGCAATCCTGATCCCGACCTTGTTGTTTGCCAAGCTGCACAACATTTATGTGGTGACCATGATCATTGCGACTATTTGGTTAGGAGCCATTGGTTTCCTTGACGACTACATCAAAGTCTTCAAGAAAAACAAAGAAGGCTTGGCTGGTCGCTTTAAAATCATCGGACAAATCGGTGTGGGATTGATCGTGGGTTGCATCATGTATTTCCATCCCGATGTACAGGTGCACAAACGGGTGGATACCGATTACAAATTGCAGGCGGGCGAAAGTTTTGTAACGCATCAGCATACAAGCGATGAAAGCGATAGCATTCCTGCAAAATGGATCGAAACACGTG
>JBILJP010000240.1:0-8039 GCA_044377135.1 Fluviicola sp.
TGAAGCACTTGTTTGACATCAAACTGAAAAACAATAAAGCTGAGTTTGGTAAAGCGTTTGACATGTACAAGCAAATTGCTATCGGCGTTCTTGGAACATTGAAAGCAAAAGACGCCGCTTCAGATGTGCGTTTACAAGAGATCAAACAACGTTTCACGGTTTCAGCAGATTCAGCCAACTTTGAAATCGTTGACGGAATGACCAATGGTATCCTTGAGATTTTCTCAGGTTACAGTGGCGGAATGATCGAAGGTGACCAACAATCACTTCAGCAATTGCAAGAAGTGATTCAAACATGGGAAACCAACTGGGATTACTTGCCGTTGAAAGACGCTCTTGATTTTGTACGCGACGATAACAACATGATCGAAAACGGCAAAATGATGCTACGTGTGTTCCCTTCAAGAGGATTCATTTTACCGATCAACGCTTCCAACGCTGTGAAATCGGAAATCATTACCGCTAAACAAAAAGGTGAATGCGAAAAAGACATGCGTTTCTCTATCGATGGTCAATACTTATCGAAAGAACAAGTAATGATTTTGGATGTATTAGCAAACAACGATTGGAAACGTGCGGTTTACTTCTCAAGTCCTGCAGGATCTGAAGTAGCTATGTCTCTTTTGCAAACCGGACACTTACAACAAAACGGTATGGCATGGGAGGTTTCCCCTATTCGTTCTCGTGACGGAATCAACGGAGACCGTATGTACAAACATTTGATGGAAACGTATTCTTACGGTAAAATGTCTGATCCGGATGTGTTGACGGATTACTACGCTCGTCGTCAGACAAGTCAATTCCGTTCACAGTTTGCTCAATTGGCTGATTATTACCTGAACAAAGCAATGCAAGAAGAGCAAAACAAAGTTCAGTATACATCTATCGCTGCTAACATGCGTGCCGGTGGCGAATCACGACGCGCTGATTCATTGATCAATAGCTTGAAAGGCGCCGACGAACGCATTCGTGACTACAAACAACGCGCAATTAAGTTGGTACACCGTTCATTGGATGTAATGCCATTGGATAATGTGATTGATTACGGAGAGCCTCAAGGTTCGAAACGAAAAATCAAAGGACCAGACGGAACAGAGTATGTTGCTTACCAAGATGGAACCGTGCACGATTATGTAACCATGCTTTACAGAGCGGGCGACAAAAAAGGTGCAGAGAAACTAGGTATGGACGTAGCCGATGACTTGGAAAGCATCATTAATTTCTTCCTCAACAGCGATCCTGATCGCGCTGGAAGAAACATCGAAGACTTCTCTAGTGCAGTTTCCAACTACATGAGCATTTACACCATTGTGAATGACCGTCAGTTTGGTGACCCGAATAGCAAGTTAACATCGCGTGTGAACAAGATGGTAGACAAATTGTACGGTTCGGAACTTCCGAAATTGTACAAAGCATTGCAAGAGAAAGCTGCTGAAAACGGTGAATCGATGCGAAGAGGAACAGATGGTTATTACACCAACTATTACTTCGAAGTACAAGGCAACATGGATGGAATCGGAATAGAACGCGGCGTGATTGAGGCTCCAATGCCTACCGCTCCGCAACCGACACAACCGGGAGCGCAACTCCCTAATCAGGAAATGGTACTTCCTGAGGAAAGTCAACCAGGACCTTCGGATTCGGTTAACGGATAATATTAATGCTTCGGCTTTTCAGACCTCCACGTTGGATTGATTGGGTTTACCCTTCAAGCACGTGGAGGTTTGTTGTTTCTGAGCCTACCGTTTTCTTAACGTTCGACGACGGTCCGCACCCTGACATTACTCCTTTTGTCTTGGAGCAATTAGCCGCTTTTAACATGAAAGCCACCTTCTTTTGTGTGGGAGAAAACATGGTGCGTTATCCGGAATTGGTAAGTTCCATTTTAGAACAAGGTCATCGAATTGGTAATCATACCATGCGCCACACCAAAGGCACTTCGGTATCGAATGTTGATTACATGCAATCAGTACACGATTTCGATCATCACTTTCAAACGGAATTGTTTCGACCACCTTACGGTAAAATGCGCTTTTCGCAACGCCGGCAATTAAAACAACACTTCCGCATTGTTATGTGGTCATGGCTTTCGTATGACTACGACACTACCCTTTCGGTAGAAACGATATTAAAACGCGCCCGGAAGATCAAAAAAGGAGACATCATCGTTCTACATGACAACCCGAAGATCACCAAACGTCAGCAGGAACTATTACCGCAGTTATTACAATTGCTTCAACAAAAAGAACTTCAATCGTCAGTTATACCGTCTTCTGTTTCGGGCGTTTAAAAATAGGAACGGTAGAACATGGTTCACCATACATGATCGAAGAGCAAACCGGTTGTACCTGTTGCAAAAACAACGACATTACTGCTTCCGGATTGGGGATATCGGAACAACCTTTTATAATGAGTTTCCCATCTTTAAAATCATCGGCATTCAATGCTTGAATGGAATGTGTCATGGCCATTTGTTTGGCATCTTGCAACGAACCAATGGTAATCGTCTTGGCAATTCCAATCAACTTGGAGGAAACAATCATAAAAGCCCAGGAAGGTAAAATCGCATCTACGGTGCAATGCAAGTATACATGCTTATTGGTATAAACACTCCAATCATGTGAAGCCAGAAAATCCCTGAACTCCTTTTCCTTCAAGATTAAACCGTTCCACAAGCGCGGAGCAAAATCGAATTCGCTCATCTCTGAAGACGCCGGTAAATAATCAGCCAAATCTACTGCAATCAACCCACTATTTTGAACTCTATTAACAATTTCTTCCATAGTGCAAAAATAGCAGGTAATTAAAAGACTATCTATAAATTCCTTTTTATATAGTAACTAAATCGATTTGTATAATCTTTTTACAACCAATTGTTTGTAAATAAACTGACATGTGTAATAACAAACGTATTAATGCACAAATACCTGTTTAAGAGTTGTAAAAGAAATCAATAAGGTGTTAAATTTGTGTTACTGCTAAACTAAACAACATGAAAAAACGCTCTGTTGCGATACTACTCGCAACACTACTACTTGGCGGAATAGGTTATTCCCAAGATTCTTTTCACTCTGGCATTATGCATACAACAGCCTCCGGTGAAGAAACCAATCTCATCAAAATACATTGTGACGCCTTAACGGATCAAACGTTAATTGATGTCATTCAAAAAGAGTTTGCAAAGTATCATTCGGAAATCAAATCAGCAGATTTTGATGCCGTGAATCATAAAATCTTCGTTAAGTATACCAATGCGATTGATGCCAATGTGATTTTGGGCATTCTTGAGCGTGTCTATATCAAAGCTTACTACTTAAATACGAGTGGTAACGAAGTGCGCTATACAAAAGCAGGTAACGAAACTTTCAAACGCTAACAATTATGAAAAAAGCTCTACTCGTCTTGTTAGCTATTGCTAGCATAGGATACTCGAACGCGCAAATATCTTACACTTTTACACCAACAACAGGAACATATACCGCCAATGCATCGCCGACTGTATTGCTAGCAAGTGCTGTGGATGATAACATCTCCGCTTCCACTGCAATTGGTTTTAACTTTGTTTTCGGTTGTACTACCTACACCACATTTACTGCTTCTTCAAACGGATGGATTGGTTTGGGAGGTGCAGCTTTCTATAGTGAAGCATTTAATGACCTTAATACAACCTTTGACCGTCCAAAGATCGCTCCTTTGTGGGATGACTTAGCAACAGGATCAGGAGGAAATGTCAATTACAAATTGACCGGTACAGCTCCGAACAGGGTGCTAACCGTAGAATGGAAAGAAATGGAATGGCGCTACACGGCAACTGTGTGGGCTTTGTCTTTTCAATGTAAATTATACGAAACAAGTAATCGCATTGAGTTTATCTATTCCCGAAACGGAAATGCCACTGCCAATACAGATACACCGGACGCAAGTATTGGTTTATCTGGTGCCAGTTCAGGACAATTTTATTCATTAAATGGAACCGGGGCTAGTCCAACTGCCTCTACAGTTACGGAAACAACTACATTAAACTCCAAACCGGCTACCAATCAAATTTACCGCTGGGACAATACCAGTGTTTTCTGTACCGGAACTCCAACAGGAGGAACAAGTTCAGCAAGCCCGACGTCAACCTCGTGTGCCGTTCTCTCTACTACTTTAACCGGCGCAGGTATGTCTACTGGCTGTGGATTGGCTTATCAATGGCAATCTTCACCTAATAACAGTACCTGGACCAACATTGCAGGCGCCAACAGTGTCACCTATACTGCAACCAACTCTGCCAATACGTATTACAGATTGGTTACAACATGTTCAGGCAGTGGATTGAGCGCCAATGGAACAAGTACCCTGGTGTCATTTACCGGAACAACTCCTGTAAATGATCTACCTTGTAATGCAACTGCGATGACATTAGGTATTTCCGCTTCAGGAACCAACGAATGTGCGGGAAGTGCTTCAGAACCCGCTGCACCGGCTTGTTGGTGGAATGGCGGTATCAATACTGTTTGGTATACCATTGTTGCTCCTGCTTCAGGAACCATGAAAATCAAGACAACGATCTTGTCCAGTGGAACGATCTTGCAGAATACGCAAATTGCCGTTTATTCCGGAACCTGTGGAAGTTTGACTTATGTAGATTGTAATGATGACGCCCCTATTTGTGGTGGATATACACCATTGAACTCAGAACTTTCATTAACAGGACTTACACCTGGAGCGACTTACTTCATTGTTGTTGACGGTTATTACGATCAAGTTGGACAATTTGAATTGTTAGCAATAGACGGTTCTTCCAATTTCCCGCTTGTTCCGGGTCAAGACTGTGGCATATCTTTCCCTGTTTGTAACTCTACTATGACAATCGGTAACCCGGGTTATCAATCCATCGGTGGACAATGTGATAATACTGGGGCTGCTGCTTCGGAATGTACGAGTGGTGAAGCCAATGCTGTTTGGTACAACATGACCATCGGTAGTGCCGGAACACTCAACTTCGACATCATCCCGAACGATTACGGAAATCCAAATCCTATTACAGGACAAGCCAACCCTTTGTATACCGGAGTTTATGATGAAACGGATTATGACTGGGTATTGTGGAAATTAACAGGATCTGCATCTACCACTTGTGCGTTAATCATGAGCAGTGGTGGTAACGCTTCATCTGCTTGTAATTTTAGTGGTCTTGGTGTTACCGGTTGTTCAACTTCGGGAAATGCGCCAGCCGCATATGGAGCAAGTTTTGATTTGGCTTACGAAGTTGGCCCCGCGGTTGTTGCTGGTGAAACCTACGTACTGGCAATCCACAACTTCTCGAATTCCACTTCCGGATTTACCTTACAATTCCCATCATCAGGTTCTCCTGTAGCATTTACGCCAACAACAACACTTTACTGGACAGGTGGTGCCAACACAAATAGCGCTACTACTTCCAGCAACTGGGGTGGATGTGGTATCCCAACTTGTGGTTTGAATGCAGTTGTTACAGCAGCATCGTCTTTCCAACCGATATTGACCCCTGGATCTTACAATGTAAATGACATTACGATCAATGCAGGTTCTACGTTAACCATTCAATCAGGGGCTACCTTGAACGTGTGCGGTAACTTCACCAACAACGGAAACCTGGTTTGTCAGGCAGGATCTACAGTTGTATTTGTAGGTTCCGGAACACAAACCATTTCAGGATCGTTTGTAGGCGTAGATGGCTTCCACCACATGACGGTGAACAAATCTACCGGTACCGTAGTTGCCAACAACAACATCGATATTAAAGGAAATTTCCTTACCAATAACGGAACAAGTATCTTCAACTCCAACAACAAATACATCAAAGTTGGCGGAAACTTCACCAACAACAACGGGAACACTACCTATACAACCACAGGTACTACCGGAACATTGGAGTTTTTCGGTTCGGCTGCGCAAACCTATAACCAAGGAGCGTCTCAATTGGATTTGAACTTTGTGGTTATGAACCATACAGGCCCGGGTGTAGACTTAGCAACAAATATGTTTATCAAAGCAACTACCGGTTCATTGACACTTACTGCAGGAAAAATCAATACCGCAGCGTTTAGAGTAGATGTTGCGAACGGAACTCCTGCTTGTGTTACCGTAGGAAATACAACCAGCTACGTAAACGGAAACTTGTACCGTACGTTGAGTGGAGCTGCGGGGTCTTATGATTTCCCTCTTGGAACTTCTACTTTGTATGAGCGTGCGAACATCAATTTTACTACAGCTACTACAATTCCTCGTTTACAAAGTCGTTTTGACAGCTGGGGAGCACCGGCCAACCACATCAATGGACTATCGGAGTGTGCTACCACCTACAATGTGTTAGATGAAAACATGGGCTTCTGGACAATCAATGCTTCGGCCAACCCAACAAGTGGAACTTACAATACAACTTTGTATTGCACCGGAGCCACCAATACGGCTGGTGTAGCTGCATGGACAGTTGAAAAATCACAAAACAGTGGTGTTTCATGGATTTTGAACGGAACTTGCGACCCAACATCTACGGCAGCAATTGTGAAACGCAATGGCATGAACGGTTTCAGTTTATTTGCAGCAGCGCAAGCCACTACCCCACTTCCGGTTGAATTATTAGGATTCTACGGATATGAAGACGAGCGCATCAATTACTTGAAATGGACTACGGCTTCTGAGATCAATACCGATTTCTTTGCGGTGGAACGCTCTAAAAACGGAAGTGATTTCTACGCCATTCAACAAGTAGAAGCGGCTACAAACAGCAATCAAATCATCAACTACAATACAACCGATGAGAAACCGTACTATCCGGTAACGTACTACCGTGTGAAACAAGTTGATTTGAATGGTGACTATTATTACACACCGATTATTGCGATCGAAAGTTCTTCTGAAGAACCATTGACAGTTCACCAGGTATACCCGAATCCGACGAAAGAAAAATTGTTTGTTGAATTCTCTTTAGAGAAATCTGAACATGCCGTGATTGCAATTACCGATATATCAGGTAAAGTGATCCACCAGGTAGATTTGGATTGTGCCACTAGCAACGTGGTTGAATTCAACAGCAAACAATGGTTGCCGGGTATGTACCTGATTCGTATTACAACCGATTCAGGATTAACAACCATGAGCCGTGTAGAAAAACTGTAATCTCAAAAGAATCGATTATACGAAAAGAGTCCGCAAATGTGGGCTCTTTTTTTTGCATTGTAGTTTCCCGAAAAACCGGTTCATTTGATTCAAAATGGATCCTTTAACATTTTTTTGTTGTTTTGTGATTGCCTAGCACCTACTTTTGGAAGTACGAAACCCAATGGTATGAAAACAGCATCTTATTTCGTCATCGCATTGCTTATGGTCTCTGCTTCTTGTGGAGAATCAGGACAAAAGAAAATCATCTCGGTTGAGAAAAAAGAAGTCCTAAAGCAACCTGTTCAGGTAACGGCCAACCGTGAAATGGCTATCGAAGTGGAAGGCATGAGTTGTGAACATGCGTGCGGAGGTGCTATTCGAATGGCGTTGAAAGAAACCGGTGCTGTGGATCGTTGTTCGTTTGATTTCAAAGAAGATCGTGCAAAGAACACGGCTTTTATTACGTTTGATAAAGACAAAATTTCGGCAGACAAGATCATTTCGATTATCGAAAAAGTGAATAACAAACAATTCACGACATCGAACCCAACCACCAAAACCTTGGATAAAACAGAGGAAGAATCTTCAAAAGCAACAACTACATCCAATGAAACCTCTTCTCTTCCGCGAAGCACAAGCATTGACGAAGTAAGCGAATACACTACGGAAGACGCTTCAATTGAATTCCCGAGTCTTATTGAGCTTTTTTCAAGTCTCGTTTCGTTATAACGGAACGCAGAAACTTTGTAGCTTTGACGCATGAAATTGTTTCATCGCATTCTTGGAGAGGGACAACCCTTATTGATTCTTCACGGTTTATTCGGTCATTCAGACAATTGGCAAACTCACGCTAAAAAACTAGCTGAATACTATCAGGTTGTTTTGATTGATCAGCGCAATCACGGACATTC
>JBILJP010000241.1:0-8030 GCA_044377135.1 Fluviicola sp.
AAGTAGCCTTTTTCAGTTGGTTTCGCGCATCAATTTCGGCATCAAAATCCAGCATCGAAGAACCGTAAACCACGGTTTCTATTTCTGTTTGACTGAATTCCGGTTTTTTGATCACGATCTTTCCATCGTTTACAAAGCACAATTTACCGTTAGCTTGAGCTCGCGAGACCATAAAATCCCAGTCAGAAGCATTGTATTGCACCAATTCCTTATGTTCATAAGTTGTAGCTTCTACATCCTTTTCCAACGAATAAGTATCGATTAACTCTTCGAATACATCACTATCTTTACTATCGTAGAAGTACTTACTTTTCCGGCCGATTGTCATCTTCACCGCTTCATCTTTGCATTCCACGATAAGATTGGAAATACCTTCACGGATTTTGATCGAGTGCTTTATAATAATCCCCTTAAAAATTGTTTCTTCATCAGAATGGTATCCAGCTGTAATTTCAATTTTTTTACCCGGAATCAGGAAATCTTCATTACTCAATAAAAAGTCATTTTTTGCAACATCACCATCAAGCAATATCAATTGTGCCATCGGAATTCGATTGACTTCCTTAGACACTACAATGCTCATAACGTGATAGATATTGGAAAGCTCTTCCTCCTCTATCAGAACCTTGTAAGTGACCAAATCGGCACTTTTACTGGTTTTTATGACTCCTGAGTTGTTACCCATTTTATTATGACTGTTTTTGAAGCGGTGGAAAATAAATCTGTTGTCCCGGTGATAATTTTCTAAAATTCGCCAGACCATTTACTTTGGCGACGTGTAAATAATATTTCGAATCTCCGTAAATGCGATAGGTCATAAGCGGTAAGGTATCACCTTCCTGAACCATCCGTATATGAGTCAAATCCGGAGATTTATTATTCTGTATAGCAGCAAGTTCTTCCTTTTCTATGAACTCAATAAACTTGGCTTTGGCAACAGCCCTTAAAACAGAGCCATTTGGCCGAAATAACTTGTATTCGACATTCAATTCAGAAAGCATGCATTTGAATGACAATGCTCCCCATAAGATCATTAAGTAATTTGGTTTATGGTTTTCACCTTCATAAACAAGCACTACTTTTTTAAAGTCTTCGATATCGTCTTTGGCATCAGCTACTTTTCCATCTTTTTTGGAATCGTACCCCGGAATAACTCCAGTTCTGTCAAAAAGAAATTCAAGGTCTAACTGTTGAGGCGTTGTTTTTTCAAATCCTCCGTCGGCACCTGTCTTACCAGCAGGCTGAGCCGTACGTAGCACTACTTTGGTTCCCAAATTGAATTTCTCGGGCGGAATCGACGTTTCAAAATGCCCGACTTCTTTCGATTCATCTGTAAAATTAGGATCCTTATAAGCCTTGATAATCAATTTTGATGTGGCAGAAGTTATATCAGCACCCATAATCAGCGTTCTTTTTGTTGTTTCAATAATTCTACTACCTGCTCAACAGTCTCACTTACCAGTTTCTCCTGATCGGGAGGACTGCTCGCAGTTTGGTTGCCCGCAGTTTCTTCTACGTTAATTCGAATGACTAATTCCTTAATTTCGATAGGCATGGCTTAAAAAGATTGAATTTTGTCGACTACTGAAAGGATTGTGAAATGATGATAAGCCAATTCAATCGTTTCAGCAACAACTTTACTTTCCATGGAATTAAACTCTTCAATATCCCACTTAACCGGATAAGCATGTGCCACATTCCAAGTGATCAGCGGAACGTGTTGTTCACTCAATAAGGTAATGGTTAGGTCAATCGGTTTGAATTCAAAGTTTTCAATCGCATCTCTGCACCAATCAATCAACTTTGATTCCATCAGCATTCCCCTTTTGAGGACCAAATTGGCGTATTTGGTCCTCACGGGAAGTATGTGTTTGTAACGATTCTCTCCACCAAAACCGACTTCTTCCGTTTCAATTGAGGACGAAAGTCCTGAAACCGTTTGAAACATTGTATCAAGCTGGCTGTCTTCAATTCCATTAAAACGAACAATAAAATGAAAACCTACTGGTGGATGATATCCTAACATAATTAATCGTTTTGAATGGTTAAACCTTCATGTGCGATTTCAACAGACTCGATTGCAACTTCGTTTCCATCAGCCTTTAAATCAGTTGATTGAACTTTGGTTGGCCAAGCGTTTTTCACTTTCCATACCACAACAGGATCGTGATTTTCATCCAACAATTTGATGGTGATATCACGACGTTCGATGGTGTTTAACTTCACTGAGTTCCACCAGTTGAAGTATTCATTATCACTTTTAAACGTACCACGCTTCATGGTAATGTTTGAAAACTTCTGCATTCCCGGCATTTTTATTTTGCTGTACTCCGGGCTTGCACCTTGACGGTATTCAATTACTTCCGTTTCAACATCTAATCCTGAAACTTCCGTAAATCCAATCTTGGTCCCTCCCCATTCAACTTGAAAATGGAACTTCGGTAGTGGGTAATTGCTCATATTTTTTTAGCTTTTAAATGAATTAAAATCAACTTGTTAATTATGCTTCCTGCATTTTGTGTGAGAACTTCAACACGATAAATTCAGCTGGTCTCACAACAGCCATACCTATTTCAACATTCATGTATCCGTTCAAAATATCATCTGCAGTCATTGTTTGACCTAAACCAATACGAACATAGAATGCTTGCTCAGGTTTAGCTCCTGTCAATGCTCCGGCTCTCCATTGCAATACCAAGAAGTTTTCAATCATTGCACGCAAACGTACCCATGTGTTGGCATCGTTTCCTTCAAACACAAACTGGTCGGTTGCTTTTTTCACCGATTCTTCCACCATGTTGAAGAAACGACGTACAGGAACATAACGCCACTCATTGTCGTTACCGGCAAGCGTACGAGCTCCCCAAACAAGGACTCCTTTACCTGTAAAAGCACGAATTGCATTCACTGATTTACCAGCAATAACGTCAACATTCATATCAGCTTGTTCTTCGTGTGAAATCTGAACGCTAGGTTTGATTACATAGTTTAAGCTTACGTTTGCCGGAGCTTTCCAAACACCTTTAGTTTTGTCAATACGGGCATAAATACCTGCCATTGCTGAACTTGGTGGAAGTTTTACTGGAAGTTGACCGATTTCGGATTTGATACGATTGAACAGTAAGTTGTCGGTTACTTCAATTGCTGCCAATGTAGTTATTGTAGAAGAACTAGGTGCTACACCATCAAGTGCCCCAACCAAAGCACCAGCCGCACCTGCAGGAATAACGGAATTATTAATATTGGTGATGATAGTAGCAACTGTTGGTGCTGCAATGTTTGCAATTCCATAAGCTGTTACCAAAGAGTTTGCCCCCCCGTCAATCAATGCTGTCAAGGCAGGTTTACCACCACCACTGCTTGTAATCGTATTTAACTCATCCAAACGTGTAGACAATTCAGACAACAGTGCATCAATTGTAGTGCTAATCCATAAACTCAAAGCAGTTGACTCGGTATTTACAGTAGGCTCCTCAAGACCAATTGAAAGCAAAGCGTCGTAGTAATGTTTTAGCGTTCCTATTGCCGCAATTCCTTGGTCGATGTTGGTTTTTAGGTCATTTTTACTAACAGAAAAAGAATTCGCACTGATCTGAGTGTGAATGGCACCTAATTTTGTCAATATGGCAACCAATTCAGTAGAACTGATCTTACTCATAACCTCGTTTGCCATATCACCTGCCGTCTGACCGTTAGAAAGCGTTACAGCAACATCTGCACTGTCATATTGATAATCCAAAATCGTCTCCAAAAACGGATAGTATACAGCTCCGTATTTCAAATAATCCTTTTCATTCCCAATACCATTACGTAATCCAAAGATTGGCTCGACATCGCCACTTCCCGGATCATACGTTGCATCTGAGAATGTATCAATAATCGTAAAACGATCCTGCAGTTCGTTGCATTGAGTCAATGCATCTCTATAGATACTGTAGAAGTCCACATCTTCTGCTGATGTCATGGATGTAGCATCCGGGAAGAGCAACAATGTAGGCTCGTCTTCTTTACGAATAGCTGCCAATCCGTCAGACAAATCATCTTTCTTAATCAATGAAGCAGTTCCCGATCCATACTGATCAACAGAAACGATATAACAAGGTCCGCCGCCATTTGCAAAATACATTTGCATCGAATAGTACATCAAAAACGGTGACTTATTCGCCCCCGGTCCTGTTGCTTCAATGTCTGTTCCGGTAACCAAAACAGTAATGTCTTCTTCCGGTTTTGCAAAACCAAAATACGTTTCATACTCCAGCATTGAAGTAATGCGTGTTGGTTTGAGAGATAAATCTCCTGCTGTTTTTCGTTTCGCTATTTCCGTGTATCCGATAAACGCTGGAATAGCTGTTTCAACTTGCGCAACGGACGGAGGAAACTTCACGATCTCCTCAATGTATACGCCTGGTGTCTTGTAAGATGCCATAAACTATAGTTGTTAGATAAAAATTACTGAATAAGTCTTCGATGGTGTGATCTCGATGGTCCCCAACGAAGGATTCGGATATTGATACGCCCGCTGTGTGGCATTCGTAGCGGTTGTAAAAGCATTAACAGGGTTAATATCCACAAACCCATATTTTGTGAGTGGCAATGCCACTTTGGTTTCTACTTCGAAGGAGACCGACTCCTTTTTATACTTCCAAAACGTTTTCTTCGCATCAAAGTGAATTTTAAATTTCGGTGCTATAGCTTTTACAGCTCCGGCGGTTAGTAAATCGCGTGTTGCCTCAACACCCTTAGTTCTTATACAAATGATTCCGGTTAAACCTCCCCGTTCTTCAGCAGGCACATACAAGTCAAGCACCTTCGCACTATCAGCCGCATTCAACAAAAAAGAATTATCAGCATGTTTAGAATCGGTAGCTAGCGGAATCGGTGTTAAAACCGTTGTCAACTCTGTTGGCTGATAATTAGAGAAGAACAAGATTCGTGAGCGATCATCCAACAAATCGGTTGAATACTTGAATTCGGCAGGGATTTTAGCTTTCAATAAAAAAACAAAAATCTCGCTATCTGCCAATCCCGTCAATGGAAGTGAATCTGTTTTTTTGGTGGTGATCATTAAATGTAAACCGTCATTGGAAAGTATCGGTAAGATCCGGTGATTTCTTAATTGTTTGGTCGTAGCAGCTGTTGGAACAATATTGAAAACATCCAACACATTGTAACGTTTCATTGCTTTGACTTTCTCGGTTGCAGTCATTCCATCATCATCATAGGCTATCAATCCATTGTCCAAATAATAACCGTGTAGTATGGTTACTTCACACAAACTTCTATGCAGGTCGGTTTGAAACATGATTTATTCAACTGTATTGGTTCCTATTCCTACTCCACCAATTCTGGAGGAGCTTGTAATATTTGCATCGCGCACAATTTCAATCATACTCAATTTATAAAGTGCGCTCGGGTATTGTTTTCCGCCTAATGCTCCCCAGATAAAGTTGAGTTCTTCGAAAGAAGGTGTATATAATTCTACTGTAAAACGAAAATCCTGTACGCCTGCCATAGCTACGTTACTTCTATTGTAATTACTATTAGCTTGCGTAAACAACCGTTTTCCTTGAAAAAACTCAACTATTTTTGAGATGTCTTTAAGTGATCGGGCATAGGTGTTTCTGTTGGCACTAAACAAAATGAATAGGTTCAGATTGATCTTATTATTTTGATAGATAACCTGATTAGCTTCTTGCTTAATGTTGGGGAAATTCTTGAGCGTTTTCTCTTCATTCATATTCAGCAAGGTCATCAATACCGAATCGCGAAAATCAATATTAGGATCCGTTTGGTCTTGCTCTATCATGGCTATATTATCCATGTGAACAGGCGTGCCCATCGATTGACTGGTAAAGTAGTTATTCACCTCATCGCTTAAAATCTGCAAGACCTCGTATATCATAACGCATTCAAATTCAGTGTTTAAGTATCAATAAATGCTAAAAACAATAGCTCCCGACAAAACACACCTATCCACCCCGATCAAACGCCGTTTTTTTTTTGCTTGTAAGGAAACTTTATGACAACAGGTGAATAGTTAGGAGCTTTCGTTTTTTGGGACAAAAAGCCACGATAATGTAACTAGGCGTAAAGACTACAAACATTGTTCGTTCTAACAGTTCTAATAAAAAGATCGAATAGTTTCGGAGTTCTTTTTATCAGTGAATAGTGTCAAAGTGTTTCTCGTTTTCAGTGGTACTAAAATAAAGATAAATTGCACATGTGCAACATTATTCGTCTTTTTTTTTATGAAAAATTCATTTTGATCTACTGAATTGTATTGTTGAGCTATTATTTGGGTTCATTCATAGTAATCAGTTCAAGTCATCATCAAAAATTATTCAGTGATTCGTTGCCAAAACAATCACCTCTTTCCTTTTTTGATTTACTTTGCGTAAAGTACACTTCATGACGGACGTTATTGCTTTTCTGGACCAATTCAAAAGAGAACGCAACTTTACTTCGGTTTTACCTCAAATGAATGAATTTCCTGAATTCAGATCAGCACTATTGCATCAAATTGAACGAAACGTCTACCCCTATTCTGAATATGCTTCCTGGATTGCGCAGCATTTTTTCAAAGCCTATCCGCAGTATTTTGAAGAATGGGTTCCTTTTTTCAAATCAATTGTTCTTCAAACTCCAAACCATAGTATACAACGCAATGTGACGCACTTGTTTATGGACAAAAAGGTGAGTATTGAAGAAGATGGCGAATTGTTGGATCATTTTTTAAAAGCGTTTGCTTCTTCCGATTCTTTGCCTGCTCTCAAAATGACCTCATTCAAAGCCATCGAACGGCAATATTTTAAAGCTTATCCTGAATTGATTCATGAAGTAGCGCTCATTATGGAATTACACAAAGAAGACAAACGTCCTTCGGTTCAAAGTATTAGAAGGTACTTTTACAAAAAATATACAACTCATTTAAACAACTAGCGCATGCGTGTTTTAACATTCTTGTTTTTAGGAATTACCTTGACGGGAAACGGTCAAACTTCTTCGATTTTTCAATTGGAAGAAATCATGAAAGGCGACGACTTTATCGGTCATTCACCGGAAAACATACGATGGTCGTTTGACGGACAAGGTGTTTTCTTCGATTGGAATCCGGCAAACACATTCGGAAATGCTCCTTATGTTTATCGTTTAACCGATAAAGAACCGAAAACGCTTCCTCTTCAAACTGTTTCAGTCACTGCAGCCCCAATCGGACAACAGATTACAGGCCACTATTACTTTCAACACATGGGAAATCTCATGCGTTACAATCTTGGCAACAAACAGACGGAATCTGTGCTTTCGCTGAAAGATGGCGTAAATTTATTAGAGGCTGTTACGAACCTAAAGCATGTTTATTTTGAGCAAGGAAATAATCTGTTTTTCTTTAACGAAACAGTTGGTGGCATTACACAAATAACTGATTTTGTGCAGGCAAAAGCTCCAACCGAAGTAGATTCCACTTCCTTGATGCGCCAACAATCAGAATTATTCAGTTACATCAGATTGGAACAACAACGAGCTGAATGGCAAAAAAAGAATCGTGAGAAACGGACATTACCTTTAACCATTTATTATGAAAAAAACGAACAGCTGGAAGATCTTCGCGTGTCTACAAATGAACGTTTTGTAACCTTCCGACTCAGTAATTACCCAAATGATCCGGAAACGCATGTAGAAGAGTATATTTCGACCAGTGGTTATACGAATGAAATTCCGGCAAGGGCAAAAGTGAGTAACAATGATCCGTCGCACCGTTTGGGAATTTATGACCGCGAACACGATACAGTGTATTATGTTTCTTTTTCATCTTTGACCGACATCCGGAAAAAACCGGCTTACCTGAGCGAATATGGTAACGCTGAAACAGCCTACGAAAAAGACAGATCCGTTATCATGCATGCTCCGATTATGCATCCGAAAGGGAATCAAGCAGTGGTAGATGTGCGAAGTCGTGATAATAAAGACCGATGGATTGTTTTACTTGACCTGACTACTGGTTCTGTGCGTGAATTGGAACATCAACACGA
>JBILJP010000242.1:0-8011 GCA_044377135.1 Fluviicola sp.
TATTTTCAATGCATTCATAGGTCGTTGTCCGAAACAACTGCTTTTTTTTTTAGATTTTTTTACATTCTTCAAAACAAAGTATCACTATATTTGTTGAGTGTAATACAATAGCAAATAATAGTAATACTATCAAATGATTTCACAAATCAAATTTTCCGTCCCTGAATGCACGTATTTACGTGATCCTCAGGAAACAAAACTCGGAGTAATGCTGATGCAATCGAGCGTGGAACTCATCGATGAAATCGGTTTTGAAGCGTTTACGTTTAAAAAACTGGCGATCAAAATCAATTCGACAGAAGCTTCTGTATACCGTTATTTCGAGAATAAGCATCAATTGTTGTTATTCCTTTATGCGTGGTATTGGAACTGGATGAACTACCGCTTGCAGCAAGAAACCTATAATATCGTTTCCATTTCAGAAAAATTGGAAATTGCCGTTCGGTTGCTCGTCGGAAAGACCGAAGATGATCCGCAAACACCATTCATCAATGAAGAAAAGCTTAAACGCATCATCGAACAAGAAGGCGTCAAATCGATCCTAACCAAAAATATTGACGCTGTAAACACCGGTGGTGCTTTTGAAGATTACAAACAATTGGTTGAAAAATTAGCCGGTTGGATTCACCTGCTCAATCCGCAGTTTCCTTACCCCAATATGTTGGTGAGTACCATTATTGAAGGTGCGCATTTGCAACGCTATTTTGCCGAGCATTTACCTCGCCTCACCAATAAGAATACTACAACCGACAATATAAGCGAATTTTTCAATTTCCTTCTGCAATCACTCATTTTAACAGACAACAATAACACACATGGAAACAGTCACTAAATCTCCCTGGAAACGACTGGCAACATTGCTAAGTTTCGATAAAACTGAAGTAACTCAGTTGTATTTATATGCCATTTTTGGCGGAATTATCAGTTTAAGCTTACCATTGGGCATTCAATCGGTCATTCATTTTATTCAAGGTGGTCAAATCACCACAAGCTGGATTGTCTTGGTGGCATTGGTGATTGGCGGAGTGGTACTTACCGGTGTTTTACAAATCATGCAAATGCGGCTCACCGAAAACATTCAACAGCGCGTATTTGTGCGGTATACCTTTGATTTTGCCTTTCGTTTTCCGCGCATGAATCGCCAGGATTTGGATGGAAAAATCCCGAATGAACTCATCAACCGTTTTTTCGATGTGATCATTTTGCAGAAAGGTGTTGCCAAAGTACTGCTCGATTTTTCATCTGCTGCTTTGCAAATCACGTTCAGCTTGATTGTACTTTCCTTCTACCATCCGTTTTACATCGTATTTAGTCTGTTACTCGTAGCGCTGATGTACATGGTATTTAAACCCATTATTCGTTTTGGTTTTCAAACCAGCTTGAGCGAATCAAAGTACAAATACAAAACAGCCTACTGGTTGCAGGAAATTGCCCGCGCCGATTGGAGTTTCAGGTTGGTTCCCAATGGAGACATGGCTTTGAAACGTTTAGACGATCACGCAAAAGGCTATTTATCAAGCCGTGAATCGCATTTCAAAGTTTTGTGGAAACAATACAGCTGGATGATCGGCATCAAAGCCATTGTGGTTGCATCGTTGCTTGGCTTGGGAGGTTACCTGGTCATTGATCAGCAAATGAATCTCGGACAATTCGTGGCGGCAGAAATCTTGATTTTGTTGTTGCTTGGAGCCGTAGAAAAACTCATTCAACTGATGGAAACGCTTTATGATGTCTTTACTTCTTTGGAAAAACTGGGGCAAGTACAAGATATTTCCATGGCTTATGAAGAAAGCATCGAAACTGTAAATCCATGCGATTTGTTTCCAATGGAAATCATCGATACAAGTTCTGCTACTGCAACCGTTTCATTGCGTGTGGATGAAGGAAAACATGTCTTTGTTGCTGGAGGTCATCAGCTCGAAATCACGCAATTGTTCCGCCAGTTGGTTGATCCTACCTGTTCACCCGTATTTAAACCACGCTGGAACAATACCATTCCTACTCCACAAACACTGGGAGATTCATTGGAACACATTGGTTGGTTTACCCAAGAAACGCATTTGTTTGAAGGAACGTTGCGCGAAAATATTTTGCTCGGAAGAAGTGGATTGGGGCTGGATCCTCTCAAAAAATCACTGGAAACCGTTTCTATGAGCGATTTTGTTTCCCGCCAAAACAAAGGTTACGAAGCCCAATTGACAGATGCTCACCGCGTTATTTCTGAAGTAGAGCGCGAACGCATTTTGCTGGCCAGATCACTGGTGCATTCTCCGGCGTTGTTGTTACTCTCTTTTCACGGATCGTCACTTACTGCTTCGGAACAAACCGAAGTGCTGGAAGCCATTCTTACCAATTACCCGGAAACAACCGTGGTTTGTGCTGCTGCAACATCCATTACCGGATCAAACCATTCATTTATTATTCATTCACTTGCTTAAATTCTAATTGACATGAACCGATTTAAACAATACGCTTCCGTTCAGTTATTGGAAACGAAAAAAACATCGAAAGCTTTGCTGAAAGTGCTCTATTGGGCATTGGGCATTTTACTCATCGTTGTGCTATTACCCTGGACACAAACCATTTCTTCTGCCGGAAATGTGACTGCTTTGAGTCCCAACAACCGACCGCAAACCATTCACGCCATCATAGGCGGACGGATTGAAAAATGGTATGTTCAAGAAGGTCAGTTTGTTCACAAAGGCGACACAATCGTTTACTTGTCTGAAACCAAATCAGAATACATGGATCCGAATTTGATTGTGCGCACCGAAGAACAAATGAAATCGAAGGAAAACAGTGCGGGATCTTACATGAACAAGGTTCAAGCCCTCGACGGACAAATTGATGCGTTGATTGATAGCCGCATGTACAAATTGCAACAAGCCGAAAACAAAGTGCGTCAGGGGAAATTAAAAGTGGTTTCAGACAGTATGGATTACAGAGCGCTGGAAAAACAGCTCGACATTGCCATGAAACAATATATCCGAACCGAAGAACTCAACAAACAAGGCTTAAAATCGACGGTTGATCTGGAAAACAAACGACTGAAAGTGCAGGAAATGGAAGCCAAAGTTGTGAGCGCCGAAAACAAATTGCTCACCACACGCAATGAACTCATCAACGCAAAAACCGAGTTATCTTCCATCAGTGCCGATTACCAGGATAAAATTTCGAAGAGTGAATCGGAAAAATCGAGCGCGCTTTCGGGGTTGTATGAAGTGGAAGCTACCGTTACCAAAATGCAAAACGACATTGCCAACTACAGCATTCGCGCCGGCTATTATTATGTCACTGCTCCGCAAGACGGTTATATCTCTCAGGCGTTGAAAAACGGTGTGGGTGAAACAGTCAAAGAAGGAAGTCCATTGGTGAGTATTGTACCGAATTTGTCTGATTTTGCAGTCGAAATGTTTGTAGAACCGATAGATCTTCCACTCATGCATGTGGGCAATGAAGTGCGTGTTCAGTTCGACGGATGGCCCGCAATTGTCTTCTCCGGTTGGCCGAATGTGAGTTACGGAACCTATGGTGGAAAAGTGGTTGCCATTGATAATTTCATCGGCGAAAACGGCAAATACCGTGTATTGGTAGCTCCCGATCCGAAAGATCACAAATGGCCGAAAGCATTGCGCATGGGCGTTGCCGTAAAAAGCATGACCTTGCTCAAAGACGTGCCAATTTGGTATGAACTCTGGCGAAAAATCAATGGTTTCCCACCGAATTATTACACACCAAAAAAACCTGCGGGTAAATCTGATAAAAAATGAAAACCGTTTTTTTAATCCTCGCATGCGTGATCGCCAAGGTTGGTTTTTCGCAAGACACAGCCAACGTGCTCACCCAAACCGTGTTTTTACAACAGGTCAAAGAAAATCATCCCGTTGCTTTGGTTGCCGGAAACAATATCCTGCAAGCCGAACAAGTCATCCGTTTATCAAAAGGTGCGTTCGACCCGGTTCTTTTCGGTGGAATTGACCAGAAATACTATGACGGAAAAACCTATTACAGCACCATTAGCACCGGTGTAAAAATTCCGACCAGATTGGGCGTAGATTTTAAAGTGATGGGAGATTGGAACAACGGCGATTACCTCAATCCGCAAAATCGCGTTCCCGACAATGGACTAACCTATCTGGGGGTGGAAGTTCCCATTGGTCGCGGTTTGTTTACCGACGAACGTCGCACGCAATTGCGCAGAGCCGGTGTGGCATTTCAGCAGTCGCAACTAGAGCGACAATTAACGCTCAATGAACTGTTGTACCAGGCCGGTCAGCAATTCATCAATTGGCAGGAACAAGAAGCACAACTGAATCTGGCACTGGAAGGAATGGAATTGGCCCGCGTTCGTTTGGAACAGGTGAAAATCAACGTTGATTTGGGCGAACGACCTTCCATTGACACCGTTGAAGCTTCAGCACAGTATTACAACCGATTGATTGATGTGGAACAGCGCAAACTCAATGCCGCCAATGCTCGATTATCCATTGAAAACTACCTGTGGGATCAAGGTGTCATTCCGCTCACGTTGGAAAGCTTTGTTTCACCCGAACAATTGACAACCGAAGCGCCGTTGAAGCTCCTCTCCGACTCCATCAATCAGCACCCGATGCTTTCCTGGTATGACCTGAAGTTGCAAGATTTACAATTGGAACGCAAATGGAAAGTAGAACAACTCAAACCGCAGTTGAATCTCAATTACAACCTGTTGCAAACACCTCAAAACCTGGTTTCGGGCAATTACTCCTTTACCAACTACAAATGGGGCGCAACGTTGTACATGCCCATTTTACTGCGAAAAGAACGCTCTTCACTGGCAATAACGCGGTTTAAAATAGAGTCTACCCAATGGGAATTGCAGCAAAAACAACGTGATTTACGTACCAAGCAAATCCAGGTTCGCAATGAATGGAATACCACCGTTCAGCAAGCTGAAGCCAGTCTTACATCTGCACAACGCTACAATCAATTGGCCATTGCCGAACGAGATTTATTCGAATTGGGTGAAAGTTCGCTGTTCCTGATCAACTCGCGCGAACAAAGTTATCTTTCAGCTCAGTCGAAGTACCTTGAATATGCTGCTAAAACGCAAAAATCGGCTTTGGCAGAGCAATTTACACTGGGTAATTTGGGGCGGTAAACTTTTATGATCCATAAATATTCCTATTTTTAAATGCGGTTCGATCACACCGTTTAATTCAATACAGCATGTCGGAAGATACATTGGTGATGGTGTGCATTGGCGGAGTAATTGTAGTTGCTGTGATCATTATCGTTTTGGCGAACTTTCTCAGCAACCGCGGTCATCAGCGTCGTGCGCAAAAAATGAAACGCGATATGGACAACGGCACGTACGATCCGAATAAAAAATACTTCGGCAATCAAGGTGGTTGGGAACCTGATGAATATACCGATACCACCAACGCACCACCGAAATAAGCAATAGGAACATGGAAACATCACCACTTACCGTCATTTACTCATTCGCCTTGCACGAAGGCAAATCAGCCGATTTTGTGCATGCCTGGACCGAATTAACCAAACTCATTTATCAATACGAAGGTAGCTACGGTTCGCGTTTGCACCGTGCTTCAGAAACACTTTACATTGGTTACGCGCAATGGCCTAGTCGCGCAGTGTGGGAACAATCGGGCGGAAACTTACCCGAAAGTGCCAACGAATTACGTGCTTTAATGCGCGCGTGTTGCACCGAAATCAAAACCGAACATGAGTTAACGGTGGTGAGTGATTTGTTGAAAGACAGCGTATTCCAGGGTTAATATGTAAAAAACGCTTACAGCGGTTGTTTGGGCTACCAATCGCCGGCGCAGTCATCCTACTTCCTTTAAAATTGATGATCTTGGGTTTCGCATAGCAAGGAATCGTTAATTGTTGCCACTTGATCTCAAAAGAAGCAATTATGTAACGTTTTAAGATCATTGTGTAATGCCTTTGTATCGCTCAATATTCATCTTTACGTTTATACATTAAACCCCATAAGATGAGCACAGCAAAAAATGTCGGTATTTGGATGGATCATTCAGAAGCGCACGTCATGGAATTTACCACAGCGATCAAAACCGTTTACATTGAATCGGAATTTACGCATCACGAAAAGGAAAAAAGTTTGGCAAAGGGAGAAAAATCCATGCACAACAAAGAGCAGCATCTGCAAGCTGAATATTATAAAAAACTGGAGGAAATCATCAAACATCATGAGGAAGTGTTGTTGTTCGGACCATCTGATGCCAAACAGGAATTAGCCAACCTGTTGCGCGAAAATCACTTGTATGATTCTATCAAAATAGATGTGGTGCAAGCAGATAAAATGACAACCAATCAGGAACATGCGTTTGTGCGACACCATTTTTCGAGACATTGATTATCAATTAAAATGGGATCAACTTAGAAACTCAAGAACTTAAGAACTCCGTTTTTAAGTTTCTAAGTTCTTAAGTTTCTTTCTAGTGTAAATCTACTTTTCAATTGATCCGCTCTAATACCATTGCCGAAGCGCCACCACCACCGTTGCAAATAGCAGCTACACCATACTTCCCTCCTTCCTGTTGCAATACCGAAATTAAGGTACACAAGATGCGCGCGCCTGAAGCTCCCAACGGATGTCCCATTGCAACCGCGCCTCCATACACATTTACCTTCGCATGAGCCAATTTCAATAATTGTTGATTGGCAAGGGCTACTGCGGCATATGCTTCGTTGATTTCGAAATAATCAATTTCGTCAAGTGTTAAACCGGCTTGTTTCAATGCTTTCGGGATCGCTAAAGATGGCGCCGTTGTAAACCACTCAGGAGCTTGAGCTGCGTCTGTAAACCCAATGATTTTCGCCAACGGTTTTAAACCGTATTTTTCTACTGCTTCTTTTGAAGCCAATAAAATTGCAGCGGCACCATCATTCAGGTTACTTGCATTGGCGGCAGTGATGGTTCCGTCTTTCACAAAAACCGGTTTAAGAGTGCTCACCTTTTCGGGAATGATCTTCGCTACATCTTCGTCTGCTGAAAAAACAACCGATCCGTTTTTAGTGGTGATCGTCACCGGAACAATTTCACGATCAAACTTTCCTGATTTGGTCGCATTATCTGCTTTCGCGTAAGATTCCACCGCAAATGCATCCTGTAGCTCGCGCGAAAACTTGAACTCATTTGCGCATAATTCTGCCGCATTGCCCATGTGTTCTTGGTTGTAGGCATCTGTCAAACCGTCTTTCAGCAAGCCGTCTACAATTGTCTCATCTCCCAATTTTAGGGTTTTGCGCATGGAAAGATAATGCGGCGCATTGCTCATGCTTTCCATTCCGCCGGTAATCACCAAATCTTCCAATCCGAGTTGAATTTGCTGGGCACCAAGCGCCGTTGCTTTCATTCCTGATGCGCAAACTTTATTCACCGTGGTACAATCGGTATGATCAGCAATTCCTGCAAAACGGGCTGCTTGTCGCGCGGGAGATTGTCCCAAATTGGCCGAAAGCACATTTCCCATGTACACCGAATCAATTACATTCGGATCTATTCCACTTGCTTGAATGACATTTTTTATCGTTAATGCTCCTAATTCAGTAGCGCTAAAACCGGATAAACTTCCCAAAAAACCACCAATAGCGGTACGTTTGGCTGCAACAATATATACTTCTTTCATTGTCTTTGTTTTTACGCTTTATTCATTGCTGAATTGGCCACTTGTTTGACTTGTTCTTCTGTAATTCCTAATACAGGTGGTGTTTTCACGCCCAATAAATTGAGGTAAATGTAGAGCGCACCACGGTGATGCACTTCATGGATGATCAGCGCTCGCAGAAACTGACCGAGCTCCATTTCCTTTCCGTTTAACGCATGAATTGTTTTTTTGAGATCATGGTCTTTCAACGATTGGAAGATCGCTACCGACTCGTTGTGCATGCGGTTGAAATACTCCACTACAGCATCGAATCCGTCGGCGAGTTCTTTGCCGCAACCATTGTAAGTGATTGGATTTCCCAAGGCTGTTTCCGC
>JBILJP010000243.1:0-7993 GCA_044377135.1 Fluviicola sp.
GCTTCAGAAACGCGTTGAATAACCAATCTCATGTGTGTTTATTTCTGCGGTGAACATCCTGGTCGTCGCCGGTCATCAATTGCAGGTAAGTCCAATAGCGCGATTCGTAAATAGCTCCGCTTTCTACCCCAGCTTTCACAGCGCAGCCCGGTTCGTTGATATGCTGACAATTGTGAAACTTACATTGTCCGATCATGGCACGCATTTCCGGAAAATAATGCGAAATCACTTCTTTATCCAAATCCACAATTCCAAACGCACGAATGCCCGGAGTGTCAATGATAAATCCGCCCGACTGCAAGGGATGCATTTCGGCAAACGTAGTGGTGTGCTGGCCTTGATGATGTGCATTGGAAATCTCCCCGATTCTTAAATTAAGGTTCGGATCAAGCGCGTTGACCAGGGTACTTTTACCCGTTCCGGAATGTCCGGCAATCATCACTTGGTTTCCGGCAATTTCATTTCTTAAAAATTCAATATTATCCTGATTGGTAGCCGAAATAGCTTCACATCTGTAGCCGATCACGCGGTACATATCCATGATGGCTTCCAAATCATAGCGTTCTTCGTCGTTCAACAAATCAATTTTATTGAACAAAAGCGTGGTCTCAATCCGAAACGATTCTGCCGCTACCAAAAAACGGTCAATGAAAACCGTATGTGTTTCGGGATGCTTCAACGTGACCAATAAATATGCACGATCTACATTGGCGGCCAAAATGTGCGATTGTTTACTCAGATTGGTGCTTTTTCGTACAATGTAGTTGTGTCGATGCTCGTAATCTTCAATAACGCCTTTGCCTTCCTCGTCTAATTTACCACTCATCAACACTACATCACCCACCGAAATCGGGTTGGTAGTACGTAAACCTTCCAGACGCAAACGCCCGCGAATCCGGCAATCAACCTGACTTCCGTCTTCCAGCATTACCTGGTACCACTTTCCGGTAGATTTTAAAACTTTCCCTTTTATTTGAGACATGAAACAAAGATAGCTAAAAGAGGGAACTAGGATTAAAGGGAACCGGGGAACTAGTAATTCCCAGCTCCTAGTTCCCCAATTCCATAGTTCACCAAAACGTAAATCCTTCTCCCACCCAACCACATTCAATTTCGAATCGTTATCTTCGTGGCTCAAAGTACAACACATGTCCATTGAAGTAAAAAATCTCATCAAATTTTACGGTGCACAAGCAGCGGTCAACGATATCTCTTTCAATGTCGGAAAAGGTGAAATTGTCGGTTTTCTAGGTCCAAACGGAGCTGGTAAATCTACCACCATGAAGATCATTACAGGCTTTATTCCGGCAACGGAAGGTTTGGTAAAAGTGTGTGGTATGAGCGTTGAAGAACAATCGCTTGAAACCCGCAAACGCATCGGTTATCTGCCTGAGAACAATCCGCTTTACCTGGATATGTATGTAAAGGAGTACCTGGAATTTGTGGCAAAAATCTACAAAATGGACAAGGTAAAAGATCGTGTAAAAGACATGATCAACCTGGTTGGACTGGATGTGGAGCAAAACAAAAAAATCGGGATGCTTTCCAAAGGTTACCGCCAGCGTGTCGGTTTGGCACAAGCCATTATCCATAATCCTGATGTATTGATTTTGGATGAACCTACTTCTGGTTTAGATCCGAATCAATTGGTGGATATTCGTCAACTGATCAAAACCATCGGAAAAGAAAAAACGGTAATGCTTTCTACGCACATTATGCAGGAAGTTGAAGCCATTTGCGACCGCGTGATCATTATCAAAAAAGGAAAAATAGTAGCCGATAACAGTGCCAGCGAATTGCAGCATGAAGTAGGTCAACAGGTGGTTTACGCCGAATTCGACGGAGCCATTTCCAAAAATGTGCTACAGAAAATACCGGGTGTTTCGAAAGTGCAGAAGGTAACCGATACCAGCTTCTTGATTGAAAGTCAGGGAACAGAAGATCTTCGCAAGATGATTGCCGTTTACGCACAGCAAAACAACTTGTTGGTGATTACGCTACGCACCGAAGAAAAATCGTTGGAGGAAGTGTTTAAAGAATTGACGCGCTAACGCGAATTTTTGATGCTTGATTTTTGATGTTGGATGAAGTTCGTGGTAAAATGCCCGACTCTACTTCTCAACATCAAGTGTTCAGCTTTGGAAGAATCACTCGATCTGAAGAGGAAAACCCAATCCAACACCACGTCCGCCTATGGCGTGATCAAGCATTAAAAACCCAAAATTATTGATCAGCCTTCGGCTGTCGGTTTCTCCCCCAACAATCCTTTCGCCAAATAGTGCATGAGGTAAATAAACGGCGTAAGCGCTACAGCGATCACCAGCTTTGTGAAATAACCCGTGATTCCGAAGATCAACACTTGCTCGATCGTAAACACCCCCGGAATCAGAAATCCGATAATCAATACCGTATACGAATCGACCAATTGAGAAATAACGGTTGACCCTGTACTGCGTAGCCAAATCATTTTACCGTTGGTGAGCTTGCTGAAAAAACTGAACAGGTATACATCAATGAGTTGCGAAAGCATAAAAGCCACAATGCTTCCGATCATAATAGGAAGCGAACCGCCAAAAACTTTCCTGAATTCTTTGTCAGACATATAGGATCCTTCGGCTGTAGGTAATTCTACCGCCAAATACACAATCAGAAAACAAAAGGCAATCAATCCGCAGGTAATCCAGCTTAATCTCCGGACGGCTTGTTTCCCGAAATATTCGTTCATCACATCGGTAAGCAAAAACACCACCGGCCATGGTGCAATGCCGGCAATTACCGGGTACAAACCAAAATCAACGGTTTTGCAGGAGATCAATTCGGCCACAATAGCACTGGTAATAAAAATACCGGCCATGGTCACAAAAACAATTTCTTTTCGGGTTTGAAGCATGTTTTATTTCTTGAATGACAACCAAATATACAGCGAATAGCAGGAGAGATTGTTCACCACGCGCTAAAAATAACTTGAAAGCACTATTTTTGCACACAAATTGAAGAACATGCAACACAACGTCATCGAAGAACTGCGCTGGAGAGGAATGATACAGGATATCATGCCCGGTTTGGAAGAACAACTGCTCAAGGAAATGACGGCAGGTTATGTGGGCTTCGATCCTACTTCCGATTCGTTGCATGTTGGTAATTTATTGCCGATCATGTTGTTGAAACACTTCCAGTTGGGCGGTCACAAACCCTATGCTTTGGTAGGTGGTGCTACCGGAATGGTGGGCGATCCGTCTGGTAAATCGGCAGAACGAAACCTGCTAGACGAAGCTACTTTACAACACAATGTGGCTTCGGTTGAAAAACAATTGAAGCGTTTTCTGGATTTCGAAACAGGCGAAAACAAAGCTGAATTAGTGAATAATTACGATTGGATGAAAGATTTTTCATTCCTTGAATTCATTCGCGATGTCGGAAAATACATCACTGTCAATTACATGATGGCCAAAGATTCGGTGAAAAAACGCATCGAAACCGGAATTTCCTTTACGGAATTTTCGTACCAATTATTACAGGGATACGATTTCCTCCATTTGTACCAAACGAACAACGTAAAAGTGCAATTTGGCGGTTCAGACCAGTGGGGAAATATCACTACCGGAACCGAATTGGTGCGCAAAAAAGCCGGCGGTGAAGCGTATGCATTTACCTGTCCGTTATTGACAAAAGCCGATGGCGGAAAATTCGGAAAAACCGAGTCGGGAACCGTTTGGTTGGATGCTGAAAAAACATCACCGTACGAGTTTTACCAATTTTGGCTGAAATCAACCGATGCGGATATTCCGAAATTGATGCGATTCTACTCTTTGAAATCAAAAGCGGAGATTGAAGCCATCGAAGCGGAACACCTTAAGGCGGAACACCTGCGCAATATGCAACGTGCTTTGGCAGAAGAAGTAACCGAGCGCGTGCATGGAAAAGAAGCGTTAGACGCCGCTATTGCTGCAAGTAATATCTTGTTCGGAAAATCAACAACCGATGATCTGAAAAAGTTGAGTGAGCGCGATTTTCTTTCAGTATTCGACGGTGTGAAACAAGCTACGGTAACCAAAGCAGATTTAGCAGCCGGTATTTCGATTGTTGAATTATTAGGATCGCGTACCGGTTTTTTGAGTTCAAACGGCGAAGCCAAACGCGAACTAAAAGGAAATGCTATTTCGATCAACAAAGAAAAGGTTCAGGAAGGATTGATGGTAGACTCGTCTTACCTTATCAACGATAAATACATCTTGATTGGCAAAGGAAAATCAACGAATTTTATTGTGGTGGTGGCGTAAGCGCGGGACGCATCCCGCGCCTAAAGCCTAACACCACAATTAATAGGTAACGTTCCACAAAAACAACCCGCACGCATCAACCGAATGCCGGGCTTCTCGACGATCCTTTGCCTCCAGAATGCTCAACATGGTTTCGGGTTCCAGTTTTCCGATTCCCACATCCAATAAGGTTCCAACGGTTGCACGTACCATATTCCGTAAAAACCGATCGGCTGTAATTTCAAAATACCATTGTGATCCTTCTTGTTTCCAGACGGCTTCGGTTACCGAACAGATATTGGTTTTAACGTCGGTATGCAATTTCGATAAAGAAGTAAAATCTTGCTTCCCCAAAAAATACTTCGCCGCTTCGTTCATCCGATCTATGTTGAGCGCCCGTGGAAAAAACAGACTATTCTTTAGAAATACATTTTTTTCCTGATGCAGGTAATAACGATACGTTCGTGAACTTGCCTGAAAACGCGCGTGCATATCCATTGTAACAGGATAAATCCGGAAGATGGCAATATCACCCGGCAACATTTTGTTGAGTTTGTGTTTCAACACTACCAAGTCAGTTGTTTCCGGCAAGTGAACGTGCGCTACGAAAAAATGCGCATGAACTCCGGCATCTGTGCGTCCGCAACCCGTAACCGGAATGGCCACACCACTGTAGAGTTTGGATAATTGTAGCTCAAGTGTTTCTTGCACGGACTTAGCATTGGGCTGACGTTGCCACCCAGCATAAGCAGTACCGTCGTAAGCCAACTCCACAAAAAATCGATGTTCAGACATAGGTTACAAAAATACAAAATGCGAAACGATCACATTCCATTAACGAATAACCACTTAGCCTTATTCCTCTTAAACAAGTGACTAAGACAGAAGAACTATTCACCTAATGTCATTAATGATTTAATAACATCTTCTTGATTTAATTAATTATTTAATAACCTAACTGTAAAGTTACTGCTACGTTTCAAAAATACCTTTGTCGTGTAGAATTCCTCTAAAGAACATGCAACAAAATAAAGCAAACACAATCCTTTTAGTAGACGACGAGCAAGACATTTTGGAATTTCTTCAATACAATCTTGAACGCGAAGGTTACAAAGTCTTAACAGCGTCAAACGGACTCGAAGGAGTTGAAATGGCACAGAAACATTCACCGGATTTGATCCTGATGGATGTGATGATGCCCCGCATGGATGGCATTGAAGCTTGTCACATGATTCGTAAAGAATTACAACTGGCACAGCCCCTCATTGCTTTCCTGACTTCCAGATCGGAAGATTACTCTCAGGTTGCCGGATTTGAAGCCGGAGCCGATGATTACATTACCAAGCCCATTCGTCCACGTTTACTCATCAGCAAGGTAGAAGCGCTACTTCGTCGGGCAAACCGCAAACATTCTGAAACAATCGAAACATCCAAAATAACCGTGAATCGCGAGCGTTTTCTGGTACTTTTGGAAGGTCAGGAAGTACAACTTCCGAAAAAAGAATTTGAATTGATCGAACTACTCGCCTCGCGTCCCGGGAAAGTTTTTACCCGTGAACAGATCTTAGGAACCGTTTGGGGAGATGAAACTATCGTAGGCGAGCGCACCATCGATGTTCACATACGAAAACTGCGCGAAAAATTAGGAGAATCGTATATTCGTACCATTAAAGGAGTCGGTTATACATTCTCAGAATAGTGAAAAGCAGTAATCCTATTTTTATCGTACTTGGTGGCAGCTTCTTATTGGGGCTGCTAACCTTGGTTGTGGTCCTTCTGGTTCACCTCTTGCATCCGCTTCCGGGTTGGTCTTTTATTGCCTTTCCATTTGGAATAGGGATTGGAGCTTTCCTGGTTTTTTACTTTTTGGTGAAGCGTTTTATTCACGAGCGTCTAAAAATCCTGTATCGATCTATTCGCAAAGGAAAAATGACGGGAGGTGATAGTTTCATCATGACCATGACCGACGACATCATCGGACAAGCTGAATTGGACACGAAAGAGTGGGCCGAAGAAAAACAAACCGAAATTGTTCAGCTGAAAGAACAAGACAAATTTCGTCGTGAGTTTCTTGGAAACCTGGCGCACGAATTAAAAACCCCGGTTTTCTCCATTCAGGGTTATGTACTAACGCTATTGGAAGGCGGTCTGGAAGATGACAAAGTCAATCGTATCTTCTTAGAACGAGCGGCAAAAGCAATTGATCGCATGACGCACATTTTGGAAGATTTGGACGAATTGACCAAACTGGAAGTCAACGAATTAAAACTCGAGATTCGTCCGTTTGATATACGTGATCTGGCGCGCGAAGTGATTGAAAGCTTTGAAATGAAAGCCCAGGAAAAAGGTATTTCGGTGCGTTTTTCGAAAGAATACAACAATGCCTTGATGGTAAAAGCAGATCGCGGAAAAATTGCGCAAGTGTTTACCAATCTCATTGGAAATTCTATTACCTATGGTAATGACGGCGGTGAAACCTTAGTGCGTTTTTATGATGTGGATGATATCGTAACGATTGAAATCTCTGATAACGGCCCGGGAATTGACCTCAAACACATTCCCCGCCTGTTTGAACGTTTTTACCGCATTGAAAAAAGCAGAAATCGCAACGAAGGTGGCTCGGGATTAGGATTGGCCATCGTAAAACACATCCTGGATTCGCACAATCAAACCATTTCTGTTCGCAGTACCGTTGGAATCGGAAGCACCTTTACCTTTTCACTAGACCGTTTCAAAGGCGGAGCCAATACGTTGGTATCATCGCGGGGAATTCAGATTAAATAACGTTAGTCCGGAATAAATCACTGAATCTTCTTCGGATAGTTCCACAATGGATTGTCGTTGATTTCCTGCAAATACAACTGTTCCAATTGTCCTGGCGTCGGAATCAATTCTGCAGGTTTGCTCAGTGTTTTTAAATCCATTAAGGTAGAATAACCGTTGCGAGAAATGATCAGAGATGCTTTCAGAATAGCTTCGTCGGCGGCTTTCCAGTCATTATGAATCAAACGAACATGAGGCGGAATGATCGTTACTTCATAAGCTGGTGAAACGATGGTCCAGGAACGTTTATCAGGCACTGCTTGCTTTAAAAGCAAATCAAAAAGCTGTTTTGCATACGGTTCAGGACCGCTCACAATTCCAACTACAGTATCCGGAAGTTCATTGATCTCTGAAGCACTAAACCGCGAGAAATGTCCAATGAACTGAAAGTCGATTTCTGTTCTTTTAGGAAGTTCACTTAACTTTCCGGCCAATCTGTCTTTCTGATCATCCAGCACCCAACAAACAGAAAACCGGTTCATCCATTTGCGGTGTATCCATTGAGCCAAAAAACCGGAACCCGGAGGCAATTGCACTTGGTGCGTCACAAAAACGGAAGGAATTGTTTCCGAAACCAGTCCATATCGATGATCCGAAACAATCACATCAATTTCGTACGTTGAAACCAATGTCTCTGTTTCCGCGCGTTCAATAGTTGCTGCTTTCCGAAATCCTAAAGCATTGCGTAGCATTTCACGGGTAAAATTGCCATCGCCTCTAAACTGAAATGCAAAAGCCGTTGCAGGAATAAATTCAGCCTGAATGGCATACGTTTCAAAGACGTGTTGTTGCTCTTTTGTACAACGCACCACTAACCGATTGCCCTGAAACAACAATTGTTGCATCAACGGAATGGAACGTGCCACATGACCGCTTCCCCAGTCGAGACAACCGTACAACACCGTTTTTCC
>JBILJP010000244.1:0-7985 GCA_044377135.1 Fluviicola sp.
TGGCAATTTCCCAAGAAATCAGTCAAGAAATCAGCTTGTTTCGCCAGCATCAAAGATCGAATGAGCTGTGTTTTTTCATTGAGATGCAATGGTAAAGCTTTTTATGTTTACAAAATTGTTTTTAACCTATTGATTTTAAGTAGTCTATTTAATTGATGTTCGACGAATATGCATAAATGTTAGTTTAAACAGCTATTTTGTCTGTTTAAGCGATCTTCATACGAATGAATACCGTCTATTTGACGCGTACTTACTTTATTACTACTAATATGAAAGCTTCAAATGAGGTCTTTCTGGATAATGCACTAACCGTTTGTTCTGTTCCTGAAAGCTCTGTATTCAAAAAAATCACGAAAAGAATCATGCTTTTGATTGTTCTTTTCACGTTATTCTTATCAAGCGAATCTGTTGCATTCGGACAAGAATTTCGCTATCAATTTCAGTTAAAAGATGTTTCGGATCTTGCTGATGCCAAGATGGTAACGGATGTACTGCGTCCGGTATTCAATACGGTAGAAGTACCATTTCGATTTTTCCCAACATTTATAGATGGTGTCGATCAGTTCGATTTTGTCTCTGAAATTGCCGTTACAAAAGAAGAATTGGAAGCAGTTCTTGTTGCTAACGGGTTAGCGTTAATCGGTTTTAATCGAATTCCTGTTGTTGAATCTAAACCTGAGAAGTGATGGAAAAATTAGTACTAGTTCTTAGCATTCTCGGTGTATCAGTCATCGTATTCGGTCAAAACAATAATTGTAGCACAGCCACTCAGGTTTGTAATGATGTGGCCTTTAGCGGAAACAGTGCCGGTGCCGGTTCAACTCAGGAACTCAATGCCAGCAATCAAGGTTGTCTTTCAGTTGAGCACCAATCGTCGTGGTATTATTTCCAGCCCGTTACTTCAGGTACGGTTGCACTGAACATTACCACGTCGGTTGATTATGACTTTGCCATTTGGGCTACCGGAAATTGCAATGCTTTAGGAGCGCCGGTTAGATGTTCTTATTCTGCAACTACAGGTAATACCGGTATGGCAGCTATGAATGCCGGAACTTCTTCCGGATGCGGATTTTTAGGGTTGTTCCCCTGTGGTCCGAGTGCGGTGAGTGATGTGAGTGAAGGTGCGGGTGGTGATCGTTGGGTGATGCCGCTTAATGTGGTTGCAGGTCAGACATACATTATGCTCATTGATAATTTCACTGCCAATTCTACACCGTTTACCTTAGACTGGACCTTTTCTGCCGGAGCTACCTTGAATTGTACTCCGATCGTGTTGCCAATAGAATTGGTTGAATTTATGGCCAATTACCGCCGACCAACCAATAGTAATGTGGTGAAGTGGGAAACGGCTAGCGAACGAGAGAATGACCATTTTACACTTGAACGATCAACGGATGTTTCCAATTGGACGATTGTCAATCAGCAAGCAGGTTCTGAGAATTCGGTAATCCCTGTTGAGTATGAATTTGAAGATGTTGGTTTTGCACCGGATGTGATCAATTATTATAGATTGAGTCAAACAGACTATAACGGAAACGTTGAGTTTTTTGAGTTGATTGCCGTGGATAATCACAATTCAGGCAGAAAAATTTCCAAAGTGTACAATACACTTGGTCAAGAAGTACCTCCGGAAACTGGCGGAATGGTTATTCTGCTGTATGAAGACGGAACCACCAGAAGAGTATTCAGATAGGTTATTAAGAATTCCGGAGGGTGTTGGTAGTTACATTATAATGAAAGCCTGTTAAATCTACCATTCTACCATCACCGACTCCGAAAAACTGTTTAAGTCATTTATATATTCTAATTGCCTGAATCCAAGTAAAGTATTTCGGAGGGTACTAGTAGTTGTACTATACGGTTACTGCTAAAACCTGCTTTCTACTAATACCAACTCCGAAAAACTAGTTAACGTGAATTCTTATCTGGAATTTACGTTAACAGCGGGTATAAAATTCCGGATGGAGTGATAGTTTTATCTAAAATTGGGTTATAACTCTGCTAAAACTAACTCGTACCTATCGCCCCAATCCGGAATTCTATTTTGTTAAGCTTTTTTAAGTCAAACTGTGTTTAACAATTAACCGGTTTCAACAACTTTAAACGTTCAATTTTTTATGAACCGAAGATTTTGTTTGGTTGTAAGACCGTTAAAAGTGATCATATAAATGCCACCGGCAAGTGTTTCTGTAGTTAAAAAAAGCGTGTTTTCACCTTCATTGGCTTCTACAGCGTGATTTGTAATAACATTGCCTAACACATCACAAATTGAAACAACTACATGCTGTTTAGCAGGAGATTTGAATGCAAGCGCAATTTCTTTTTCTGCCGGATTGGGGAATAAAGAGATGTTTTGAAGCTGTTCTTGCTCGCTTATTCCTGCTGCAATTATATCATCTGATGGAGCTCCTTGATAGATATTGATATCATCCAGGTACAGATTATTACCTCCGTCACTTTCAAATCGGAATTTGAATCGAAAATTATCCACCCAATAAGCAGATGTTACATTCGTCACGTGAACGGTTTTCCAATCCAATGCTTCCGGTACCCAAGAAGTGGTGTCTATAAGGTTAGAAAGTGTATTGTCAACAAGTGTTTTTCGTAAAACCCAATCTTCACCACAATCATTAGAAAAATATACTTTCAAATATTCAGTATTGTCAGCAGATCGTTTACGATGCGCAAAACGAAAAGAAAGTGTTGCTCCGGTTTGCGCACTTACGTTTGATAGGTCAATGGTTGTTGAACTTAGTTCATCCAAGTTTCCGGCACTTTGATCAAAATTTTCAAGTCTTACGGATTGTGATCCTGAATGACTTGCCAAATTGTTGATAGACCATTCATTGTTTTCGCCGGCATTGTATATCAACCACCGTTCAGATTGATCTAAATTGGATATTCCTTCGAAACCTTCAAAAAAGGGCAATGTTTCTGCTGCTTGAAAAACGTGAATATAGCTGGTTTTTGTTTCCGTTTCGGTTGAGATTCCATCAGAAGCGGTAAGTGTTACTGTGTAAACCCCGGGAGTATTGTAGGTGATTATTGGATCTTGATTTGTGGAAGTTGCAGGTGTTCCCCCTTCGAATGTCCAAGTCCTGCTTGCAATGCCATTGTAAGAAACATCATTGAATTGAATTGATTCTCCGGCACAAAGCCCGTTTTTCGATGTGGTAAAATCTACTTTGCATAACGATACATTACCATCTGCACCAACAGTTGCTAAATTTTCTGCAGTAGACAAATTATTACGACCACCTGTAGTTGAAACTGCCGCAGCTCTCATACGATCTACTTGCCCCGCTGTAAACATCTTGCCACAATACGAGTAGTCCATGTAATTTTCTACATTGGCACGAACTCCGCAGAAATTTTCGTTCAGACTGCAAGAAGTTACTCCTCTTGTTATCGGCGTATCACTCACATCATCATCGCCACAAGCTACACCTGGTGCGTTGTTATAGCCCCATGTATGCTCTAAATTAAACCAATGTGCTGTTTCATGGGTCAGTGTCCGGCTTGCGCCAATTTGTGAAGTTCCAATTGAACCGGTATAACTATGCAGCAAATGAATTCCGTTATACATCCCCATTTGTGCTACTTCTTCGTAAGGTAAGAACGTGTATCCTGCAGCTCCTCCTACATCTCCGCACACAAAGATGTTCATATACATGTTTCCCGGCCAAGCTCCCTGATACACATCATTACCGGCTATAATTGCATCTACCTGAAGAGCACCATTGCTACCTTGATAAGACATAGGACTGTAGGTTCGTGTTATTCCTCCGAAACAGGTTCCATCGGGTGCTTTTGTAGCCAAAACAAACTCTATTTCTACATCTGTAGGTTGGCAAACAGCATTCGGATTGTTTGCATTGAAGTCGTTGTGAACGTTAGCTGCATCTGCATTTTGGAGGCGGTAGTCGCGGTTAAGTATCGCCAATGCATCTAAGATTTGATCACGCGATATGTTTTCGACTCCTCCATTGTGCAAAACATGAAAAACAACCGGTATCTTATAGACAATTCCTTTCTCAGTGCCTGGTATTTTGGATTTTGCTTGCTGATTGGCTTTTGCTTGATTGGCATAAAATTGAACTGCAAATGCTGAATCTAAGAGTTTTTTTTGTAATTCAATGTGTTGTTTACAGTATTCAATTGTTTCGCCATCGCGCATGTTTTGACGATTCATGCTGTTCTCTTGGGCATTTAACCCGGTGATGAAAAACAAGCTGAAAATGGATGCTAGCTGAACTATTTTTCTCATTATACTTTATTTTAGAGGATAATATATCGTTGGCAAAAATGCTCAATTGTTAATTTAAAAATTCATTCAAGTGGATCAAATGTATTTGTTTACTTGAATTATTGCTTATTGCTTATTATCTAAAAAATATGTTTTTATAGACCATTTCTATTCCTGTTTGTGTTATTTTTTGTGTTGATAATTATATTGATAGTGAGTGCGTTGAGTTAATAATGATGCAACTCTAAAAGCAAGAACATTTCATTATTGCATATTACTCTATATACTTCATTTTTTGTTACTATTTTAACGTGAGTTCGGGATAAGAATACCTGTCAGAAATTCATAAAATGTTCAGATGTTAGGCGTATTTCTTATCTTAGAGATGGCGAGTCATCTCTAAGAAATACAACGCCACAGATGAATGTTTTAGGGATTTGTAAAATAAGCTTTTCGCTTATAAACAGCCGTCTTCTACTCGAAAAAGCACTCAATGTATCCCGATACATCTCGTTCTTTTCGCTTGAATCCAACTATTTTCAAGCGATCTGACTGAATTCTTATCCCGAACTCACGTTATTTAGGTGAGTTAACGGTTAGACTGAGAGCCTGTTTAAAATTCTTCTTTGAGAATGATTATTGCGTATTTTTTCGAGCGAAAAGAGACGCCTTTTACAGGCATAATGGAGTGATTACGGCGAAAAAATGCAACGAATTTGTAGCCAAAAAGACGCAGAATCAAATTAAAACGAGAAATTTAAACAGGCTCTAAGTTCCTCGCTGAATGCTTGAAAGCTGTTCCTAACAACTTGGAGTGATATCTCAACAGGCATTGGGGTAACTGAGGTTTATACAAGATTTGGGATTGATTCAAAGTTCGGCATGATCTACGAGGGCAATAAAAAATGTTACTAGAGATAGTTGAACTGCTTTTTTTATGGTTGTTAAAGCACTATGATTTGGTCTTGAAAAAGCAACATCTAGACCGAGTAATTGATGTGATCAAACACCAAACAATAAAATTAATTGATAGCACCACAGTCAGCTTGTGTTTATTGAAGTATATGCGTTAAGTTTTTGATATACAGTATTTTTTGGTTGATTTTTTGTTGTTAAACACCTTTTTTTAGCCCTCTAAAAAAGGCGTATTTAGACAATGATTGATTTTTAAACCAACGTAAACCGTTCTATATTAGTCTTGAATTATCTTGTATACTAAATTCAAATTAACAAAAAGTTACTATTATGAAAAAATCTCTTCTCTTAACAATTGGTTGCTTATTGCTTATCAATTCCCATGCACAAAATGTTGGTATTAATGCTACCGGTGCCGCACCGGTATCTTCTGCAGCATTGGATGTTGATATCGCCAATAAAGGAATTCTTATTCCACGCGTAGCTTTGACAAGTCTCACTACCTTTGCCCCTGTTACGGGCACCCCAACCGTATCATTATTGATTTACAATACAGCTGTAGGTGGAGTGTATCCAAACAATTTTGATGAAGGGTATTACTACTGGGATGGTTCACGCTGGTTGCGATTTGTTACCCAAACAAATGTGGGTTGGCAATTGAACGATATTTACACTGTTACAACCACAGCACCTGTAGATGTTACAGTGACTCAAGGAGTTACTGTAGACAATTTGAATCTGAATATGCCTTTATCAATTACCATTCCGCCAAACTATGAAGCCAGAATGCTTTTGTCATATAGCACTCCTATGGGATTAACTTTAGGATTAGGTGGTTTTTATTACGGAGTAAGGGCTTTGCGTAACGGTATAGAAATGCCAAGTGGATCCAGAAAAGTGACCTTTGTTCCATCAGGAACGCCATTGTTTAATATGACAACCATTAGTTCGCAGTATTTAGACACTTATGTGAACAATACGGGGGCACCTGTAACCATAAATTATGCTTTGAATGGTTATATAGAACCAACACTTACATCTGGAATAAATACAATCCGCTACAATATGTGGAGTGCAATTGATCCGAATTATAATTGGGGAAGAGGAAATTTTGTGATTCAACTTTATTTAAGACCATTGTAAATCGTTCAATTTGTATTAGGCTCTCAACATTAATAATCAATTTTCCTTTACAATAATTTTATAAACAAATACATAAATCATGAAAAATAAATTTTATTCATTTATCCTAGCCTTTGCTGCTTTTGGTTCAGTTAAGGCGCAATATTCCCAAAATTTTGACAGCTATACGGCTGGTTCTTTTTTAACTGTGGTAAGTCCAGACTGGACTAATTACTCTGGGCCGGGTGGAGCTAGTGATGCACTGATCACCAATGCCGATGCGTTTTCTGCGCCAAATTCATTGTTGTTTACGTCTACGGCTACTGAAGGAACTCAACTCATATACAATTTCGCGCCACCAGTTAGTGATACCATTGTTACAGTGTCATTTAAGTATAAAGTAACGCCTACTTCTTTTGTTGGATTGTCTTTTACGTCTTCTTTGGTAGCTCCGGACGATTCTTTGTCTTTTTTTCTGTACAATGGTAATGGTACAGGAACCTTTATGGGAACAAACTTGTTGACTTTTCAAACTGTTATTCAGGATGGCGCAAATCCGGCCAATGAGTGGGTAGATTTTGTACTTGAAGCAAATTTGATTACCAAACAGTGGACTTTTACTCTTTCCAATAATTTAATTGGTACATTTGCTATGAACGAAGTTGAAGGGTTTAACACAATGACACTCTTTTGTCCGGCTAATTCTGTTGGTCCAACTTATGTTGATGACGTGAATATTAGTTTTTCGGGTAATGTGGTCAATACCCTTGATGGAGCATTGGCTGATGTGAGTTTAAATGGGCCAACATTAACAGGAGAAACGGTAGCACCGTCTGTTCGGTTAGGAAATTTCGGTGTTGATGTAATTAATAGCGCAACCGTTGATGTAGTTTATAACAATCAAACGATTTCTCAAAATTTCACCAATCTGAATCTCCAACCTGGTGCATATACATGGTTAGATTTTACAACTGGTACTTATACGTGTGTTGAAGGGAATGTCTTATCAGTAGATGCAACAATTATGAATGTAAACGGCACGATTGATAACGTTACTTCAAACAATTCATATTCAGTTACTCCAAATATCGTAACAGCTGCAGCCGGTAAAATGGTGTTTACAGAAGAAGGAACAGGAACTTGGTGTGGTTTTTGTCCGCGTGGAACAGTTGGAATGAAGTACATGCACGAAAATTTCGGTTCTTATTGGACAGGGGTGGCAGTGCATAACAATGATCCGATGGTTAATACTGAATATAACGCTGCATTAGCAACACTTGTTTCAGGTTATCCAACTGCATTGGTTGATCGTTTACCTGGAGTTAATGCTGGATCAGTTACGATAGAAAATGATTTCAAAGAGCGTATTCAGATAGCTCCAACAGCATTGCTTGTGAATGGTGCAACGTTTAATCCGAGCTCAAGATTATTAAAAGTTTCTGCTACTGCTACTTTCCAAGATGCAGCCAATTCCAATTATAAGATGGCAATTGTATTATCTGAAAACAATGTAACCGGAACTACACCAGAATATGACCAGGTTAATTATTTTGCCGGTACAGATGTAGACATGGATGGATTTGAGTTGTTACCTGACCCAGTGCCAGCTGCCCAAATGGTATACAATGAAGTAGCCCGTATTATTGAACCTAATTTTGATGGTGCGAGCAATTGTTTTCCAGCTGTTGTGAATGCCGGTGAA
>JBILJP010000245.1:0-7965 GCA_044377135.1 Fluviicola sp.
CACCTGCAGCTGTACAGTTATCGCTTTTTGTTACCGATGGCGGTAAATCAGGCACGGTTGCCACACAAGAGCTGTTGGCATAAATGGTAAAATTAGCCGGACAAACAGCCGTTGGATTGGTAACATCGGCAGTGATTCCTTCCAACAACACATTATCTACTGCAGCAGGAAAACCTGTAATGGTAGCATTGTCATACGTAAACCGGAAACCCAACCAAAAACTGGTATTGTTTAATGCTCCGGGAAGAACATAACTGAGTGTTTGCCAAGCTGAAATCCCCGTTAGTTGACCCGATACCGGAATCCAGCTTGCTCCGTTATTGGTACTGTAAACTACCTCTAGAAAATCCTGACCTGCTGTTCCGTCAATCATCAAGTCTGCCGTAACCTCCAATGAAGAAAAACACGTGTTATGAACCGTTTTGTACAATACAACTGCTTGCGATCCTGAGCTGGCATTCACGTATCCGTAATGTTCCGAACCCGTTGGTCCGCAACCGGCAATCGCACCGCCCGAACTTATATAAGCCGAAGATGTTCCCGGTTGAGCAATTCCATTTCCTGCACAAGTATTGACAATCCAGCTATTAGGAGTGGAAGGTCCGGAAAGTTGCCATGAATTCAACCCTTCAAAATTTTCCGAGAACATAGTAGACTGTGCGTTTACAGAACCGGGAATAAAAGAAGAGAAACACAGTAAAAGGGTCAATACTGAAAACAATAGTTTCATATGCAAGCTGTTGTGAGGCGCAAAAATACAAGATATAATGGAAAAACGACTTCCTTCAATCATCATACGGGTACTTTCAACACAATCCGCTTTGTGAACCTGAGTTCCGACAAAATACTACCTTTGCCAAAAGAATCACTCATGGTAGGAATCATTATGGGCAGCACTTCAGATCTGCCAATTATGCAAGAAGCAGCAAATTTGCTAAAAGAATTCGGAATTGCTTACGAGCTTACAATTGTGTCTGCTCACCGAACACCCGAACGTATGTTTGAATACGCACGTACAGCTGCCGACCGTGGATTAAAAGTAATTATCGCCGGAGCCGGAGGTGCTGCACACTTGCCAGGTATGACCGCTTCGCTTACACCGCTTCCTGTTATCGGAGTACCTATCAAATCAAGCAATTCTATTGACGGATGGGACAGTTTGCTTTCTATCGTTCAAATGCCGAACGGAATTCCGGTAGCAACTGTTGCTATTAACGGAGCAAAAAACGCTGGTATTTTAGCCGCTAAAATATTGGGGACTTCAGATCCAGTACTATTGAAGAAATTAAGCGATTACATGGAATCGATGAAAGAGACCGTGTTGGAAGGCGCCCGAAAGGTAGAAACTCAATCGTAAATCAAATACTTCTTGCGGATCAGTAAAAATTGATCCAATCCGGGTTTCCAGGTAGCTTTGATGTCTGCGGCATTGAGTCCGTCTGCCAATTGTTTACGCAATACCGACGTTCCCGCCAAACGATCGAAAAAGTTCTTTTGATCAATGAAGCGAAGACTGTCTCCCAACTGATCGCGTGCGTTCAACAGCCAGGAAAGATTAATCTCGTAGGCGCGTTTGCGTTGAACGCTTGCCAAATCGTAACCGTTGCACAACTTGTTCTCCCACAAAGGTTGCTTTGCTCCGGCAGTCGGCACCGGTGTAAATGAATAATCGGTCTTTTTAAACAGCGGATGCCCGTACATTTCAAACGGTCGATCGGTTCCTCTGCCTACGCTTACGGTAGTTGCTTCGAAAAAGCACAAACTCGGGTACAACGTAATCGCCAAATCCGATTTCAGGTTGGGGGAAGGTGCAATCGGAATTTCGTATTTCATTTTGTGCTTGTAATTTTTACATGGCACAATATACAACTGGCAAACCACATCGTCGTGCAACCAAAATTCACCGTTTACCATCAAAGCATATTCACCGATGGTCATTCCATACACAATCGGAACAGGATGCATACCTATAAAAGAAGTGTGTTCTGGCTCGCGAATAGGTCCGTCTACATAATGCGCATTCGGATTGGGTCTGTCCAACACAATCATCGGTTTTTTGTTTTCCGCACACGCTTCCATTACATAATGCAAGGTAGAAATGTAGGTGTAGAATCGAACTCCGACGTCTTGAATATCAAACAACACCACATCCACATCCCACAACTGATCGGCGCGTGGTTTTTTATTGTGCCCGTAAAGTGAAACAATCGGTAAACCCGTTACCGGATCGGTATGACTCCAAATTTTTTCTCCGGCATCAGCAGTTCCCCTAAATCCGTGCTCAGGAGCAAATACTTTTTGAATTTGAATTCCCAAAGAAAGAAGGGTATCTACTAAATGGCGATCACCTACCAATGATGATTGATTGGCCACAATAGCAACTCTTCTTCCGCGAAGAGAATCCAGGTATAAAGGCATGCGCTCATTCCCTAATAAAAGATCAGGCATTTTGGCACGACTCACTTCCTGCTCGCGAATTTCTTCTTCGTGAGAGTGAATAATCTGTTCTTCAAACTGAACAGGAATCTCATTTTTTTCTTCCACAGCTCTGTGCGATCCACAACTCGCAAGGAAAAGCACCAAAAGGCTTTTCAAGCACAAAAGCTTTCCGTACTTTCGTGCCCGTATGAATGGTTCGTGGAAATTTACATTTTTCATTGCTCGTAAGCTTCAAAAACAGCACATTGATCCTGCCAACCAGGCGGACAAGGGTAAAAAAGTTGCACGACCTATAACGCGTATAGCCACTATTAGTATTGCGCTTGCAATGATAGTAAATATTATTACAATAGCTGTCGTTGATGGATTCCAGCAAGAAGTGCGCCACAAAGTTATAGGTTTCGGCTCACATATTTCCATTCAAAACCGTGGTGAATCCTCCTTTCAAGAAAGTTCCCCTTTCCGATACGATGCCACTTTTGCAGAGATGATTAGCGCGGTAAAGGGCGTAACGCACATACAACCTGTTGCTTACAAAGCTGCCTTGTTTCAATCGGTATCAACCGAAGAACAACGCGAAATTTTAGGCATTGTGTTAAAAGGTGTTAATCAGCAATACGACTGGACGTTTATGAAAGCGCATTTGAAGTCGGGACGTCTTCCTGATTTCAGCAATCCGAACTCGGAGGAAATTCTTATTTCCAAGCGAATTTGCAACGATTTACATTATACATTAGGCGATACTGCGAAAGCGTATTTCGTGAAACAGCAACCCATTCTACGCAACTTCAAGATCGTAGGCATTTATGAAACCGGTTTGGAAGATTTCGACAAGGAAATCATTTTTTGTAACCTAAGTCAACTGCAACGACTCAACGATTGGGGAATTCAAGCTTCCATTTCGATTGATGACACCTTGGCTAGTGGCGAAATCATTATCCGAGCCGATGTAACCGGCGGAAACGGGAATCACCGTTATGATTGGGGAAAAGGATTTGAGCAATACCAAGGCTTTACCATGTGTCCCACCAAAGACACGATTATTCGACTCATCGCAGCCGATTATTGGTCGCAATTAAATGAACCGGTTGGAAGTGTCGACGCTCCTTTGGGAGAAACTGCCATTGCAGATACAGCCTATCTTCACATTAAAATTACCGGAAACAAAACCGCTCCTTGCAGTTACCATTTAGAAGATGGTATTTTACCTCGTACTTATTTGGACGATGAAGGCTACAAATTCAGCTTGGATGCAGGAAGTAAAACACTTACTGTGCATAGCATTCCGGGAAAGGGAAGTTCACAACATTACATTGGTAGCTACGAATTAATGGTGGATGATTGGAACAACCTGGATGAGATGAAACGCAAACTCTCCAAAACAGTTCATTTTACCAATCAATCTCAAGCGCAGCTGGAAGTACGAAGCATTAAAGATCACCAGAAGGAATTATTTGTCTGGCTTGGCTTCCTGGATCTCAACATGGCTATTATTCTAATTCTGATGCTCATTATCGGAATCATTAATATGGGTTCGGCTTTGTTGGTAATGATTTTGGTGAGAACCAATTTTATCGGTGTAATGAAGTCGATTGGCGCCAACAATTGGACCATTCAAAAATTATTTGTTGTTCAAGGTGGTCGATTGATCTTAAAAGGAATGATTTGGGGGAACCTCATAGGAGTTGGATTGAGTCTGCTTCAGATTCAATTCGGTATCTTGAAATTGGATCCGAAAGTGTATTACTTAACACAAGTTCCTATTTACCTTGATCCGTTTAAACTGATTGTGCTAAACGGTTTAACTTTAGTGATTTGTGTGTTAGCATTATTGATTCCTTCTATTGTCATCACGCGTATTTCACCTGCCAAGGCTATCCGATTTAGGTGATGTTTTAGACAATTCGTAACCAATTTGTGTTAATTTCCGTTTATTCAGCTTATTACTACCATTTATTTACTAATTTTTACCATTGAATCAGTGAAATCAGAAATTGGTTCATTATTTGTAAGTGTTGCGACAACGAAACGATTTTTTTTACGTTTAAGAGTTATGAGAGGTTGGTTTTTCATATTCCTTTTTTTTCCTGCATGTGTTTGGTCGCAGCTGACAACTAGTTCCATGTCCCCCGGACAACTAGTGCAGAATGTATTATTAGGTCCCGGAGTTACGGTTTCAAACATCAATTACTCGGGCACATCCAATGCAATCGGCTTTTTTGACGCCACAGGCACTAATCTGGGAATTGCTACCGGAATTGTCATGACAACCGGTACGATCTACAACAACGGAGACGGTCCTCAAGGTCCGAATAACTCAAGCGGTTCCGGTGTAGATAACGGCATGGGTGGTTACAGTCAATTATCCAATCTCATCGGCGGAACACAAACGTATAATACAGCTATTCTGGAATTCGATTTTGTTCCTTATTCGGATACCGTTCGTTTTAAATATGTTTTTGGTTCGGAAGAATACCCGGAATATGTAGGTTCCACGTTTAACGATGTTTTTGCATTCTTTATTTCCGGTCCCGGTATCTCCGGTTTGCAAAATATTGCCAGGTTACCAAACGGTGCTGCCGTAGCGATCAACAACGTTAACAACGGATCAGGTAATTCCGGTCCATGCACCAACTGTGCTTACTATGTCTACAACGGCAATGGTAATAACAGTCCGTATAATGGAAGTAATACGTACATTCAATACGATGGTTTCACCAGAGTTTTGGAAGCTGTTTCAAAAGTACAATGCGGACAGACGTATCACCTTGTCATTTCAATTGCAGATGCAGGTGATGGAATTCTCGATTCGGGAATTTTTCTTGAAGCCAACAGTTTAACGTCTAAAGTTCCTGTTGCCGTTGATTACGCAATGTCATACGACGCTTTCAATGATGGCGAAACGATGGCTGAAGGTTGCGTTACTACAACAGTTACATTAACTCGCGGTGCCAACAATGCCGCTGCACCACTCACCATTCCAATAAACGTGTCGGGTACAGCTACCGAAGGTGTCGATTATACGAACATCCCAAACAGTGTTACATTTGCTGCCGGACAAACTACGTTACAATTTACATTAAATGCGTTCTCCGACGGTTTAGCAGAAGGAATAGAAACATTAAACATGACCTTTGACGTTCCTGATCCTTGCGGTAATACCAATCCGTTAGAAGTAAACTTGAAAATCAATGATCTGCAACCAGTTGCGGTTACTGTTCAAAGTCCTGCTGTGGTATGTCCCGGTCAACCAGTTGAGCTCATCGCAAATGCTACCGGTGGCGTAGGTCCTTACACTTATTTATGGAGTACCACTGAAACCACAAGTTCCATATTTGTTTCACCATCAAGTTCACAAACGTATACCGTTGCAGTTACCGACAATTGTTTAGGAGAAACCGCAAACGGATCCGTAACCGTTAACGTTCCTATTTATCAGCCGTTAACACTAACAACAACGCCGGATATCGTTGAAATTTGTCCTTACGTGCCGGCAACATTGGTTGTTACACCTTCAGGCGGAGCAGGAAACTTCACGTATGTGTGGACAGATGCAAGTGGTGCGACTATTGATAATGACTCCACAACAGTTGTAGTTCCTTCAAGTAGCACTTCTTATACCATATTAGTGACTGATCAATGTGGCGAATCGGAAACAGTTACCATTAATTACACCATCACCAGTCCGCCATTGGTGTTGACAATGTCTTCCGGAGCTACAATTTGTCCTTTCGAACCTGTAACTTTATCCGTTACAGCAACCGGAGGATACGGTCAGTATTATTACTTGTGGCCACATTCAGGTGAAACAACTCCATCAGTTACCGTTGCACCTGAAACCACAACAACTTATACGGTTATTGTTTCAGACGAATGTCAAACATTCACGGTAAGCGGTTCAACAACTGTGACAGTAATTAAACCGATTGCAGATTTTAATATCTCGAGTCATACATTGTTTGAAGACTTGCCGATCACGTTCCAAAACACATCGCTCGGAAGTGTTTCTTATCAGTGGGAATTTGGCGACGGACAACAATCAACTGTAGTTCATCCGAATAATACGTATGATGTTCCCGGTACTTATTTAGTAACGCTCATCGCAACGAATGAATTGGGTTGTAAAGACACTGTTTCGAAACCAATTACAATTTTAGAAGAGTATTGGGTGTATGTTCCGAATGCATTTACTCCAGATGGCAATCGCTTCAACAACGTGTTCGACGCCAGCACGATAAATGTTTCCAAGTTAGAAGTATGGGTGTTTAACCGTTGGGGAGAAGTTGTCTATACATCAGACGCTGTAGATTTCAGCTGGGACGGAACCTACAAAGGTCTTTCATGTCCAGACGGAACCTATACCTACAAAATAGCATACGTAACGCGCTCCAATATTGAAGAAACGATTTACGGTCACGTTATCTTACTAAGATAATCCTCTTTTCTTATAATGATTTTGTTCTTCCTCCGTCAACTGGAATATTGATTCCGTTGATATAACTAGCTGCCGGAGAAGCCAGAAAAGCAACTGCTGCAGCAACTTCTTCGGGCTGAGCAATACGGTTCATTGGTGATTCATGTGCCATCTCATCAAATATAGCTGAAACCGTTTCACCTGTCTTCCCTGATTTTGCTTCGGCAATACTTTGCAAACGAATGGTATTGGTAGCTCCCGGTAGTACATTATTAACAGTAATGTTAAACTGACCTAGTTCGGTAGCCAATGTTTTGCTCCAATTTCCAACAGCTCCACGAATTGTATTAGAAACCCCTAAATTGGGAAGAGGCTGTTTTACACTCGTTGAAATAATATTGATGATTCTTCCCCCGCCTAACTCTTTCATTCCGGGAACCAACGCCTGAACCAACAAATGATTGCAAACAAGGTGCTGATTAAAAGTATCGATGAATTCGGAAATGTCGGCGTCTAGAATAGGGCCGCCTTTCGGTCCACCAGTATTGTTCACCAGGATATCCACTTTATTGCCCGCATCAACAAATGTTGAAAGTCTATTTTTCACCGCAACAATGTCAGTAAAATCAACCGCTAAATACCGGTGATTTTGATGGTGGTTACAGGGAAGCTCCTGAGCAACACTTTTTAATTTTTCTTCATTGCGCGCAACTAATACAATAGTCGCTCCAAGGTTAGCGAGTTCCATAGCAACCGCCTTACCTATTCCTTGCGTACTCCCGCACACCAAGGCTGTTTTGTTTGTCAAATCCGTATTCACAGCGCGAAGATAAACGAATTCATGAAGCCATCCACTCTTCAACTATGCTTTTCATGGTGTTTTTTAACCGTTTATCCCATTTGATATTTGAGAACTCATATTTGATCATTCAAACCTAGGATTTAAAAAAGAACCACCTGTTCACTTTAATTTAATGTAATTTTGTAGCTGAATTTAACTAAAAAATAATGCTTATGAGATTAAAACTACTCTTAGTTGTTTTCTGTGGCTTCGTTTCAAGTTGGGTGCTTTCGCAAACAACTGTTTCTACCAACCACACAAACAACAATGG
>JBILJP010000246.1:0-7936 GCA_044377135.1 Fluviicola sp.
TGCTTTTATTATTCTATTTTGAAAAATGGTTGTTTTCGTGATCTAATCATTCTTTCGTGCTTAACTTAATGACATTGCCCTACGGGGTGATGGGCATTAATCATGATTTTCATCTACGATATTTCATGATCCAATGAGAATCAGTCCCGATAGCAATCGGGAAAGAATGAGATAAAAAAAAGAGAGTACTTACGCACTCTCTTTTTTTGGGGTGGAAGATGGGGCTCGAACCCACGACCCTCGGTACCACAAACCGATGCTCTAACCAACTGAGCTACAACCACCATAGTTGTGCTAACTTTTCAGCTTAGCAGGTGCAAATATAAGAGATTTATCGCATTTCAAAAGCGAAATCAAACTTTTTGGCGAACTTTTATTTAAAAAAAGAAATATCTTATTGATGAATAGTTTGTTACAAGGCGGTGAATTCTTTCATAATTCGATCTTTTTGGTGCGCCAACTAAACAATCGTTGTTGAAAACTGCTGATGTCTCTCCGATTAGCGATCCTTCATTCACCTACATTTGTTTTGATAATAGCAAACTATATGTTGAAGATCGGGATTTTTGGAGTTGGGCATTTGGGAGCGGTACATGTGCGGCTATTGCAAGAGCTTTCATCCGACTACGAAATTGTCGGTTTTGTTGATCCATCAGATGCCAACGCTCAACGTATTCAGCAACAATTCGGGCTCAAACGCTTTTTTGATGTAAACGAACTCATTGATTTGTGCGATTGCATTGATATTGTTGCACCCACCTCTCAACATTTTGAGTTAGCTTCCACTGCCATCAAACGCAGTAAACATGTGTTTATCGAGAAACCGATTACACAAACCGTAGAGCAGGCAAAAAAACTACTACAACTGGCTTCAGAAGCAAGTGTACAGGTTCAGATCGGTTATGTGGAACGCTTCAATCCGGCTTTTGTAGGTGCATTACCGCACATCAACCGACCAATGCACATTGAAATGCAGCGCTTAGCACCATTTAGTTCGCGTGGAAGTGATGTTTCGGTTGTACTTGATTTGATGATTCACGATTTGGATATCGTATTGAGTGTTGTAAAATCAACCGTAAAACGCGTGGTTGCCAATGGTGTTGCTGTAATGAGTACCACACCTGATATTGCAAACGCACGCATTGAATTCGATAACGGATGTGTAGCAACCATTACCGCTTCGCGCATTTCTAAAACCAATGTCCGCAAAGCGCAATTCTTTCAACGAAACGCGAGCATTACGGTAGATTTTTTAGACAAAGAAGTAGAAATCATTCACCAAACAAGCGCTTTACAAGCGTTGGAAAAAAACACACCTTTTAGTATTGAAAAGCCCGTTATTTTTTCATCAAATGCCATGCGCGAAGAACTCCATTCGTTTGCCACAGCTATTCGCACCAATTCAACACCCGTGGTGAGTATTGAAGACGCTTGCAGGTCGATGGAATTGGCCACTATAATTACTGAACGCTTAAAAGTAAATGCAGTTGGAGTAACCAATCGTACGATACGTAGTGCTTTTTGAGATGGTATTTGGTTCTCCAATCACTTACTCAATGTTCCCGTTTCCTCGCTCAAAGCCCAATACAGCTAAGTAGTCTCACATGAAAAGGTGTTACCTAAAATTGGCGACAATATTTAATGTAACTTTGCGTTTAGGAAAGTAAGACTGTTACTCTATGAAATATATCTCCATACTTTTTTTTGGTGCGTTATTGTTATCTTCTTGCGTACGAAACAATCCTAAACCGGTTTGGTTGTCGCTTGATAAGTGGGTATTGGAAGCCAATCCGACACAAGTTGACGATGCCGGACAGTTAACACAAAACCTGAGTGATGTTTGGGTATATGTAGACAATAAAATCATCGGTGTGTTCGAGCTTCCATGCAAAATACCGGTATTGGTATCAGGAAATGTGAAAATTCAGCTCTACCCTGCTGTTCGTAACAATGGAATTGCAGCCACAAAAAAGATTTATCCGTTTGTTGAACCCATTGAATTACAAATGGATTTGGCTGAAGGCGAAACCTACACCATTCCGATGAAAACGCGTTATTACAACAACGTGAAATTCTGGATCGAAGACTTTGAATCACCTTCTCAGGTACAATTGGAAACAGATCCTACTTCAACCGCAACACTTACCCTCAATGATGATCCTGCTATTGCGCTCAATTCGGGAAACAGCTACGGTTGGGTACATTTTACTTCATCCGATTCACTTTGGTTAGCTTACACAACTGAAAACCAAGTGTTACCGCAAAGTGGTGCGGAAGTTTATCTTGAAATTGATTACCGAAACTCGAATAGTTTATTAACGGGAGTGCTAGGTATTTCAAGTAATGATATCAAACAAAACCCAAACATCCTGCTCAATGCCCAGGATGCATCTTCAAACGTTTGGAAAAAAATCTACATCGATCTGAAAGAAATAGTTTCCAATTCTTCATCTGCGGAATATTTCAAACAATACTTCAGAGCTGTTATTGAAGACGGAAGTTCTCAGTCGGATATTTACATTGACAACATTAAAGTCGTTCATTTCTAATCGTTTTTGATGCAACGTCCTTTACTGCGACTTCTTTTCCTTTTTGGTGATTGGATTACGGCATGCTTATCGTGGGCCTTGTTCTACTATTACCGAAAAACCAGCATTGAATCGGAACCATTCAGTGTAAACGACACGTTTCTTTACGGAATAGCATTGGTACCTGTTTTGTGGTTGTTATTGTATGCCATTCAGGGAACTTACGCTGACATACGCAGACTTTACAGACTAAAAGTACTTTCGCTTACCGCCTTTGCTACCGTTTTCGGTTCGGTGATTTTGTTTTTCCTCCTGCTGATTGATGATGAAGTAATCAATTACAAAACCTACTATCAATCACTTGTGTCACTGGCTTTGCTTCATTTCGGGTTGACCATCGTGGTGCGTTTGATTTTTGTAAGTATTCAGGTAAAACGCATTCACTTAAAAGCCGACGGTTTCAGAACCTTGCTGATCGGCGGATCTGAAAAAGCAGTTGGTATTTACAATGAAATCATGCAATTACCCAAAGGTGGTGGAAATCAGTTTATCGGTTTTGTGAATCTCAATGGAATTGACAAGCTGCTGGAAGATAAATTACCGTATTTAGGGCATGTAGATCAGCTCTCTTCTGTCATTCAGGAACACCGGGTTGAAGAAGTGATTATTGCGCTGGAAAGTACCGAACATGAACGGTTGCGCAGTGTCATTTCACGAATCAACAATGAAAAAGTGGTCATCAAGATTTTACCGGACATGTACGATATCCTTTCCGGATCGGTAAAACTCAACAACATCTTCGGAGCGTTATTGATGGAAGTAAATGCGGAAGTAATGCCTTCATGGCAACGCTTTTTGAAACGCTTCATGGACATTTTTCTTTCACTCATTGCCATTGTTTTACTTATCCCAATTTATATCGGATTGGCCATTGCCGTGAAACTTTCATCAAAAGGTCCGGTGTTATTCTTTCAGGAACGCATTGGCATTCATGGAAAAGGATTCAAAATAGTGAAGTTTCGTACCATGTATGTGGGCGCTGAAAAAGCAGGTCCTCAACTATCCAGTTCTCACGATCCACGCATTACACAAATGGGGCGATTCATGCGTAAAACGCGATTGGATGAACTCCCTCAATTCTTCAATGTGTTGATCGGTGACATGTCATTGGTTGGTCCACGCCCTGAACGTCAATTCTACATTGATCAGATAGTGGAACGCGAGCCTCAGTTTTTGGACCTCACACGCGTAAGACCGGGAATCACCTCTTGGGGCCAAGTAAAATACGGTTATGCCGAAAATGTGGATCAAATGATTCAGCGAATGAAATACGATTTATTGTATCTCCGCAACAGATCCATTGCCTTGGATCTCAAAATTATGATGTACACTATCCTGATCGTTATTAAAGCCAAAGGGAAATAAGTGATCTGACTTCTCAACTAATTACTTCGATTAATCAACCAGCAATACCGTTGGTTCGTAAATTAGGTAAGCTTACTCTTTCTAGTTGAGAATAAATGTTTCATAGCCAACCAATCCCATTATTAAACGTCAATAGTATACTGAGCTTTCAGGCAAGAAATTGAATTGAGCGGTATAACTATTGTATACACCTACCGCTCAACTACAACCATACAAACATTTAACCAACAGTAATATGTTTAGATATAAACTATTTGTACTAACACTATTCCTCTCTAACTTTTTGTTTTCTCAGAATCTTATTCGCTTTTACGAAAACGGTAAAGTCGGATATAAAACAGCAGAAGGAAAAGTTGTTGTATCACCAACTTACGATGGCGGAAGTGACTTCTTTGAGGGATACGCCTTGGTATTGCAGCAAAACAAAAGAGGTTTCATTGATCAAACGGGAAAAATTGTGATTCCTATTCGCTATGAAGATGCCGGAGTTTTCAAAAACGGTCTTGCAAAAGTAGCCGAAGACGGTAAATACGGCTATATCAATACAACAGGTGAAACGGTTATTGAATGCAAGTATAGTCAAGCTGATGATTTTTCCGATGGAATTGCCCGCGTGCAACTCAATGGTCTTTGGGGCTGTATAGACATTTCAGGTAAAACTATTGTTTCTTTTTCTTATGAATGGTTACTTCCGGCAAGTGAAGGACTTATTGCAGCTAAGAAAAGTGGAAAATGGGGCTATATCAATACTGCCAACTCGGTGATTATTCCTTTTGAATATGACAATGCTCAATCCTTTAAAAATGGGAAAGCAATGGTTATGGAGGGTGATGAACGTTGGTTTATCAATGCCAAAAACAAGAAAGTGGAGCATGTGAAATCGCATGAGGAGCTGGAACGCGAATTGGAAGAAAAACGCGAACACCAGGAAAAACACACGAAATAAATTAATCGCTTTAAACCATTAGCACGTGAACTACTTTTCAGCTTTAATCGCACTCTTATTTTGCTTAACAGCAAGTGCACAAACTCCGGGTGAATGGACCTGGATGACTGGGTCTAACGTAGCCAGCGGACCTGTTTTCGGCGTACAAGGTGTACCGGCAAATGGAAACAGTCCCGGCAATTCATACGAGGCAAGACCTTGGGTTGACCAACAAGGTAACTTCTGGATGTATGGCGGATTGGACTTGTTTAACTTTCTCAATTACAACGATCTTTGGCGTTACAACCCCACCACCAATCAATGGACATGGATGAAAGGTAATGGTTTGGTTACTCAGACTGCCGTTTTAGGAGTACAGGGAGTAGGCGCGCCTGCCAATAATCCGGGCGCTTGTTATTTGGGGAACAGTGCTTCTTGGGTTGATTTGTCCGGTAATTTGTGGTTGTTGGAAAACAGTGAGACATACTTTCAGTGTATTCTTTGGAAATATACAATTGCCACAAATCAATGGACCTGGATGCATGGAAATATTCCGGCTAATTATGGTACACAGGGGGTTAGTTCGCCACTTAACAATCCGCAACCTTTTTATGAAGGACCTATTTCGTGGGTTGACGCCGACGGCGATTTATGGCTTCACGACGGCTATAACGGAGGCGTAATGTGGGAATTTGATATTGCCACCAATCAATGGACCTGGATGAACGGCACACCGAACGATCCCAATTTGGGAATCATTTCACCTGCAGTTTACGGACCTCAGGGAGTTTTTAACGCAACTAATCAACCCGGTTCTTCATGGATTTACTCCGACTGGAAAGCATTAGACGGTACTTTTTATATGTTTGGTAATAACGATTTCACCTTCGGAGGTCAGACAAGTGTGATGTGGCGCTTCGATCCGGCCATCAACCAATGGGCTTGGGTCGGTGGTAGTATTACACCTAATCAAGTAAGCTCTTTTGGTGCACCATGTACCTTTTCACCCACTAACATTCCGTCGACCGGTTTGGAGTTCACTGCCACCTGGACAGACCTTTGCGGTAATTTCTGGGGATACAACGAAAACGAAGGCTACTTGTGGTGTTATGATACGAACATCAACCAATTTGCGCTCATCGAAGGTGATTTAGTACCGAATGATGCCGTACTTGGAACAATTGGTGTTTCTTCTCCTGCAAACGATCCCGGACAAACTTACGGTGCGCCGGCGTGGACAGATCTGAATGGAAATTTATGGAAATTGGGTACAACCATTGCCGGAGTCGGTAATAGCGCCATGGTGCGTTATGTCATTGATCCCTCATGCATCGCCTCTTCAGGAAATGTTAGCATCACAGCCAATCCACTTTCAGGGTGTACCGGTTTGAATGTTACCTTCACTCCTTCGATCGTTTCAGCAACAGTAGATTACCAATGGGATTTCGGTGTTCCAGGAATTACAACCGATACCAGCTCATTAGCAGCTCCTTCTTATACGTATTCAACCGCCGGAACGTATACTGCACAATTGATTGTTTCAGGAAGTATCGGTTGCGGATCTACTACCGATACCATTACAGTGAACATCACAGTAGTTGATCCACCCGTAGTTACAGTAAATGATGCGACAATTTGTTCAGGTGCTTCGGTTACTCTAACAGCAAACGGCGCCACAACTTATTCCTGGACTCCGGCCGGCGGATTGAACACTACCGTTGGATCTACCGTGCAAGCCTCTCCGGCAGTTACCACAACTTACATCGTTACCGGAACCACAAACGGTTGTTCATCAACAGATACGGCGATTGTTACAGTCAATCCGTCACCGACTATTTCAGTCAATTCCGCTACCATTTGTCCGCAAACCGATACGGTTCTTACAGCCTCAGGTGCAGATACGTATTCATGGACACCTGCGGCAACGTTAAGTGCCTCTACCGGTTCTTCTGTAACAGCCAGCCCTTCGGTAACAACTGTTTATACGGTCACAGGAACAAATACAACAACGCTTTGTTCCAATACCGCACAATCTACGGTTACCATTGAAATTGCAGCTATTTCAGTGAATTCAGATACCAATTGTCTTGGCAATCCGACCGATGTATCTACACTTACCGCTACCGGGGCAGCAAGTTACGTTTGGTCGCCTGCTACAGGTTTAAGTGCCACAACAGGAGCTACGGTTACTGCTACGCCAACTCAAACCACTGTTTATACCGTAGTCGGAACTACTGCAAGTGGTTGTATCGATACGAATACTGCAACGGTTACCGTAGTCCCTGACTTTACCATTACGGTGAATTCAGATAGCATTTGTTCGGGTGAGTCGGTCTTATTAACAGCAAACGGTGCTGCCACTTATACCTGGTCTCCGGCAACAGGACTCAGCGCTACAACAGGAACTGAAGTTGTTGCCAGCCCAACGGTCACAACAGTTTATACAGTTACAGGAACCAATGCAGGCTGTTCGGAAACTGCCACTTCAACCGTTACGGTTTTTGCGCAACCAACGGCTTCTATCTTTGCTAGTCCCAATCCTACAAGTACAGTTGAATCAACGGTAAATATCCAAACGAGCAGTAACAACAATAGCAATTCAACCAACTGGTACTTGGATGATTCGTTGATTTCACAATTAAACTCCTTTGCTTACACGTTTCCAAGCGAACCGGGAAGCTATGTAGTACAATTAATTGTGACGAACGCTCTTGGATGTACGGATACGGGTTATGTGACAATCGTGGTTCAAGAAGATATTATTTTTTACGTTCCGAACTCGTTTACACCTAACGATGACGATTTTAACAATATCTTCATTCCGATCATCACTTCAGGCGTTGATACCAAAAACTATGCGTTTAACATCTTCAACCGTTGGGGTGAGTTGATCTTTGAAACGAACGAAATTGGCGTTGGTTGGGATGGCAAGTATAAAGATGTAAAAGTGCAAGACGGCACGTATACCTGGACGTTGAAATTCAAATCGAAATACAATGACGGTATTTTTGAACACTCAGGACATGTAACGCTGGTTCGATAATCTTTCGTTAGATAT
>JBILJP010000014.1:0-29280 GCA_044377135.1 Fluviicola sp.
TGAACGATCTCATTACCTAACCACCATTCAGTTGTAAAACACTTTATTTATTCCACCGCAATCTTCGATGTAAACGCTTCACCGTTGGCCGAATAATTCAACATGTAAAATCCTGCTGGTAAGTCAACGGTTACAACTACCATTCCCGCTTTGAATTCGGTTTGAAATGCTACTTTTTTTCCGTTTAGGTCAACCAGTTGAACGTGCTCGATTGGGTGAACGGTTTTTTGCACGATTGAAAACGTGTTTTTAACCGGATTCGGATAAATCAACGCATACGTATCAGTAATTCCCACTTCGCTTATTCCGGCTACGGATGTCGCACATAAATCTGCTTCCCAAATACCACGACCGAATGTTCCAACACGCAATTTATTGGCCGCCGGAGCAATTTTAAGGTCATTTACAAACGTGATGGGTAAATTCTGACCGTATGGCTCCCACGAAGCCATTACCGAGTCACGGTAATAAACACCATAATCATTTCCAACGTACAAACGTCCGGGACTGTTCGGTTCAGTAATAATGACGTTGCATGGCACATTCGGCAAGCCGGTAGAATAATTCACCCAAGTGCTTCCGCCATTTGTGCTCTTGTAAACTTTCGTATTGGCCGTGTAACCTCCTCTGCTCACGTAAATATGATCATGATTGGCGGGATCGAGTGCAATGCGGGTAATTGGTGCATTGCCAGGCAAATTGTAGGTAGTCCAAGAAGTACCGCCATCCATTGTTTTTAGTAATTGATCTTGATAAGAAGCCAAAATCACATCTTGGTCGGTTGCCGAAATTTCAATATCGACCAAACCATCCGACGGATTAACTGTATTTGTTCCGATTTCAAACCAAGTATTTCCTTTATTCGGTGATCTGAAAATTCGATTGTACCCCGCAACCAACTCATCACTATTGTTAGGGTCAATTTCGTACGGAGTTACCCATTGCCCTACCTGATCACCCGGTAAATTGTCTGAAATATTGGTTGTTGTAGATCCTCCGTTCAGTGTTCGTTCTAAGCCGGTTCCGTTGATGTAACAAGTATAATATTCCTGAATATTGTCAGGACGCATGGCAACCTCCATTCCATCTCCACCATTGGCATTTATCCAGCTTCCGTTTGGCAATCGTTTCCTTCCACCGTTATCTTGCGTACCACCAATCATTACTATCGGGTTCGTTCCTGAATTGGCAATGCGATAAAACTGTCCGATTTTTAAGCCGTTGGAAAGATTTGTCCATTGATTGTTTGTTTCATTGAGTTTGTAAACGCCGCCATCGTTGCAGAAATAGACATGCGAAGGATTGTTGGAATAAGCGATGTAATGAAAATCGGCATGAACTTCGGTAAACTGACCACTATTATACCAATCGGTGATTTGTGTCCAGTTATTGCCACCATCGTTTGAGCGATACGCCACAACATAACCGCAATAAAGTGTATTTACATCATTCGGAGAATAACCGATCATTGTGTTTTCGGGTGTATCTGTGAGTTGATTAAAGGTTGCACCACCATCTAGACTTTGAAATAACGGACGAACACCATTGTAATCGCAGCTTACTAATAAACGATCAGCATCCAATGGTGTGGTTGCCAGGGTAATAAAGTTATAATTCCATGTATAAGCTGTAATTGCTCCCCATGTTGCACCAATGTCCGTTGATTTAAACACTTGGCTCACTCCCCAATAATCATTCAAAGCTGCGTAGATCACATTTCCGTCGTCTGGTTTGAATGATACAGAACTGTATGAACCTGCGCGAATGGTGGTCCAATTTAAACCACCGTCAACCGTTCTGAACAAACCATTAGTTGTAGCCGCCAAAATTACACTCGGATTGGTAGGACTCATCTTTAACTCGTAAATTGCTGTGGCATTCAATGAAAATACCAAGTCGGTTGGTAACCATGTAGCGCCTGCATCAGTTGATTTATAAACGCCTGTAGTAGTTGTCCACCAACCTGTATTATCACCATTGGATACGTAAAGGATATTTGGATTACTCGGATCAATCAATAAGTTACTTGCTGCACCATACGGCAAACCGTCATCTGATGAAGCATAGGTTTGACCACCGTCAGTTGTTTTCCAGATTCCACCGCCGGGTGAGCAGACATAATACAATTGATCATTGGTCGGATGAAAAGTGACACATGTTGTTCTACCAATTCCCCAGTAACCGCCATCATTGTCTACCTGATCGATAAACGTCCAGTCGCACAAAGCGCTTTTCGCCACTTTTTGTTTTGCTTTTTCATTGGCAAAAGCTTCCAAGACCACTTCCGGATTCGGTAAATATCCTTCTTCCGTCAACCGAAACTGCATGAAATATTTCCATTGCTGGTATTTATTATATTCAGAACCTTCTTCTTCCTTTTCGGAAGTATTGAGCAATTCGGTAGAATCAGCAGATTCTTTAAAATACGTTTCAATTTGCGAACACAGTTCCTGGAACGTAGCTGTTTTGTTTGCGTAAACCAATTGTTTCCAACCTTGTGATTGCGCCATTACAACCGGCGTGAACAATAGAACGATAATGAGATGTAGAGCTTTCATGTTTACAAATATAGAAAACGCGCTAAAACACACTCCTATGATCAGTTCCACAGAGTCAATAAAAAGACACTTTGAGTCAATAGATTAACGAAAGTGAAAGTGTTCATCATTTTCACGTTGTTTTTTTGGATTTTTATATTCCGTTTTTCTACTGAAACTTTTTTTAGAACACTGAATTATCCGTTTCTATCCGTTAGAAACACTTATGATTCTGTAAACGCCGAGATTTAGATTTCAATGACCAACATTGCGAACGTTGAGACAACAATAAATCTTCCACCAAGAGGAACGAATTTATCCAGATTCTTTTTAGCTGATTTCGGGCTCCATTTCCAGCATTATCTGTAGCCGTTTCTATCCGTTAGAAACACTTATGATTCTGTAAACGCCGAGATTTAGATTTCAATGACCAACATTGCGAACGTTGAGACAACAATAAATCTTCCACCAAGAGGAACGAATTTATCCAGATTCTTTTTAGCTGATTTCGGGCTCCATTTCCAGCATTATCTGTAGCCGTTTCTAACCGTTAGAAACACTTATGATACTGTAAACGCCGAGATTTAGATTTCAATGACCAACATTGCGAACGTTGAGACAACAATAAATCTTCCACCAGAAAGCACAAATTTATCCAGATTCTTTTTAGCTGATTTTGGGCTCCATTTCCAGCATTATCTGTAGCCGTTTCTAACCGTTAAAAACACTTATAGCACTATAAATAAAGGAACCAAGAAATGGAACTATCTGTTTTTATCCATTTTTCAAAGATTCTATTCTCAGGAAATACTACTCTCAGGATTCAGCTTACTACGCTTTCTACTGTACATGAAATAGATCAACAATCCAGCGCCCAGCCAAATAGTGAAAGCGATCCAGTTTTTCAATTCTACCTGACTCATCATGTACAAACACGACAACAATCCCAAGAGCGGAATCATAGAGAAATTCTTGCGTACAGTTACTACTGTGATAAACAATGTAAACAGGATGAAAATCCATGTCGGGATTTTGTGTGCAAAGTGAACAAACCCTGAATTGTACAAGCGTTTTTTAGAAACACCGATTTCTTTCAAAGCTACTTCCAACGGAACTTTCGGTGCTTGCTCAAAATAAGCAATGAGGTTTTGATCATAGAGTTTAAAGCCCGATTCATCGTATCCGATCAAGAATGATGTTAAGCGCTTTTTGGTTTTTTCATCGAGCTCGGAAATTGACATTCCTTTATTTTTCACTTTAATGGCAGAAAGTGCCGAAGTCGAATCAATTTTCGATTCCTGCTCAAAATAAGCCACCATATCCGACCCCAATCGATTCACACCTAAGCTATCAATGGCAATGATATTCGCTTTGAGTTGTGCGGCTTCTTTGGCAGACAAATCGGCAATCATATCACTTTGATCTTTGAGCGTTTCCTTGTTGGTTAAGAAATCCATGGTCGGTTGTTTGAAATCAGCAACCGTGAACAGCATCACGATGATTCCTGCCACCAACACTGGCATAATGTATTTACCGTTGACATAAGGTGTTTTGAATTTACCCCGTGGAATATCAGTTCGGTTTTGCAGCATCAATACGCCACCACAGACCAATACAAAGGCAAACAAGGTTCCGATACTGCACAAATCGGTTACCATAGTCAGGTTCATGAACAATGCCGGAACTGCTACCACAAAACCAACTACAATTGTTGCAAACGAAGGTGTTTTAAAACGCGGATGTACTTTTGAAAAACGTTTCGGCAACAAACCATCGCGGCTCATGCTCATCCAAATGCGGGGTTGTCCCATTTGGAACACCAACAATACCGAGGCCATTGCTACTACAGCGCTCACGGCAATAATTCCCGACATCCATTTCAGATCCAATTCACGGAATACGAAGGCTAACGGATCACCCACAGCCAGTGTTTTATAAGAAACCATTCCGGTGAGAATCAACGAAATAATGATGTAGAGTATCGTACAAATAATAATGGCCCACATCATTCCTCGTGGTAAATCGCGCTGTGGATTTTCGCATTCTTCGGCGGTTGTTGAAATAGCATCAAAACCAATATAGGCAAAGAATACAGCCGATACTCCTTTCAAAATTCCGGAAACGCCATTCGGTGCAAAAGGTGACCAATTATCCGAATCCACGTAGAAAATACCCACGGCAATCACCAATAAAATAATGGCCAATTTCACCACTACCATGAGGTTGCTGGCGTTGCGCGATTCTTTCATGCCGCGATATACCAACCAGGTAATGAAGATGATAATGAACAAGGCTGGAATATCCAGGATGATGTGTAATCCGAATAAAGTTGGGGCTGTTTCCCATGCGGTGTGTGCGTGTTGCAACGATTCGCCTAGGTTTGCAAATGCTTTTCCGCCTTGCATCAATCCCTCAGCTTCCTGAAAACCATTGGAAGCAGTGAGGTAATCGGTTTGAATCCACTGAGGTAGATGCATTCCGAGTCCGTCGAGCATTCCGGTAAAATAATCACTCCACGAAATGGCAACGGTTATATTTCCAATGGCGTACTCCATAATGAGTGCCCAACCGATGATCCAGGCAATGATTTCACCGAAAGCCACATATGAATAGGTATAAGCACTTCCCGAAACCGGCACCATGGAAGCAAATTCAGCATAAGCGAAAGCAGCAAAACCACAAGCAATGGCCGTAAACAAAAACAAGAAAATCACAGCCGGACCGCCATCTGCACTCGCCGTACCGATGGTACTAAAAATTCCAGCTCCGATAATGGCTGCAATACCGAAAGCGGCCAAATCGCGCACACGCAGGTGACGTCCCATTGCTCCATGCCCGTCACTCTCGCGCTGTTCTACTGCTTTGAGAATGTCTTGAACCGTTTTTTTTCTGAATAAGGAGTTTTTTGCCATGGTTTTCAATCATTGTAGTGGAAACAAAAGTAAACTGATTTTTGAATTATGAATTATGAACGCCTGAATTATGAAAACGAGATTCACAAATCGGTGTTTATCAAAGGCTTTTTAATTTCATCATGAAAGATCTGAAAAGACATTGAAAAACAGTTGAATGGTAGTGAACATAAAAGCAACTAGCTCTAGTACTTAATTATTAATGTAATAATTCATTTAAAACACTTAAATTCAACTCTAATAATCGCTAATTATCCGAAAGTTGAGAATGCAATAATGAAGTAAATGATCATGTGAAATTGCTTTTAAATAACGTTATTCTAACACTAAAAAGATCGAAATCGGTATACCTTTGTGCTTTCAAACACCAATTAAAATACGTAAAAGATGAAAAGAACAACACTATTCGCTGTAATGGCACTTACAACCTTACAACTTTCGGCACAAAATTCCTGGGATGGATCATCACCCGCAATTTCAACCATTACAACAAATGGTAAGGTGGCAATTGGGACAGCAACACCAACAACCGGTTATGGTTTAACTGTCAAAAATACCAATAACGCGCAATTAGGAGGTATTTATAATGAAGTAAACAATACTAGTAGCAGTTCTTCCGACCAATATGCTTTCTTTTCAAAAGTAAATTTTTTAGGTAGTACAGGTATTAAAACAGGCTTTTTACAACAATTCGGTTCTAGCTCAACCGCAGATAATTATGGCGTATTTTTAACTAATTACGGTTCAAATGTTGGTAATAGAATGGGACTAGCTTCGATAATGTACAATGGTACTAAAACTGAATGTGGGATTTACTCAATTATCAATCCACCAGTTTTTGCATTTCCTTATCAACCTGCAAGCGATCGATCTGGCTATTTCATTGGAGCTTTTGAAGTTGTAGCCAGAACCAATGAAGAGAAAGTGTTTATTGTAAATAACCGTAATTTTTCTCAAGCCGGTTTTGGAACAGACGTTTTCCGCATCTACGGTGATGGCAAAGTATTCGCAACAGAAATCAACGTAAAACTCGCTTCTCAATTTCCGGATTACGTTTTTGAGTCTGACTACAAACTCATGCCCTTAACAGAAGTGCGCCATTTCATTTCTGTAAACAAACATTTGCCCAATATGCCAACTGCCGAAACCGTTGCCAATGAAGGAATGAATTTGGGAGAATTGAACAAAGTGGTGGTTGAAAAACTGGAAGAGTTAACACTCTATATTTTGCAGCAACAAGAGGAAATAGATGCGTTGAAACAAGAATTGGAATCGATTAAACACTAAATTTTATTCACATGAAACGTTTAATCACATTGCTTGCTTTGCTTTGTTTCAAGGTAACGCAAGCACAAGTTTCCGTCTATGATTGCCAAAGCAATACGGAAGTTACTCAAACTATTATCAACAATGCCGGGAGTGTTTTCCAACAACAGTGCGTGGAGTTCCCGAATACGCAGACGTTTTTGTTTACTGACGATTTTAATAAAGAGATCAGAGCAAACCAAGGAATAAAAATTGAACCCGGTTTTACAGCAAAAGCTTTTTCTAGTGTTGGTGGTTTAAAACTAGTAACAGTCGGTACATCACCTTTTGCCATTGCAGTGATGAATTACAACGACCTATCAACCATACGAAAAAACGACAAGTTTGAGTTAGGGATAACACTTCCAACTGATATTCAAACAAAAGTCACCAATTTTCTCACAAACGCAGCCTCCGGTCCAAAACTGAATCCATTTCTGGAGTGGGATTTGCGCATTATTGCCGAATTCAAAAATGAAGGAGCTTCTTATACCTACCCTGTTGATGCGTTTTACTTCCGTAATTTTGTTCGAAATGAAACGACTGATTATTGGGATGATTTGGGTACTCCGTATCCGTTTCGGGTTCGTTTTTCACCACACGTTAATGGTAAATGGGATTGCAACATTAAGATCTACGTAAATAATGTATTGACGTTAACTAGCCCCACTTTTAACTTTGATGTGGTTGAATCAATTGTGCCCGGATTTGTAGCGATACACCCAAACGGCAAAAATTTAGTGCGCGAACAAGGGGGTGAATTTATCTACCCGGTTGGAAGTAATTTACCACCTGTTGGCGGTGGTGAATCTGGAGATGCAACTGATTATGGTGGTGGTCCTGATTTTGTAGCCAACTACAAAATGCATTACTTAAAAGACTATCTCAACAATGTTAAAGCTTATGCCGATGCTGGCGGAAAATACTTCCGTTATATCGTTACTCAACCCAATGCTGAAATAGAATTTGAAAAACTGGGGAATTATTATGACCGGTTGATGTTTGCTACTGAAATAGACAATCTATTGGATTTGGCACATCTTCGTGGCATGTTGATTCATTTTAATCTAATGCTTCATTCTTCCATTATGAAATATGCTGATTACCATCATTACGGGTGGGACTTTGGTACTAATGGTGGCTCATTTCCTTTTAGTCCCTACTGCTATTCAACTGCGTTTAATACAGAGACACCATCAGACATGGTACTAAATACTACAACACTAGTAAACGGTCATCCTGCATTCGATTATTTAAAACAACGTTACCGATATTACATTTCTCGCTACGGATATTCTACAGACATAGAGTTGTTTGAATTGTTGAGTGAGCCTTGGCACATGAATGAAGTTATGACGGATATAGATGCCAGCACATCTTATGCTCCGGCAATATCCGGACATGATGCCGAAGGTGATATTGCCAGAAATGCGATTAAGCAATGGCATTCGGGATTAGCCTATTACATCAAATACCATTTAGGGCACAAATCGCATTTGATTGCTGCACTGGGCATGAAGCCTGTAGCAACAACATTTGGTGTTGAGGATTTTGATTCAGCTGGCAACTTCGATCCATTTGATCATACTAATGCGGTTCAAGAAAACAGTTGGAGCGATCCCAATATAGACTTAGCTACATTTAGCTACTACAGTAAAACTCCTGATATAATGATTAATAGCAAGCACAATGATCTTTTCGATGATACTGATAATAATGGCTTTCTTTCCACTGAAAAATCTATTGCTTTTTCTGTTCACAAGATATATGAAGCTTACAACAAGCCTTCTTTATTAGGTGAAGGAGGTTTGTGGGGACCTATGGATGATTGTAGTCAACACAAATTGCATGAATTTTATACTCGTGGTTTCGGTTTCAGTGGGTTGGCTGGATTTAATATGTGGTCGGGCTTCACGTATGGGGATCCTTTTACACCTCATGTTGATAATCATATAGCTTATTGGCCACATACCATAAATGTACAAAACCACATGAATGGCTATGATGCTAGAGCTGTTATCAGTTCCAATTGGGTGCAAGGTAGAGAGCTGCAAAAGGGTAATGACGAAAGTAATACACGTGAGCAACAATACTACATAAGTGCTAATCAAGAAAGTTGTGTTGGGTATATAGCCAATAGAACTTATAATGCTTATACTCTAAATAATCTATCAGGATCAGATTGTAGCACCTCAAACCCAGGGGCAAACAATGATGTTTTTTTGGACATTGTTTCTTGTTATCTTCCAGATGGTGGCCCACTTCTTTGCAAAAAGATGGAGATTCAAGGTTTAAAACCCAATACAGATTATGAAATTAATTGGTATCATTACGGAGCAGGTGCTTATTGGTACACCGATTGTTTCAATACAACCGTAAACGGTGTATGGAAAATGGATCATCCTACGTTAGACATCTCATCGCCATTGTTATACTATGTGATAAAACAACACAATTGCACTAGTGGTTTGGCACAAACAACAACTGTAACAAAAGAACAATCTTTTTCAGAAAAAGAAAGTGATGTTTCAGAATTAAAAGTCCATGATTGGCAATTGTATCCCAACCCCGCGTCTAGTTCATTGACTATTTTGGGGAGTGAATTCATTCGGAACATTCAATTAACTGATGCCAAAGGAATGTTGCTACAAAATATTACATTGAATGATGAAAACAATAGATTTGAATTAACAATTAACCAATTGGAAAGCGGTTTGTATTTTATTATTATAAATAACACCCAAGAAAAGTTACGTTTCACTAAACTTTAAAGTACATGAAGTCTATTTTCACCTGTTTTTTAATGTGTCATGTTATATTTCATACTATGGCACAAAAAGAAAAGAAACTTTATTTTTATACTCAATTGGAGTTCTACCCCTTGGAAGCACATCTTTGGTTAACTACTCTATTTTCTTATGCTGGTCAAACAGCACAATTTGGAGTAGCATTGCCAATTAGTAAACGAATAGATTTGGGGTTCAATGCCGGAATGTACTTTCAATATCGATTAAGTAAAGTAGCACCCAATGTGTATCTCTATGCCCCCATTCAAACTTTCGTAAATTTTCATACTCTTAATAACCGATTTGGAGTAGAAATAGCAACGGGTTTTCCGCTTAAATTGTATGAATACAAGTCATATATATTTGAAGAGGGCTTTTGGTTCAAAGATGAGTATTCTGAAGACCCTGAAGATGAATTCCAAAAAAACACGCTTTACAAGCGCAATAACATTATCGCAGTCTCTAATTTAAGGTTCAAATTTGCAATCAATGATCGTCAACGATTATTTATAACAACGGGCTTACGGCTAATGAACTATCGGAGACGCTTCAAAGAAGAAGGGCTTCATCAACCGGAATATGTTGTAAAAGGCTTAGAAAGTTATTGGAACATATCCTTGGGATTAGAATACAGGCTTTAACGTAGAATAAAACGGCAGCAGTATTTGTTAAAAACTGAAGGTTTAAACCGTTAAATGTTTGAAAAATCTTGAATACACCGGATAACATTTATTTTGTTATCCGGTTTTCCAACCTTTCCAACTTTCCTGCATTACTACACTAACGAACACCAAACAAAACATTCACAGACAGGATTTACCGTACATCCAATAATTGAACGAGCGGTGACCGTTTTTTTTGTAAGTTTGAAAACACTTAAAAACATGAATAACATGAAGAAAAATCTACTTATTGCCTCACTTTTACTTAGCGGAGTTGCTACTGCACAATTTACGCAAAGCAACGAGCCTGCAAATGGTGCAGGTCACCCTATGTACTCTTTAGAAGAAACAGCTGATCCATTCGCAAGTGCTACAGGCGCCGGACAAACGTGGGATTATAGTGGTTATTTTGGAATAGATAATTCCACTACTCTATTTAGCGTTGAAGACCCTGCTACAACTCCCCAAGGATCAAACTTTCCTGCTGCAACCAAGGCTATTGTTATTGCAAATCAAATGACTACATATATCAACTCAAGTAGTACAGCTCGAAATTCGCAAGGTTTCTCTTTCACAGATCCACAATTAGGTGTGGTAAATATCAAATTAACAACAGACGACGAGTTATTGATGAATTATCCAATGGCATTAACCGATAACTTAACTGATGCTTTTGCTGGTACAGGTAGCGCTATGGCTCAGTCATTTCCAATTACAGGAACGATTACTGCCACTGTTGATGGTACTGGTACTCTTAAACTTAATTCCGCCACAACTTTAACGAATGTAATACGCTATAAAATGGTTGATGTTGCACATGCAACAGGTGTTCCATTTGTAACGACTGCTGATATTACACGTACGCAATACGAATATTATGTACTGGGCTCTAATAGTAACCTACCAGTGTTCATACACTCTACAATGGAAGTGTCTTTATCTAGTGCCGCTCCGACGCCGAACGTTTCAGTTTTCAGTTATGTAGCTCCAGATGGTTACCTTTCAGTAAACTCAAACGAATTAGCAAGTATTACGGTTTACCCTAACCCTGCTACTGAAACTATTTCGGTAAACGGTTTAACTGCTGATGCTCAATTGACATTGGTTGATGCACAAGGTAAAACTGTTGCTAGCAAAGCTGTTGAAGCAGGTTTCGCTTCTATGGATATTAACGCAGTGAATGCAGGAGTTTACTTCTTGCATGTTACTTCGAATGATTTGACAACTGTAGAACGAGTAATCGTTAAATAAATTTGTCCTCCCCCTTAATCCCTCTTCTGCCTTAGGCGGAGGGAAGTGGAAAAGATAAGACAAGCGCGGTCTGCATTAGGTGGATCGCGCTTTTTCTTTAATACAAGATTAATTCAACGCTTAGGCGCAGAGTTCGCAAAGAAATGAGTGTAAGTGTTGGTTATATCTATAGAATGTACATCATTGTATGATGAATAAAAACGCGTTGAGCGTCAACTTGGCGCACTTCGCGTATCCGCGTTGATCATCATAGCTTGTGTTTGATTAGCATTAGCTAAATTCGCGTTGATTGTTAACAAAACCTTTCTGTAACCAAACATCTATTCTGCATTTTTACTGATATTTGGATGGCATAAAACAACTGCATGAAATACTGTTACCTGATTCTTTTTATTTGTTGCTTTTCCGCTCGGCTTTCGGCTCAGGGATCCATTGAGTTGAGTGCCGAAGAACGCGCTTATTTGTACCACATCGTGAAGAAAAGTCCGATTTTGGATCAAAATATCGGTCGTTATTTTGAATACAAAGGGCCAATGGTGCGTTTTATGAACAAGGAAGTCAACTTCGATTCCATTGAAACGATCATCATTAACAATCCGGAGCAGTTGTTTATCCGAACATCGGAAATCGGGAAATCACCGAAAGGAATCATTGCCGAAGCTGCCAATAAAATGGCTTTGTGGGAATTGAATAAAGTATTGCTGGCTTCACGTCAATCTGACAAGGAGCTAGAGCGTTTTGCCCTGCAATATTCCCGTTTCGAAACCATTTTGACTCCAAAATTGCCACCTGCAGCATTTAAAGGAAGTAATCCGGGGGAAGAAAAAATCAACAAAAAACTGCTCAATGTACTGAACCCAAGTTTGAGCTTTGAAGATAAAGCCGCCATGTTGGCAACGTTTAATTTTTTGTCAACCGACGATCAGTTAACGACCATCAATGCGCTGAACGATGCTGTAAATGCGTATGTGGAAGAACGCAGTTTTGAGATTTTCAAAGCTCTGGGTGGTGTTGCAGACCAATTTCACAATGTATTGGTGGCTGCCGGCGACGGTTCCGAAACTTCGGGCTTACTCAATGAACGTGAGAAAGACGAAAATGGTCGATGGAATAAAGGTTTACCAAAAGCGGTAGGCTTTTTTCCATATCAAGTAAAGTTGATTGTTCCAGAAAAGCGTAAAAAAACTGCCTTAGAAACCTTGCGTTTTTCCACAACTGATTTCACCACGGCCGGCGAAGGAAAACTCACGCAATTGCATTTCGACGTTTGGGGATACAATAGCGAAAAACAAACAACGGTAGTGGTGGAACGCAATAGACTTTCGTACCATTTGTTTGGTTCGGATGAAACCCGTTTTCTTACTCCCGATTCTGCTTTCACCAAAGGCAAAACGTTTCAAACGGTGATCAATGATTTGGAATTCAATAAAATCGGCGATCTGAAAGAAAAGATTTACGGTAAAAAAGGATTTGATTATCAAATTGAGACCGCTAAAAAGAAGAAAGACGATACCGAGTTGAAAATCGAAAAGAACGAAAAGGAATATTCCGATATGACCCGTTCGCCGATTACAACCAGTTCAAAAGCTCCGAGATCTGTCAAAAAAGCGCGTAAAAAAGCCATCAAAAACGGAACAGTAACCGATCAGAAGCACCAACCAAAGACCGATTCAGGGAAACCGAAACGCGGCAAAGGTCAATCGGAAATTGTGGATTTATACAATGAGTTTGAATTTTACGCCAAGAAAATAAAGGATTTGGAGCGTGAAAAACAGGAGGCCGTGGATTTAATGGCCCTTTATCAACGTCGATTGGATCAATACAAAGAAATGATGGGCTTTCATTGGGCCACTTACACCGAAAAAGACGGTTTATATACGTTTCAGGATTCTACCACATTCGATATCCTTACGCAAGAATTCACCTTTCGTGCCGATACATTGAAAACACCTTTCGAAGTGCGATTGTTGGCCATTCCGTACGGTTCGCTTTCAGACGAAGCCGATGAAGTGATGTTGCACGTAAACCTCATCGATGCCGAACCCGGATTTGATGCGCGTTTGCAATTGGAATTATCTGACGCTTTTGCACCCAATAGCTGGACACTGAACCAACCCTTGTTTTCACAAAACGACAGTGTTGCGGTTCGACAGTTGTTTGAAGGTTTGTTGGACAAAAAAACACCAATTACAGCCGTTTCACGCGGTCAGGGAGTTGGTTCATGGAATGGTTTACAAACCGTACGTGCGGCAGATCGCGGTGAAATGAGCTCATATCCCGGAGCAACTTCAGAAGAGCAGCAAATCAACCGAATGAACCCTGAATGGGCCCGATTGCGCTGTTCACAGGTTAGTGTAACCTTGAATCGCGGTATTTTTCTTGAAATCAACACGTTTACCGATCCGGTAAAAACCAATTTAAAAGCCACCAACTCTTCGGTAGCCGATGCGATTAGTCGTTACAAACTAACCGGAAATGATTATTTGAGTGCATTGCGAACTGCCACCATCATTCAAAAAATGAAAAGCGAATTGAATGTATTGGCAGGTACTTATCTTTCACGGGAAGAAGCTAAAATAGCTATTGACCGGTTGAATAAATCATTGGATGGATTGCGCGTGAGTTGTGGGGCTACGTCGTGGAAATGGCAGGAGTTATTGGAACAGTAATCGTTTTTGAGTTTTTAAGTTGTTCGATCGGCAAAACATACTTTTTATTTATTGGTTGTTGCACCCTCCTCAATCCTCCCTCAAGGGAGGAGGCAGATTTCCTTCTACTAACGATTCATGTAAACTCACAAAATACAATTGTTCGGTGGCGCGGGTAACGGCTGTATAAAGCCAGCGTAAGAATGATTCGTCTAATTGTGGCTCTTCAATGTAACCGTGATCTACAAAAACAGCGCTCCATTGCCCTCCTTGCGATTTATGACACGTTACTGCATAGGCAAATTTAAGTTGTAAAGCATTGAAATAAGGCGATTTCATGATTTGTTGATACCGCTTTTGTTTGTTACGCTCATTCTGAAAATCTTTTTCGATTTCAAAAAACAGGTCTTTCAGAAAAGCACGACTGAGATTGGGGGTTTCAACCGAAAGTGTGTCCATAAACGCAATTGTTTCAAACCGGTCCATTTCGGGGTAATCGATCAAAGATACTTCCAGGTGTGCAAAACGTACGTTGTAAAGTGTTTCCACTCGTTTCACACGATGCACCCGCAATAATTCTCCATTTGCAATAAATCCTGCAGGACTGATTGGGTCGAGCCAGAAATAATTGTTCTTGACTGCCATCATTAAATCGCCGCCAGACAATTCCTCTTCCATGTACAAAATACGATTCCGCACATGTTGATTGTAGAGATTGGCGCGTTTGTTTGACCGGGTTACAATCATCACTTCTTCCGAACCGTAGCGGTCATAAGCTTCTTCAATCAGCTGTACCAACTCGTCACCCGGAACCGCTTGTACATCTTTGTAATGTTTCAAATCGATTTGAGGTAATGTTTGTTCACGTTGCGCTGTCCTGATACGGGTGGCATTCTCTAGAATTCCCGATTCTTGCTCTTGACGCACCACTTGGGTTAATCCGAAAACGGAAAAATGGACTGCAGAAAAATAGTTTGACAAATAGTCGCTGCTCAGCGCCGGACTTTCGGTAGTTCCAACAGGTGGAAGCTGACCTTCATCGCCCAAAAAGATGAGCTTACAATTTTCACCGGAGAAAACATATTGAATGACGTCTTCTAACAAATTCCTGGAAACCGAACCATCGGCTTGTAAAGAGAAGTCACCTATCATGGAGGCTTCATCGACAATAAAAACGACGTTTTTTGCTTTATTCGGGGCTAAATCAACACGTGTAGAACCGTCAACCCCTGAATTGGTAAAGTAAATGCGCTTGTGGATGGTGGTTGCCAATTCACCAGACCTGAGTGCCAATACTTTTGCTGCTCGACCAGTTGGCGCCATTAAGACCGAACGTCGTTTGTTTTTTTTAAGCGCTTTGATATATGCTCCTAAAATGGAAGTTTTCCCTGTACCGGCATATCCTTTCAGAATAAAACATCCCGGGTTTTCATCCGAAAACGTGAATGCTACCAACTCATGAATCAACTCATTTTGCTCGGGATTTGGGGTGTGCGGAAAGAATGCCAAACAATCGGTCAAACATTGTTGTTTTACTTCTTCCAGAGTCATGGTTCAAAGATACAACATGAAGCGATGAAAGTGACAATCGATGTTTCTGAAGATTCGTTTACTCAACAAAAAGTACGTTTCAAGCAATAAAAGCATCAATTTTAGGTCTTGAAGCAACATTTTAGATTGGTATTCGTACTGATAAAAATAAGTTGACCAAATTATTATGAAAGCATTAAAAATAAACGGACAAACACTTCTTTTAACCCTCACTTTTGTATTACTGTTGTTTTTCACCTCCAAAGCATTCGGAAATATTGTTATTTCAGGAGTTTACCAAGGTGAAAACTTGCGTATCAGTAATCCGGTCAATGAGGATGATTTCGGATTTGCCACCATTAAAATTGTGGTGAATGGAAAAATTGTACCGCTAAAATTTAATCTTTCAGAAACAGAAATTGATTTTACGCGACTTGGACTAGAACGAGGCACTAAGATTGAAATTGTCATTTCCTATGAAAACAGCGGAATACCAACTATCTTCAATCCGGATGCAATTAGTGAATTATCAGTGGTAAACACAAGAGACGGAGTTGGATCGACCACTACAGGTGCAAAAAAGCAAGAATTGATTCCGAATGATCGAAATAGGGCGAAGTATTAAGTAGGCTTTAATCGAAATAGTACTGAAAGCATCGGGATTCGTTTACCGGTGCTTTTGCTTTTTAGTGAAATCCTGATACTTCAAGAATGTAATCTCCCAAGTTGATTTTTTCTACTTTGTCAACATTTTGAAGGAAAGAAAGTAAAGAAGCAATCCTAAAATACCGTAAAAAATTCGCGCTCCATTTCTCCCGAAAACGCTTACAAAAAAGGTTGCTTTTCTGTTTTCAAAGAAAAAATCCCAATTTAATATGCTTGATATAATACAGAAGGTTCCACCAAGAATGGATAGGATAGCTACAATTAGATCTTTATTTTCGGTCATTCGATTTTCGGGTAATTTGATTCGTTTTCAAATCTATGGATATTTTCGAATTATTCTCCATTCTCGACCAATAGCATTTATCCGTTTTTAACCGTTAGAAACACTTATTCCCTTGTCATTACTGAGTTGTAAGTCTAGTTAAATGTAATATGACTCGAATTTTATACAGATGTTTCTGATATTTCCCGACTCCATTGTTTAAATATGAATGGCGAAATAGGGCTTCGTTTTCTGTCAATCGTTATTTCAACCTTCTTGTTTTTCACAAACCGGTAATTAAAGCTGAAAACTCCATAGGTAGTAACACCATACTTTTCTCCGATATCCGTGATGTAATTAAACCTAAACCCAAGACGTTCCAGAGCTAATTTATCAATCAGGCAGCTGTTTTTTTCTTCACCCATTATACCTTCAAGGATAATGATGTTTTTCGCTAAAACTTTCATTGTCTCGGAAGCAATTGTTTTGACTGATTTACGTACCTCGCTGTGATAGTAATTTTTACATGTAATGTCACAGAAACGCTTATCAGATCGTCCAATTAATTGTTTGTTGCAGATCACACATTGTCGGTGAGAAAAATCATTTTTTTGACACATAACTTGATGTTTTCTTATTTAAGTTAGTGAAAAACATGATTTAGAAGGCTAGGTAATGCTATTTTTTTGATGAAAAAGAACCAAAAAATGAGCTCGGCATCAATTGGAAATAAAAGTTTCTAACCGCCTGACTGGCTCAGGCATGTTTAGAAACACTTAAAGTCACATGAATACAAAGATTCAAGAATTTACATGTTTTTTTTCACGGTTGGCATAATTACCTGTTATACGAATCGATTTTGGTAAATTATTTAAGGGCGAAATGTGCTGATAAATTAGGGATGAAATCTATCCGTTTCTAACCGTTAGAAACACTTAAGGCCTTGTTATCAATGGCGTTGGGAGGAATAAGATTCGTTTCGGTGTTAAAAAACACCAATAGATTTGAAATGATTGATTTTAACCTAACTTGTTCTTACCTCCGCTCCGTCATATAACACAAACAATACTTTTCAACCGGACTCGAAAGCGCCGAAATATTCAAGTTGTCAGAAGCTTTGGAAACATCTACAATCGTTCCGTTTTTCATCACTAAATTGATGTTTTGGTTGGTTTGATTGTAGGCATTGTTGGTGAGCAATTCCGAGTAAACGAAGTATTGAACTTCTTCGTCGTTGAGGTCGAATTGTTGCCGAACGATTTCCTGTTCCATCTTGATGCGATCCGGCCCGAACGGATCTTTGGAAATTTCCACTTTGTGCAATCGGCGATTCACCAGGTTGGTCGAAAGAATAGATAATACTTTGTCGGGATGTTGCTGCCAAACTTTTACAGCTCCCATGATATCATAGTCATCCAACTGTGCAAAGGTTTCCAATACACTCGGATCGTTTTCAAAATCGGCTTTTGTGACATCGTTTTTCAGGAAAAAATCCAAAGCCGGACTGGCAAAAACCGTTTCACCTCGTTTCACCAATTGTTTGGCTCGTCTGAGTACGTTGATCAGCATGAATTCTGCACTTACGACTGTTTTGTGCAAGTAAACCTGCCAGTACATGACACGGCGGGCAACCAGGAATTTTTCGATGGAATAAATGCCTTTTTCTTCTACCACCAACTGATCGTTGACTACATTCAGCATTTCGATGATACGATCCGTTCCGATGATTCCTTCCGAAACACCTGTAAAAAAGCTGTCACGGTTCAGGTAATCCAAACGGTCCATGTCTAATTGACTGGAAACCAATTGGTGCAGGAAACGTTTCGGGTAGTTATCCTTGAAGATCATCAAGGCGCGTTCCAAATCTTCTTTTCCTTCAAGGTGTTCCTGAGCCAATCGTTCCAGGAAATAAATCGAAATCTGTTCGTGACTTACACCGTTTACAATGTCGTATTCTAAGGCATGACTAAAGGGTCCATGGCCAATATCGTGCAATAAAATGGCGATCAGAGCCGCGCGTTCTTCTTCCACCAAAATCACATGTCCTTTGCGGCGAATGGAGTGAATGGCCTGTTGCATCAGGTGCATTGCTCCGATGACGTGATGAAAACGCGTGTGCAAAGCCCCCGGATATACCAAATGTGTCATTCCCAATTGCTTGATTCTACGCAAGCGCTGTAAAAACGGATGCTCGATCAGGTCGAAAATAAATTCATCGGGAATAGTAATAAAACCGTATACGGGATCGTTGATGATTTTCTTTTTGTTATTTCTGTGGGCGTTTGTTCGCAATTGAATACTTTTAGAGACCGAATTCAAAGCTAATTATTCTAATTAACATGCAAGCAAAGATTCTTTGGGCAGACGACGAAATGGAGTTCTTGAAACCCCACGTGCTCTTTTTGGAAGCCAAGGGTTACCAAGTCGATTTAATTAATAATGGCTCAGAAGCTGTAGAATTGTGTCAGGAGAACAATTACGATATCGTTTTCTTAGATGAAAACATGCCGGGAATTTCCGGATTGGAAGCGTTGGCGCGGATTAAAGAAATTCAACCGCAATTGCCGGTAGTGATGATTACCAAAAGTGAGGAAGAATCCATTATGGAAGATGCTATCGGGAGTAAAATTGCCGATTACCTCATCAAACCGGTGAACCCCAATCAGTTGATCTTGTGCTTGAAAAAGAACCTTGATCACCGCAAATTGGTGTCGCAAAAAACCAATTCCAATTACCAGCAAGATTTTCGCCAACTCGGTATGCAACTCAACGGACGTTTGAATGCCAATGAATGGGCGGAAGTTTACAAGAAATTGATTTACTGGGACCTGGAATTTGAAGGTCTGGAAGATCAAGGGATGCGCGAAATTCTGAATGCGCAGAAAAAAGAAGCCAATGATCTTTTCTGTCGTTTTATTGAAAAAAACTACGAAGATTGGTTCGACGGTGACGACGATGCGCCTGATATGGTGCACCATTTGCTGAAAGATCGCGTTTTTCCGTTGCTGGATGAACCGATTTTCCTCATCGTGATTGACAATTTGCGCTACGATCAGTGGCAGGTGTTGAAACCGATCGTTTCCAACTATTTTACGGTCGAAAAAGAAGATATTGTTTATTCGATTTTACCAACGGCCACGCATTACGCCCGAAATGCTTTGTTTGCCGGATTGGTTCCTACCGAAATTGCCAAACGTTTCCCGAATCACTGGTTGAACGAGGAAGACGAAGGCGGTAAAAACATGCACGAAGCTGTTTTCCTGGAAGGAAACCTGAAACGTAACGGTAAAAACGTAAAATGGTCGTACAATAAAATCACGAACCTTGATGCCGGTAAAAAACTGGTAGATCAGTTTCATAACCTCAAAGACAATCAACTGAATGTGATCGTTTACAACTTTGTGGATATGCTTTCGCATGCACGCACTGAAATGGACATGATCAAGGAATTGGCTGCTGATGAAGCCGCTTATCGTTCGTTGACACTTTCGTGGTTCGAGCATTCGCCGTTGCAAGAGATTTTTAAGAAAATTGCCGAAAAAGGAGGGAAGGTTGTTGTAACCACAGACCACGGAACCGTTCGTGTAACCAACCCGGTGCGTATTGTCGGAGATCGATCTACGAACTCAAACCTGCGTTACAAAACCGGACGAAATTTATCCTACAAAGAGAAAGAAGTCTTCACAATCAAACATCCCGAGAAAGTTGGTTTGCCGAAATCGACCATTTCAAGTGAATACGTATTTGTGCGTGAAAACGATTATTTCGTGTATCCCAACAACTACAATCACTTTGTGCATTATTACAACGATACGTTCCAGCACGGTGGGGTTTCTATGGAAGAATTACTCATTCCGTTTATCATTTTGCAGTCGAAATAATGGAATGGATTGCGCATACGCTGGATGATTTACCCTTTGTTGCCAAGTCGTTTTTAGAATCGCTTGGTCATACAAAGATTGTGGTTTTCGACGGACAAATGGGGGCGGGTAAAACCACCTTCATTACCGCGGTTTTAAAAGCAATGGGAATCACCGATCCGGATGGTTCCCCCACGTATTCCATTGTCAATTCCTATCATTCCGATTATTACGGTACAGTTTATCATTACGATGTGTACCGCCTGAATTCGGTGGAAGAGGCACTCAATGTCGGCATGGAAGAAAACCTCTACACCGATGCCTATTGTTTCATCGAATGGGGCGAAAAAGTACAGGAAATTTTGCCGGAAGACACTGTTTGGGTGATGATTGAGGTGAATGAAATCGGGGAACGCATCATACGGTTGGGAGAAAACCATTGAGTTCTATGTTATTTTTAATCACAGTAGAATACATAGGTAACATAGAATTTGAAGTGCTAACCAAGGCTAAATTCGTAGCAAAGAGACAAAGTTGCCTATGTGTTCTATCTGTCCTATGTGGTTAAATAATTTTAGTGGTTTGTATAAAGTCTCCTAAACGCACTATTCATAATTCCACAGTCGCCTAGAGTGAACAAGTTTTTCAGTTTCTAAGTTTTTCAGTTTGTAAGGAACTTAGAAACTCACTAAACTCAAAAACTTGTTGAACTTATCATAAAAGTTTCTCCTAAATCCACTGTTCATAATTCCACAAACGTGTAGGATGATTCTCGCGAATTGCTCGTATATTCGTAATGCCGTCAGCAGGTGGTGAAAACGCACGATATTATGGTAAAAGATCCGGAATTACTGAAACAATTATTGAAAGAAGGCAACATTCTCCCGATGGAGGAAATGCTGGAAATCTCCAAGAAAAAAGGGAGTTTAATGATCGGTATTCCGAAAGAAACCAGTTTTCAGGAACGCCGTGTGGCATTGGTTCCCGAAGCTGTTTCGTTGTTGGTTGCCAACGGTCATAATGTGCGTGTGGAAACCGGAGCGGGTGAATCCAGTAATTTTTTGGATAATGAATACAGCGAAGCCGGGGCCGAAATTTGCCCGTCGGCAAAAGATATCTTTCAAAGCGATATTATCCTGAAAGTTGCGCCGCCTTCAGAAGAGGAAGTTGATTTTATGCCTGGGGGACAAACCTTGATTTCGGCGTTGCAATTGAGTGTGCAGCCCAAAATCATTTTACAAAAACTGATTCAGAAAAAAATCACTGCCATCGCCTGGGACTACATCCGCGATGAAGATGGTGTATTTCCTGTCGTGCGAACCATGGGTGAGATTGCTGGTACAACGTCTATTTTGATTGCCGGAGAATTATTATCGTCGTTCAATTCCGGAAAAGGAATCATGTTGGGCGGAATAGCAGGTGTACAACCTACCGAAGTAGTGGTTCTTGGAGCCGGAACCGTTGGTGAATTCGCTACCAGAGCAGCAATGGGATTGGGAGCTTCCGTGAAAGTATTCGACAATAGTTTATCGCGGTTAAGACGTCTGCAAAACGATCTTGGATCACGAATTTATACGTCCATCATTCAACCCAAAGTATTGGCGAAAGCCGTTATGCGCGCCGATGTGGTGATTGGAGCCATTCGTTCACCATTAGGAAGAACACCTTGCGTGGTTTCAGAAGAAATGGTAGAAAACATGAAAGAAGGATCAGTGGTGGTAGATGTGAGTATCGATCAAGGCGGATGCTTTGAAACATCGCGTGTTACCAACCACAATAAACCTACTTTCGTGAAATACGGTGTCACACATTACTGTGTTCCGAATATTGCGTCGCGCGTTCCAAGAACAGCTTCGTTTGCGTTGTCGAACATTTTCTCACCTATATTGTTATCTATGGGAGATTCGGGCGGTTGTTTGGATTTGATTCGAAACGATCACGGTTTCAGAGGAGGGGTTTACATCTATCGTGGAATTCTAACTAGTGAAGTGCTTGGAAAAGTATTTGACCTTAAGTACAAAGATCTGGACCTTCTCATGATGGGACTCAAAGGTTAGGTATTTGTACATGAGGTATATAGCTGATGAATAAAACGATTTTAAATTCGCTTCTTTTTTTTTATTAATAAACTAGAACGATTTTAAATGGTCATTCGTCTACATTTTTTGTGAATTGAACGTGAAAAATAGCATGTTCTATTAAAGAAAGAATTGTATTTTTAGAACGTATACCGAATATACTGCTGAAAACATTAATTAACTACTTGTGAAAAAACTCAACTATTCTGAAGAGGAATTGGTGTTATTGTTACAACAAAAAGACCTGAAAGCATTCAGTTATCTCTATGATAACTATGCATCCGGTTTATTGGGTGTAATTATGCGTTTATTGCGCAACCAAGCTGTTTCCGAAGATGTGTTGCAAACGGTTTTCGTGAAAATCTGGAATGGAATTGAAGGATACGACGCTTCCAGAGGAAGATTGTATACCTGGATGATTAATATTTCAATCAATGCTTCGATCGATTACTCAAAATCAAAACAAGCAAAGAAAGAAACCGTTACCGCCGGAATAGAATCCAACGTAGGAGCGGTTGACCGAACTAATTTCACTACGTTCAATACGGATGTTATTGGTTTAAAAGAACAAGTGGATACGCTTAAAGATGAATACAGAATCCTGATCGAATACATTTATTATCAAGGTCTCACGCACGATGAAGCAGCGAAAGAACTTGATTTACCGTTGGGTACCGTTAAAACACGGGTGCGTTCTGCAGTGGCTCAGCTTCGTGAAAAAATGAAATGATTGATTACCCTAACTAAGCCTGTTTATTGTTTTGAAGTATGAAATGGTTCAATAAACGGAGCGAAACCAAACGAACACCTCTTAATCGGTTTACACGTATTGTTTTCTGGAGTTTTTTGAGTTGGTTGATTTTTCGATCATGCGTAATGCAAGTCTATAAAGTTCCTACTGGCTCCATGAACAACACGTTCCGGGAAGGAGATTATATTGTGGTGAATAAATTAGCTTACGGAGCAAGAACTCCGATGACTCCGCTTTCACTTCCTTTCGGACATACCTATTTGGACTGGATCAGTTTCTCGTATCACCGGCTTCCCGGATTTTCTTCCATTCAGCGAGATGATATTCTGGTGTTTAATTACCCCGGAGAAAAAGACCTTCCGATTGATCACCGAAAAGAATATGTAAAACGCTGTGTCGGTTTGGCTGGAGATGTCATCTCTATCAGGAAAGGAATCGTATATGTAAACGGACGAAAACGCACAGAAGTGGCTACGGCTATACCAATTTATGCACGAAAGTACAAACGAACTGCCACAGATAGTTTGTTTTACAGTCCGGCATATTTTCCTCATTCGGGGAGTGTGAAATGGAATTCAGATCGTTTTGGCCCATTGTTAGTGCCAAAAAAAGGTACACGTATTCGGTTAACGCATAAACAATTGCTCATTTATCGGGAAGTTATCGAGTCGTATGAACAGAAGGAAGTTCGTGAGCTAAACGAGTTGTGTTTTATAGACGGAAAACCCCAGAAATATTACACGTTTGAACTGAATTATTATTTTGTTTTGGGTGACAACAGAGCCAATTCGCTCGATTCGCGTTTTTGGGGATTTGTGCCCGAAGATCACATCATTGGCAAAGTGGTTTATTCATTTTAATCGTAACTGAAATACTTAGGTTGAAAGGCAAAAATAAGTTGCAAAAAAGTACTGTTTTTCCTAGTAAATTAAGATAAAATTTGTATTTTCGGTGTGCGTAAAATAGCGGGTTTCATTCTGCAAAAACGTTATAGCTTTATCAAGTAAAAATGGACATTCGAGCATATTTAGATTCAGGCATTGTACAATTGTATATTTTAGGATATGCAACCGAAGAAGAGTGTCGTGAATTTGAATCGCTGATGAACCTTCATCCTGAAATTGCCAACGAATTTGAATTGCATCAACAATTATTGGCTGAGGTAGTTGATGAAGGTCGTGTAGATCCGAATCCGAATTTGAAACCCTTGATGATGGCGACCTTTGATTACATTGCTCGCTTGGAAAACGGTGAGGAACAAAGTTTCCCTCCGATATTGAACGAACATTCTACTATTGAAGATTTTCAATTGTGGATAGAGCGTGACGACATGATCGCTCCGGAAGATTTTGAAGAAGTTCACGCAAAAATCATTGCTGCTACTCCGGAAATGACCTGCGCGATGGTGTGGATCAAAAACATGGCTCCCGAAGAAATTCATACCAACGAATACGAGAAATTCCTCATTTTAGAAGGTTCTTGTACCATCATTGTCGGAACAGAAGAAAACAAATTGGTGGCAGGTGATTATTTCGCCATTCCGCTTTATGAAGACCACAAAGTTATCGTCACCTCCGAAGAACCGTGTGTGGTGATTTTGCAACGCATCGCGGCCTAGTCACACTCTGAAATCTCCAAAAAAGATTGGTTTTATAATTGTTTCTTGTAAAGAACTTACTTGATTCTGTCCCGCACCTACGGAGCGGAAAAAGCTATTGTAGTTTTTCTTTTACCATATTACGTCCCTACGGGACTAATTTGCATCCATGAAATTAGGAACCTTCTATTCTTCGTTATGAATATTTGTATTTCTTGACAGTTCTGCGATATTACGCCACTACGGGACTATGAAATTTTATAATGGGAAACAAGTCCCGTAGGGACGTAATATCGTAGAACCAAAATCGTAACCTACATTTTACCCCGTAGGGGTAAGACATCAAATTACAAATATCGCAACCATTTTTAGGTAATGGATAAGAGCACAACATCCAACAAAAAAAGTGAGCCTGAAACAGCCCACTTTAGTAGTGAAATAAAACGTATTTACAAGATTTATGTCATTGATGAATGATTTGATTTTAAGGTATTGCGTTAAAACAAATACCCAATCGATAATTTCAACGCAAACGGAGTTCCGGGCGTATAGTGAATTTCACTCACCGATTGTGTTTCGGTTTTTAGTTTACTTTCGGTGTCGAATTGCGCCTCGTTCCAGGCTACATTGAGCATGTTTTCAATGGTTAACCCGATTTTGAAATGTTGGTGCTGGTAATTGACACCGCAGTCCATTATCCAATAGCCAAGGGCAATAACCGTATTTGATTCATTAGCCGCCCGATCTGCCATGTAACGGTAACGTATCGAAGCATTGATTTTCTTGTGTGTATAGGTCAATCCGCCGGTCGAGGTCATGGTTGGTGCCAATGGAATGTGATAATCACTTTCTTTGCGTTGACCGAACAGCGATTCGGTAAGATAGTTTTCCGAGAAATTGACATCAACATCGGCAATCAATGAAGGGATCATTTGCCAGCGAGCACTGAAATCAATTCCCGTTCGTCTGCTAGAACCTTTATTTTCAGTCGTTCCGGCATCACCAACGTAAACCAATTCGTTTTCCAAGTTCAAGGTCCACAACGCAGCCGAAACAACTACTTTTTTTCCGAAATGCAACAAGGTTCCCACTTCGCCACCTACCGACAAAGGCAATTGGTGTTGGGATTGTTCCTGAACGGTTGACCGCGCATCGTTGGAATGAAAACCGTGACCGTAGTTCATGAAAAATTGGTAGCGCGATGAAGGCGTATAGATGAGGTTTACCTTGGGACTAAAAGCAGTTTGATAGTTGAATCCGGAATAATTCTGACGTAGCGTATCACTTGGAATATGATCTTCGACATTAAACGTTAAGTAATCATAGCGACCTCCCAATTCAAGCCGCAGTTTGTCGTTGAATCGAATGACTTCATTGAAATAAAGAGCCGTTGCAACTTCGTTGATATCCGCCAATGCAGTATTACTCAAACGTTTTCTTTTTACCGTATGCCACAAATCATTGTTGATGTCATCTGCTCTAAACGTCGCCCCAATGGTTAACCGATTGGTGAGCGAACCGAGTTTGTGCGTCACCGAATAATGACTGTTGATTCCGGAAGTAGTGCGTACATCGCCTTGTTCAATCTGATCGCCGTTGATGGAATCTTCCAGGAAAAAAGTGAAGTTGGAATACAACCTGAATTTGTAAGCTGAGGTATACACTTGCGTTTCAAAATCACCTTTTTTGAGTTTTGTTTTGTAAATCAGGTTAGCGTTCATACGCGAAGTAGCACCACCTTCTGTTGGATCGATACTTCCGAAACGGGTGATTAGACCTGCTTTTACGGCGCGATCCGGGATTTGCCCCGAAGCATCCCATGAAGAATTAAATCCTGAAAAACTCAAGCTCAATGAGCTGGTTGCATTGATGGCAAAAACTGTTTTCGAAAACAAGTTGAAGCGATTAAAATGCTGGTTTTGCTCGAAATAATTCCGGTTGTTAAGCACGTCAACGGCAAAATAGGAATGAACGCGTTTGTTCTCGATTGGCAATTCGTACATGCCCACAAAGCGTTTCGAAGTCACATTTTTCTGGGTTGGAACCACCGAAGTTTCTATGAGAAACAAGTTGTTGGTAAGCGAATCAAGTGTATTGAACCGCACCGAAGCTGCCGTAGCAAAATTCCCGTCTTTGGCCTGATACGGACCTTTTGCCAAATCCATGCCTTTTACCGTTTCCGGAATGAGAAAATGCAGATCTTCATATCCCTGACCATGTCCGTGGCTGGGCATATTCACCGGAATTCCATCAACAAACGAAGCCACATCTGTTCCGTGGTCGCAATCGAACCCGCGAACAAAAATCTGCTCGGCTTTTCCGCCACCTGCATGTTGCGCAATGAATAATCCGGGAACCAAACGCAACATATCTTGAGCCGAGTTTTTAGGCCGGTACTCAAAATCCAACTGACTCAGGTATTTTGAGGACGCAGCTGATGTTGGTCGGTCGGCTTTGATGGTTATTTCAAACAATGTTTCACTTGTCGAATGAAAATCAATGGATACGGTTTTGTTTTCTCCTTCGGTAAGTGTATAACGGAGAACCAGGGTGTCATTGATGCTTTCCGAAAGACGAAGCGAATAATTTCCTGCCGCAAGTTCCGAAAACCGAAAGCATCCGTTTGAATCGGTATAGGTCAGTTTTTCGGTAGTTGCATTAAAACAACGAACCTGCATTGGTAATTGGAAAGAAGTATTGTTTCCGCGATTGACACAACCGTTAATAGAGCCCGTTTGGGCAAAGAAAGGCGTTACAACCGTTAAGAAACAGATGCAAACGAGTGTGTTTAAATAGTTCATAAACGTCTTGATTTAAACCAAATAATTAGAAAGGACAAAGCACGATCGAGTAAGAGAACAAGCTGTTATTCTCTAAAAGGGTTACTCTTACTGGCTTTGAAAAGAAACCGACGTATTCAAAATTAGAATGCCCGTTTCTGATTTGGTTTACAAGACTTGTGGAGGCGGATAGTTGGGCGAAATGGATCGTCCGTGCGCGAATGTATGTGTTTGCAATGCTATTTTGGCTGTTTCAGGAATAGTAGTGGATTGTTCTGAAAACGAAAAGTTGATTTCAGGAGCGAAATGTACATCTGTTTTCAAATCCAACTCATTCACCGGAGCTTCCTGCCGATTGTTTTTCGATTTGGAATCATTGACAACTTCGGCATGAACGTGGTATTTTCCGTTTTCGAAATGCACGGTAGCCACGTGGTCGAATTCATCAAAGGTGTGCGCAATAACATCGCTGGCAAACGGAAGAATGGGTTTCAACGGCATACAGGAATAAACAGCCACTAGTAGCAGTATTCCGTAGTATCGTATGTGTTGAATTGTTTTCATCTTTTATAGATACGAGATTTTCCTTCGATTGGATTGGAGAGTAAGTATTAACCGCCAAAAAAAGTACGTTCGATGGTCCAATACAGTGCAATTGCAGCAATCACTGCCGAAACAGGGATAACGATCCGTTTTTTGTACCACGGTTTTTTACTGAACCATTTGCCTACCAACAACCATGCAATCAAGATGACGGTGATTTGTCCGAGCTCAACACCTACATTAAACGTGATGAGGGAAGTAGCAAATTTATCTTTGGGCATTCCCAGGTCTTTCAGTACGCTGGCGAAACCCATACCGTGAATCAACCCGAAAGCGGCTACCAGAAAAATCCGTGCGGGTTTGAGTTCACTCACAATCATGTTTTCCACCGCCACAAAAACAATAGACAAGGCAATAATGGGTTCAATGATATGTCCCGGAGGAGTAATAACACCAAAGATGCATAAGCCGAGGGTAATAGAATGCGCAATGGTAAAAGCGAGCGATTGCCACAGTACCGTTTTTAATTTCGGGCTCAGGAAAAAGAGGCACAATACAAATAGAATATGGTCAAGTCCCAATGGTAGAATATGCGTGTACCCCAATTTGAGGTAGAGAAAAGCCACATCTTTTGTCGGAAGATTGGTTAAGTCCATTGCGTGCGCCGAAACAACTTGTGGTATGCACACCAAACAAAGAATGCCGGCAAACAAGCGCAACTTATGCTGAAGCGTCGGATTATTTTTTAAAACGGTAATAATTGGCTTCATTTTTCAGCTTTATGTCCGAAATAACCGGATTATTTTTGAATGCAAGGTCTAATATTTTTTTTCCTTCCGTATGTTTTCCTGCTTTGAATTTAATCAATCCTGCTCTGCACAAGAGGCTAGGATTTTTGCAACCTGTGCGCAAGGCTTTTGATATAAATTCGTTGGCTTTCGCGTAGTTTTTTTGTTTGTAATACACCCAGGCTACCGTTTCACAGACATCAATGTTTTTCGGGCGGCGATTGTATTCCAGCATGGCATGTTCCAATGCTTTATCGGTATTGTTGATTTTCAAATAAGCATACGCCAATTCCCGGTCGGCATAGTGCCCGTGGCCGCTCACAC
>JBILJP010000247.1:0-7914 GCA_044377135.1 Fluviicola sp.
GTATGGAGCAAGAACGTCAAATTGAGCTTGAAATGGCCAGTTTTGAGCCATATGACCTAACGGCTATGATGGCATTATTGACTGAAAACAATATCGGTTTTACGATCGTTGACCCTAATTCTGATGCTAGTGAATCTTCACGTAAAAAGTTAGACTATATGGAGAGATCTGAATATGAAATAGACAGATATTACAGCGATAGTGTTCTTTCTATCAAAGTGACTGATTCAAAAGCTTATCAAAATCTCATTCAGCTGATTTCAGAGTTGCCTGCTTCTGCTGTAATCAATGACGTCAAATTTGAATCCAATGAAACAATCAATTCGGTTGTCATTCCGAAATTAACGGAAAAAGCAACCAACCAAGCACGTGCACTTGCCAATTCTTTTGGGCGAAAATTGGGGAAGGTTATTCAATGTTCCAACATCTATCCGTATACACCAAGCTCCAATTATATGCGCCAGTATATGGACAATTTAATGAATGAGGAGGATTTTGAAAACGGTGATGGTGATCCATTTTTATCCACAAAAAAGGAAATTATCGAATACGTTTACCGATTTGAATTGTTAAACTAAACATTCACCTTAAACAATATTTAGAATCGAACTCAGATTTACAGGTTTATTCGTAAACCTACATTCATTTGTACATTGTTTGATCGAATAGAGATCACTTTTCCGGTATAGTAGTTTCCGAAAACCTGTGAATAATTGAACTCACCATACACTTGCAGTTTGCGAACAGGATTGGATGAAATGCCTAAACCAAGGTGCCAACCCGGATAAAATCCGCGTGCTGAACGTGGTTTAGAAGTACTAAAAGAACGTTCGGTGAATGATTTTCTCACGATCAGGGTATTTTGGTCTTTTCCGCGAAATACAAAGTCGAAACCAGTATAACCGTAAACCTGCGGACCGTGAATGTTCGGTGTATTAAATCGAATTGACAACGGAATTGAAATGTACTGTGATTGATGTACGATGCGCATCAGGAAAGTAGTGGTATCCGAAAAGGGGCTGGCTTGATCCGCTAAATCCAAAGGGGCAGATTTTAATTCTCCGCTCGGTGAGGAAATTTCCAATTCATCATTTAAAGCCGTGTTGGCGATGCGAATTGGGAAACGACGCGTTGTATACCGGTTTGTGCCATGGTTTATTCCGATTCGGAAAGATGCGAAAGAGAGGAACTGGTAATTGTAATCCAATCCGAAATTCCGGTTTCGTAACGGAATGGTGCGGTCGATGATAAACGCTTTTGAATTGGATTCAACGATTCCGGAATAGGTGCGATTGTTTCGGCCAACCCCGGCGTATATGTCAATAAACGAATACGGGAAGAATAATTTTGGAAACGGCTTTTCGGGATGGATTAACCGAACGGTATCCGTGGAATATTCAATTGGTTTTGCTTGAAGCAGGTTAAATGCCAGATCATCCTCCTTATTTCGAGGATTTTCAGGAGTTAAAATGGAATCGTTTGGTTGTCTGCTTTCGGCAATTTTAGCAATGACCGAGCCGGTGATTGATGAGAAATACTTTCTGGAAATGACAACCGGATTTATTCCGGGGTTTGTTTGCATTTTCTGATCGTTTCCGGCAGTGTTTTTATGCTTATTGTTGCGCCCTTTCGTGGTTTTTGAAGTTGAATGTTGTTGCGTTGAATTGAAAAGCGAACTGTTTTTAGTTTCGGAACCACCGGATGAAGCAGGTTGTGTGTGCTGAGTTGAGTTTGATGCTGTCATATTCGATTTAACCTCATTGCCGGTTGTTGTAGAATCAATCGTTTGATGTGACTTCATTGTTTGACCCATTGAAACCGGTACACCAACAAATGAAAAATCAATGTGATTTGCCGGAAACAAAAAGAAATAAGAAAAGGAAAGTGTGCCCAGGAATAAACCTGCGAACACAAACCACCAGAAAAAAGGACGTCTTTTTTTTGCCGGCGGAAAAAGTTCCTTTTCAATGGCAGGCCACATGAAGTCGGGAGCAGGAATGGTATGTTCCTCCAACTTTTCATGAAGCAATTGCTGTAATTTCGGATCGTCATTATGCTCTTTCATAACGCGTGTTTTTTAGCTATAGAAGTGTTCTTTTCTAAAGCGAGTTTCAATTCTTTTTTGGCATCGTGAAGTTGCGATTTCGAGGTTCCTTCGCTGATTCCTAACAGTTCTGCAATTTCCCGGTGATTGTATCCTTCAACATAATAAGCATTGAATATTTGTTTTCTTCCCGGGCTCAATTTGTTGATGTAAAATAGTATTTCGTCGGCATCCATTTCAGCAATGAAGTCGGTTTGAATGGCGTCATTTTCACTGATTTCATTCGTCATTTGACTGTAAACTTTTGCGTTCTTTTTTTTGTGTTGCGCCAAACTTGTGTGAATGGTTACACGCTTAATCCATGCTTTAAAGTTTGATTCTTTGCTGTATTGATGTAAGTTTTTAAAGATGTTGATAAAGCTTTCTTGCAAGGCATCCTGTGCGTCATCAGGAGTGGAGGAATAACGAATACACAAAGCATAGAGCCATGAGCTGTAGTATTGATACAATTCATGAAAGGCTCGTTGATCGTTCTTTAAACAACGGTCAATTAACGCAATATCTCTTTCCTGTGTGTCGATAAACTTAGTATACGTATTAGAAGGAGTTAACTTAGTTCAAAAAGGTTGGGTAGGAGTAATTTTTTTTAAAAAAATGAGTTGGATCGAAGTTTGGAATTGATTCTTAGGTTAAACGAATTGAGGTTTTGGCAGTTGGTGATTGGTGAAGGCAATCGATCTACAGGCCTCTGAAAATGGACTTCTTTGAAAAGTTTAAAATTTTAAAATTGCGCAATTTTAAACGTTTAAACTTTGCAAATTTGCGAAATGGGCAATTTTAAAATTTGACAATTTTCTCAGCAAATTTCCCCCGGATTTCTCAGAAAAACGCCTTTACTTCCATACCACCCGCATGCACCGTTTTCGACCCTTGAGACTGACGACCATTGTACTGAATGGAAAGTTGCAGGTTTTTGGAAATCGTGCGCTGGTAACCAATATTCCACACCAGATTCTTTCCTGCTTTTAGAGCTTCCAGCAACTCAAAACCGAGTGGTGAATTGGCGTTTCCGTCGGAACTGATTTGAATGAAATTAAACTGACCTTGTAAACTTCCTTTTTGCGCCTGGTTGTACTTGGCTGTTAATCCGATGTCGCGCACTTTGGCAAATTCACCGCCGTATTGCGCCGCATTGGATTTGTCAGAAAAACGACTCTCTAAGCTAAACCGCAACGATGTATTTGGCTGAAACACAAGCGAAGGTTTTATAATCCAATAGTTCAATTCGTAATTTCTTCCGGTAGTGTAATCAACCGATGAAGTTTTTAATCCGCGCTCAAACGAACTCAACACGCTCCATTCTTTCGAAATATTCCAGCGACCATTTATTTCGTGCGATTCATTACTTTTTCCATCATATCCGGTGGCAAGTAAGGTTTTCGATTGTACATTTTGGTACGAATAATCAAAACCGAAGAGCGAGCTGGTACGATTAAAATAAAACGTGTGTTTCATGTTGCTGGAGGTACTGATGAGGTTGGCATCATCGATACGACCATTGAATGGATTGTATGCATTCAAGTTGTCAAATGAACTGGTTTTTCGTTGAATCCGAAACCGCGATTGCGTGGAAAAACGCGTCAGGAATTTCTTTACACCTTGTTTGTTGACCCAAATCCGCTCCGGACGAATGATGAGACTTTGATTATACTCGTTACTGTAGGTGTTGATGTAATCGTTACTTGGCGTAAACACACGAATGTAACTGGCCTGATCGGCATATGCGGCCAACTCAAATTCGTTGAGGTCTTTCACATTATCACCGTTGTAATCAATCCAGGTATAGACCCCTTGACCGTCGTTGACCTTGATGTAAATGAATTCGCGTTTTTGTTCCAAACCGGCACCGATTTCGTAAAAAGTGGTAAGTGTAATGGCACTTTTCCAGAGCTTGATTTCATGATCAACCCTCCCGTTGGTGGTATTTTCCGGTTTCTGAGTAATGAGGTTGGTATCCAATATTTCCAGTGTCCGGTAATTTCCTACCAGTACCAAGCGCTGATTTTTCAATGATTTCAAGGTCCATTCGCCGCTAATGGTGCGCGCTTTGGCAACATTGGTCAAACGCGTACTGTCCGATTTCTTATCCAACCGTTCGCGATAGCTCAACCGCAATTCGCCCGCTGTGGTATCGCCGAAAACAATGTATCCCTGATAATCAAAGAAGGAATACGAATTCAACGCCAGCAACGAATCGCCGGTATTAAATCGGTTCCATTCCTGATCGTCTTTATAACCGACACGTGTTTTTTTGCCAATTTCCTGGGAAACATCCAGTTTGTGTCGAACAAATTGATTGTCATTAGCTGTTTTCGAACTCAAGGCGCTGGCATCCCAGGTAACGCGCAATCCCTTTTGTCTCCAATTGGCGGCGCTGTGCAAACGGTATCCCGTAAAATCGGTACCGATCTTAAACTGCTGTGTGTTGAGCGAAACTTGTCCGTATTTGATATGTCCGAGTGCGGAAGAAAGCGTGGAATACACCTGATTGCCTTTGAATCCCTGATTTCTCGTGTTCCAATCGCGGTCAAATTCTACCGAACGGTATTGTTCAATGGGTTTGAAATACGGATCAAGAGCTTCCACCTCGACTTTGTTGGTCCACGACCATGGCTGAATGCTATCACGCCCGAAAGGAAGAACATGTTCTACTTTCGAACGCATGGAAAACCCTCTGTCATCAAAACGGTCGAGCGTAGAAAAGGTGTTGAGATCATAGGTACTCATCCCGAGTTCGGAAGTCACCTTTAAACGGTCGTTGAAGCGGTAGGTTCCACCTGCGGTGACCAATTGTTGTTGTTTTGGTGTAATGAGCAACGATACCGGAGCGTAATCGCCTTGTGAAATTCCGCCTACCGGTTCCACCCATTTGTAAACACGCCCCAAAGCGTTGAATTTCTCAAACACATAATCGCCTTTCCCCGACCCAACGAAGGTGAAATTGACCTTGTATTTCGCCAAGTTAGGATCAACAGAAACCACCAAAACACTGTCGTATCCGAGCGAATCTTTGAGTTGATACAACACCAGGTTTTCACTGAAACCAACCGAATCGAGCACGAGACTGCGCGCTGCCTGCAGGTTGTCGCCAATGGTAGAAAGCAGGAATTTTTGATCGGCAGTAAGATTTTGTTGTAGGGGTTGGTTTTTGGCATCTTGTTCCGAATAGGCGTTGATCCACCAATCGTAGTTTTTGGTAGAAGCAGCCGTAGAAAACTGAAAAAGTGATCGCGCGTAATTTTGGTCGGAATATTGAAATTCGACCACGATCCGGATGTCTTTGGTAATGAGTTGTCGGGCAGTGAACGTTAATTCAGACGTATTGTAATCTATCACATAATCGTATTCCTGGCCACGGGTGAGGAGTTTTCCGTCGATGTAAACGCGTTCCGTTCCGGAAAGCACCACGATAAACGGTTCGTTTTCATTTCCACGCAAGCGATACGGCCCTTGGTTTCCTTCGACACCTTGAATGATTTGCCGGTTAAATTTTCCTTTCGATAACGCCCCGCTCACTTGCGTTTTGATGGATTTGTTTTTGTCTTTGATCCAGTAATATTCGCCGGTGAGTCCTTGTCCGCGTTTTTTGTAGGTGAGGAAATACCCTTCGGGTTTGGAGATCCAGAAATCGCCCGCAGTGAGTTTAAACCGGTCGTTGAAAAGTTGAATGAATACCTGATCGAATTCTTGTAATTTGTTGGTATTTCCTTCGGGTTGAATGGGTAAATTGTCGTCGGTGACCGAAGCCAACACTTGCAAGTTGGGTGTTACGTAACCCGAAAGTTCGAGATTGAGAGACGAATTGACCGACAAATCCTGGCGATTTCCGAATGAGATTCCGCGCGAAATACTTCCTGATTTTTGCAAACCACCCGTTCCGAGCAAATCAACTGCATTACTCGAAGGTTCAATGAGGTATTTTTCGCGATCGCCTTTTGTGCTGTTGTAAATAAGACTGGTATCGCGCCGGGCTTCAGTGTATGAAAACCGAACGGGAATAATGCGGTAAGCGACTGATAATTCTTCCGGACAGGGTGTTTTCAGAACAACGGTAGCACTTGCAAAATCAACCTTATAGGCAGATTCAGGTAAAAGTTGTTCACCGCATTTACAGCTGATAGAACCCGGATAAATGGAAAAAGTATCTAATGCGATTGTGGTAGTATTGGCCGCAACGGATTTTTGGCGCTGTGTACTTAACTGCGCAAAGCTGTTCAGCGAAACGAACAGCGAAAAAAAAACCAACCAATTACAAATCCCCGGCATTGATGCTAAAGTACTAACGTTTGGGAAATGATTCTAGTATATGTGTTATTCTGAATGAATACTAGTAGGGGCGCGATTTATCACGCCCCTTGTTAATTTGTTGGATTATTGCAGGTATGCGATTCATCGCCTGCTGGATTTTGTGAGATTCTACAAATGCAAAGAGGCGCGATTTATTGCGCCCTGATTTTGTTAGATTGTATAAATGCAAAGGGCGCGTCCGCCTTAGGAGGACGCGCCCTTGTAATGAATTTACCTTAATCGTCAGATTTTATTTTCCTTTCAACCAAGCTTCGCGAACCGATTTCTTGCTGTTGTCAGACGACGCATAACCTTCGGCTTCTTCTTTCGGAAGCGCAACAACACCTTTCAAACTAACGGTTTTGCCGCCTCGTTTTACTTTCATGGTCATGTTATCACCGTCTTTCCATGAAATACTGGCTTCAATCAATGAATTAATGTTGTCGTAGTTGTATTTTGCTCCATTGATGTCAACAATGATATCACCATCTTGAATTCCCATAGCTTTTGTAAACTCATTCCCGTCAGGCAACCAGAAAATGTCTTTGGTGCTCGGATCAACACTGATATACGGAGTCATTTCAGAACCCGACATCAATCCTTTCAAAAACGGATTTCCATCAGCAAGAATCATTGTTTTCGACACACCTACGCGTGCAAAGAACTCTTCGTATGGAATAGGGGTGTCACCAGCAACGTATTTATCCAAAAACGCACCAACTTCCGGGTAGGTCAGTTCGGTGATTTTCGCAAACAATTCTTCGTCTTTAAACGGTCGTGTACTGCCGTATTCGTTTGATAGCTCCTGCATTAAATTCAGGATTCCTTTTTGGCCGTTGCTTTTTTCGCGGAGAATGATATCGACGCACATGGCAATGAGCGCACCTTTTTGGTACACATTCAGGTATTGTTCTTTGAAGTACGGTTCAAAAACGTGTTTACTCATATAGGTAAAGCTCATGGAATCATCCATCTGCTTAGAGTTGGCAATTTTCTCTGCCATACGTTTGTAGAAATCGTTTTCGTTGATCAAACCTTCGGTTACCTGAAACAAGTTGGCAAAGTACTCGGTTACACCTTCATACATCCATAAATGCTCCGACATTTGGGGCTCGTTGAAATCGAAGTAATGAATTTCCTCTGAATGCACGGTCAATGGCGTTACGATGTGGAAAAATTCGTGCGATACCACATCTTTCAGAATTTCTTCCATTGCTGCCAAATCCATTTCTTCAGGAAGAACAACTGTTGTAGACGTTGGGTGCTCCAATGCTCCTGTACCTTTTGCATCGTTTGTTTTCGGGTCAGACAGGTAAATCAACACCGCGTATTTTTTGGTAGAATTGATGGAACCCAAAAAGTGTTTTTGAGCTTTCATCATTTTTTCCATTGCAGGAGCAATTTGAGACACTTTGTATTTCCCGTTTGGTGAATGCAAGCTGATGATGATTTCCATTCCATCTACGGTAAACGACGTATAATTCGGTTTGGAATACATGATTGGCATTTCTACCAGGTTAGCG
>JBILJP010000015.1:0-29116 GCA_044377135.1 Fluviicola sp.
CAACCCAGCTGGCCTCATCATCCATTCCTGTTCCGGATGAATAAGCAATATTTAGGGGATAACCACCCACATCCATCAACGGAATATTGTAATTCATATCACCGCTCGAAAGGTCAACCATATCGGAGGTGCCGATTGGGGTAAACGAACCGAATTCAGGCTGTGCCGGACCTCCTGTTAAAGCCAATGCACGCATTGGGGCAACTATTTCGGCAAGGATATTCAAGATAAGGAAAACACTTACCGCTTTGAACGCTCGACTTTGTTGAATACGTTGAATCATAATCGTGTTGTTAAACTTCTTTACTTAATTTATCGTAAATCGTATCAGACCTGCACCAAATAGTCGGTCGTAATAAATAATCTTGGTTTTTTTGGCATCATTGATCCCGTTGAAATAGAAAAACGCACGCAATTGCCCCATCTCCGCAATACTTTTTTCATACTGAACACCAGAAGGAGCAATTGATTTCCCGCCTTGTTCCACGGTAAGATCTTCGGCAAGAGCTCCAACCAAATACTGGGTAGCAGCCTCTTGATCCATTGTGATTTGTGATGCTTCAAAAATGGATTTATGCAACTCTGAATTTTTGAACGTAGCAATCAATACCACTTCCTTACTCAGTTCCTTTTTATCGGATTCGGCAACCAGTTCACCTTTGTGTTCCAAAAATTCCAAAGCACTCATCAACCTAAATGAATATGTTATTCCATTTAAGGTTTTCGAATTGCTTTCATGTAAACTTGTTTCAGTGTTTTCCGAATCTTTTATCGAAATGAGCGCATTGTTTGAGTTACCGTTCGATTGAACGGTTCCACCCTTAGGGGTTGCGCCTGTGCAAGCTGCAAGTAACGCCAAAACGGTGATTAAGATGGGAAGTTTAAGCGGTTGCATTAGTTGGAGTATTTCTTATTAATGTACTTGATCAACTCTTTGGTTACGTCTTGTTGCTGGTCGACATACATGACATTTCCCTGTCCGTTAGAACCCAAAATAAAACCGTAATGCCGCTCTTTTCCAAAAGCTTTGATGTATTCATTCAAGCGCTTGTAAACTTCTGCAGTGTATTGCTGCGAAACCGCACTAAATTTTTCATCAAACGCCAATTTCTTCACCGTAAAATCTTTCTTTAGAGCATCAATTTTAGCAGGGTCTGTTGCTGCACTTAATTCGGCACCGATCGCATCCAATTCTTTTTGTTCCGCACCAATTTCAGTTTCCAGACGCTTGTCGTAATCTTTCTTCATCTGAAACTCTTCAAAGACCATAAAGCTGTCCATGAAAACAGTTGTTCGTTGACCATCAATGGTGTCTTTTTTCAAGTAAAGAAATAAGGACATTCCAATCGCCGAAAGCGCCAAAATCAATGTTATATAAGTCAGTTTTTTCATTATTTCACAAATCGTAAGTAGAATTTTTCACCCTTTTCATTGGTTACTTCCAAAATATATGCACCAGGGTCTATGTTGTTTACATCCAATGAATATCGGTTATCTCCGTATTCTCTGTTTACAGCTCCTACGGTTTGTGTCAACACTTGTGTAGATGTGCTAAGCACAACCGTATTGTTTTTATCATACACTTTATAACTCAAACTTGCAGTGCTTGCATATTCTTCGTCATAAAAGAAATAAAACTTGTTGAGGTACACCTTGTATTTTGTTCCTGTTAATTGACGCTCTAACTTGGCGTAAATAGCTGTAGTACTGCAAGGTATGTTGGTTGACATTTTATAAAATCCACTAAATAGATAGTTGTTTTTCCCAACATAAGCAGTTAAATTGGTGGCAGACCCAATCATGATTGGTCCGTAAACTAAGCTCCCTAAACTTCCGTCGGGTAAAAGTCTATACAACGATTCTGTTTGAGCGCTCGCATCATAAACATAACGGAATCGGTTACTTGTTAAAAAATTCGCTACAATTGTTCCGTCTTGCTTTTGTATTGAATAAAACGAACCTACCTTAGAAAACAGTAATCCATATCCTGAGACAGATGGAGCCAAAGGAATTGGTACAGAAATAGGATTTGTCCAAACTAAAGCATGTTTCACAATACTAAACGGACCACTTACATTAAAATCAACATAATTGGATCCACTACCTATTTTATTGGTTGATGTTGAATTGCCAAATACTTGATTCGGAGAATTACTTGATTTCACCAAAGATCGATCCACATCGGAATACGATGTTTCATTGTGGTAATCCCATGAAAGTTTACTATCAACATAAACGATATCAATGATTGTTTGATTTCCGCCAACCGACAGCGTATAAGTTGTTGTGACCGTATACGTGCCTGGCACCAAATTGGAAAAACTATAACTGGTTGATGTAGACCCAGCATCTAATGTTTGAAGCACATTGGATGCATTCTTTAATGTCACATTAAAGTTGGACATGGTGTATGCAGGAGTACTAATTGGAAGTAAAGTAACCGATACTTTTCCAAATGATCCCAAACAACTCCCCAATTCAGTTGTGATTTTACGCTTCAGTTGCTTTTTCTTTAAACCGAAAGGCTTAAAAATGGTTTGCATTCCCCATTTTGTCATTGCCATACCCGTTTTATACGTGAACGTTGTTGGCAAAGTATTTGTTCCGCGAAGCACTCCATCTACCCAGAACTCAAGTGAACCATCATTTTTCAGTAACTTCACTTCACTGGACTCTTTCACTGCATAAGCGGTTGTACCTACTACTCCTGCCTGAATCAAATAAATCGATCCGGCATTAATATTAAATCCATATTGAATATTTGCAGTTGAAGTTAAACTCGAACTAGTGTTCATCAATCCAAAATAAGATTGGTTGGTCGTGTTCAGTGGATAATAAACCAATTCTGCCCAACTGTCTTCCTCGCTTAAATAGTTGTCTGTAATAAAGGTTGATGAATTCTGAGCGCATGTAAATGTATTGTCAAAACGACTAGTTCCAATATTTGATTCGGCGGTAAGCGGATTTAGCGCCAAATTATTACTGTAAATACGCCTTCCTTTAGAATCATAAACGCCTAAAAAATAATTTCCCGGAGGCAAATCATTGTGCGTAAAAGAAGTAGCTGCTACATTCCCTTGAAAAAATTTAGCACTATCAAGCACACCACCAAAAAGGCTATCCTTCATTGTTCTGTAATACGTAGAATAAACCGGTAGTTCTTTTTGTGAAACCAGATAATGATAAGGTGCTGTTATTCCAATACCAGAAATCGGATTGATTCTATTGACTATTTGACCAACCTGAGTGGTGGAATTGTAGGTGTATGAGACTGGTAAATTGGCAGAAGGATAGCCAAAAGATGTAGCTATTTCAAACGCCTCGTCTCCTATCTCCTTCGCCAATACTGTTACCTTTAAATTGCCAGTTATATTGACAATGCCACTTGGAAAATAAGTTGGTAGTATATTGGCTGTTGAATTATTCAACTGAATAGATGTTGATGATCCACTTCTAACTAAACGTACTTTATCATTTGGGTTTGTAGAAAATTGAGCTACGGTGTATGTTGCACTTCCAGCAGCCTTGCATTTAATTTTTATTGTAGTTCCAGTATTAGTTGTTTTAAATTCTATATAGGCTATATTATTAGCCGGATCAAATGCTGAAGGATTTGCCAGTGGTTCCAATACCCAATAAATGCGGCTGTCGTTATTAGTAGTGGCATACTTTTTCTTCATTTCGATCCAACAATCGGCAGTTGTTGATGACATCATATTGAAGGACTGGGCATAACTGTAGTTTTGACCACTTGTTTTCATAAAACGTTTGGTCGAGGATTGCGCAACTGACTCTTGCATATCATAAGATTGCTCCCATGCTGCTCTATAACCGACCCAAATAAAATCTGAAATTGTAAGTGGAGTAGATCTGCCACCGACAATAACAGAGGCATTTCCAATAAACTGATAAATCCCAGGGGGTAAATTCGATATCGTTCCATAAGGAATAGTTGTTCCACTATGGGTATAAACAATCGCTCCGGATACCACATCTTTCAAGCTCATCGTAGTAACAAACGTTGCCCCAGGAACCCAACCGGTTGAAATTTCGACCGAATAATTCACAGTTCCATTATAAGATGTACCGGTGGTGGAATTATGGTAAATCTTAGAAGCTACTGAGACGGTTTGAGCTTGAACAGAAAAATCAGCTTGAAAAACAATCACTAGTAACACTAGCAATCGAAGCAATACAATAACACGTTTCATGATTTAGAAGCTTATAAATGCAGGTATCAAAATTTCCTCTTTCATTTCACCCATTATACTGGAGCGCATAAAAACGAACACTTGATTGGTGGGTAAATCTATTAAGTCAATCGAAAAAGTTCCTTCAACTGAATTCACCGAAAATGCAGAAAGTGTTGTGTTTTCTTCATGTTGAAAATCTTTGACCCCACTATAGATTACCGTTTCCAACGAATCGTTTGAACGCAATTCTACCAACACAACCATAGAATCGGTAAACTGTGCATCTCCGGTAATGGAATAATGATAGTTTCCATTTGATAGAGTATCGATACAATCAACATAAATACTGAAATTCTGGCTATAACCAATAGAACAGAAAAGAAGTGTGAATAGCAATAATGATTTCATTGATGATGATTTGGTCTGAAAATAATTTAGGTAATTATATTTGAAGACAATATTACAACTGTTTTTTATTATTTCAAAAAAAAAATTCAGATAAATTTCTGATCTTTTAATTACGTTCTAGTAAATTTAAAAATCATTCATTTAACTTCCATAATATCTTACCCCTCTCATTCCTCACCTCTTTTTTGTAATTTTCCTGTTGAATTACGCCTTTGCCATGAAATTTTTAAGTGTTTTCGTAGTCCTTTTGCTTGCTGTTGGCTCGTTCGCCCAACCCTATGCGGGGAAACAACATGTTCCAGCTATCAGCGCTACGCGAGGCGCTGGGTGTGCTCCACCCAATAAAACAACCTACCTGGAGCTCAATAACGTGCGCGCAATGGTGCATACTGCCGGAAATTTGTGGCAAGTTCCCGGACAAAATTTCTCTCAATATGAGATTCCTAAAAACTCCAAAATCATGGCGCTCTTTACTTCTGCGCTTTGGCTGGGAGGAACAGATATTAACGGTCAACTTAAACTGGCAGCTTTGCGTTACCGAGACGGTCAGGATTATTGGACCGGCCCGCTTTCGGAAGAAACTGCTGAAATTGACCCTGACGAGTGCTCAAAATACGATCAACATTACATTACCAGTCAAGATTTGGTGCGCGAATTTGATGCGTGGTTTACAGCCGGAGAGCTCGATCAACAAAACGGAACCAACTTGCAAGCCACTAATTTTCCGAATTATAAAATTCCCGATTTCTTTAAAACATGGCCCGCTCACGGCGATGTGACCAAAGGACAAAATTTCTACCTCGCTCCTTTCTACGACCGTGATCAGAATGGAATTTATGAATACGAAAAAGGCGATTATCCGTGGTATGACTTAAACAACCAGAAAAATTGCAAAGAAGACAGACGCGTTTCGCTTTACGGCGATTTGAACTTTTGGTGGGTACTCAACGACAAAGGGAATATTCATACTGAAACAGGTAGTCAACCCATTGGAATTGAAATTCACGCCCAAGCTTTCGCTTTTGCAACGAATGACGATATCAATAACATGACGTTCTATAACTATGAATTGATCAATCGTGGTACACAAACCCTTTACAATACTTATTTCGGGGTGTTTGTAGATGGTGCATTGGGCGATCCGTTTGATGATTATGTAGGGTGTGATGTCAGCAGAGGGCTCGGTTATTTCTACAATGGCGACAACAACGACGGCGATAACCTCGGTTTTAAAGGTTATGGAACTACTCCTCCGGCCGTTGGGGTCGATTTTTTCGAAGGTCCGTACCAAGACAATGATAATTTTGACAATGCCTACGGAATCGGGGCAAATGAAGCCTTGAACGGAATTGGTTACGGAGATGGTTTGGCCGACAATGAACGTTTCGGAATGCGCCGCTTTTTGTACTACATCAATACGGGTGGTGGAGCAAATCCTAATCAAACCGACCCTTCCAACGCTTCCGATTATTACAACTTTTTACGCGGAAGATGGAAAGACAATACACCGTTCTACTATGGTGGAAACGGGCATATTTCTGATCCGGATGTCAATCCGAACCTTCCTTGCGATTTCATGTTTCCGGGTGACACCGATCCGCTCGGTTGGGGAACAGGCGGAAGTCCGCAAGCTGTTTGGACGGAACAAACCGCTAATAATTTACCTTACGACAGACGTTTCCTGCAATCGGCCGGGCCATTCATTCTAAAGCCGGGAGCCGTTAACAACATTACCGTTGGGGTGGTGTGGGCCAGAGCAGCTTCGGGCGATCCGTTTGCGTCGGTAAAAACTCTACAAAAAGCCGATGACCGCGCACAAGCATTGTTTGAAAACTGTTTCAAAGTATTAGACGGACCGCACGCTCCGGATTTGGCGATCCAAGAAATGAGCAACGGGCTTATTCTAAGTCTTTCCAATAGCTCGGCATCGAATAATTTCGGCGAGAAATACGAAGAATTTGATCCGTTTATTGTAGCCGATAGCACTGCTGATAAATTCTACCGTTTCCAGGGTTACCTCATCTATCAATTGCGATCTAACCAAATTTCGGTTTCCGATTTGGAAGACCCAACAAAAGCGCGGTTGGTGGCTCAATGCGATAAAAAAGACGGCGTAGATCGCCTGGTCAATTTTGAGTTTGATGAAGACTTACAAGCTTCCATTCCGGTAGAAAAAGTAGACGGTAAAAATGAAGGAATCAAACATTCGTTTCTCATCACTGAAGACCAATTTGCTTTCGGTGACAGACGTTTGGTCAATTTCAAATCGTATTACTACATGGCTGTTTCCTATGCCTACAATAATTATAAACCTTACCTGCCCGATCAGGGAGCGAATCTCGACGGACAAAAATTGCCGTTCCTCGGGAGCCGAAAAGCAGCTATTGGTGAAGTAAAAACAGTGGTTGGAATTCCGCACAATCCGGTTGCCGAAGCTGCAGGTACTGCGCATTATGCTGAATACGGTTTTCAACCTTCCATCACACGCTTAGACGGTATCGGAAACGGCATGAACTTCACCGATTTGTCGGCCGCTTCTGAACAAACAATTTTGCAGCAAGGTTCTCTCGACGAATTGACTTACGCCGAAAATCGTGCACCGATTAATGTGAAAATCATCGATCCGTTGAATGTAGTTGGTGGTTATTTCTCGTGTAAATTCAGAGATCCAGCTTCAGGTGATATGGATTCTTCCGAATGGGTCATTTACCGCTACAATCAGCAAAACGGAAGCTTAATCGATTCCGTTACGTCCGAATCAACCATCCTGGAAAGCAACGAACAACTCATTCCGAAATGGGGAATTTCCGTTGAAATTACACAGCACCAATATTATCAAGTTTCTGGATCTGTGCCCGATTACCGAAAATATCCTGATCCGATCGGAAGTACGATCACCTTCTCAGATTCATCCAAACGATGGTTGAGTTTTGTGGAAGACGATGATGCATTTTTCCCGACAAACTGGATCAGAAACGGTGTCTTTACTGCAGGAGCTGCCGAAGACGATCCTACGTTGGGTTATTTGAATCCGGCTTGTTACAACGACTTTACAGGAATTGATCCTGCCAGAAATTATGCTAAATTCTTAAACGGTGGAATCACCCATTTCTCACTTGTAGGAAGACAATGTGCTTATATGCCGCTTGCCATTCCTAATTTCTTTGTTACCATGACAAGTGCGGCCTCGCAAGGAACGTTAGCAAGAGCTTCCGGCGTTGATATTGTGATTACATCCGACAAAAGTAAATGGACCAGATGTGCGGTGGTCGAAATGTGTTCGGATGCTAACCTGGCAATCGGAGGATCACTTCCCGGAACATTGAGAGGAAGCCAAAGTGTTGACCAAAATGGAAATCCTGACAATTCGGGAACTACAGGAATGGGATGGTTTCCGGGATATGCCATTGATGTAGAAACCGGAAATCGTTTGCACATGGCCTTCGGTGAAAACTCGTTCATGGGATCGGATAACGGTGGTGATATGATTTGGAATCCAACCAGCAGAATTGTTGATGGTGACGGAACACCTGTAATGGGCGGTATGCATCCGGTTTATGTATTTGGAGTTGGAATCAACGGCACAGCTTGCCCGAATTACGATGGCACAAATAATTGGGTCTACGATCAGTATGCCAATGAAACCAATCTTTCTTACCGTGAATTGTACATGAATCTGATGTGGGTTTTTCACCCGATTCATAACAACAACAGCGGATTTATGTCAACCGACGTGCGTCTCAAAGTGCGTTTGAACAAAGAATACGGCATTTACAACGCTACCGGTCAAAACAACGGCAGACCAATGTACGGCTGGAACATGGACAATTACAAAACCGATTTGGCGAATGTGGAGGCGGCAACTTCTGTTCTTGATTTGATCAACATTGTACCGAACCCATATTATGCCTTTTCCGAATACGAGCGCAACAAAGTAGATACACGGATCAAGATTACGAACTTACCGAAAACGTGCACCGTCTCTATTTACAATACCAGCGGCAAACTCATCAATCAGTTTAAAAAGAACAATGATTTGACCTACCTGGATTGGAATCTCAACAACAAAGTCGGTATTCCGGTTTCATCGGGTATTTACATTGTGCATGTAGACATACCTGAAGTAGGTGAAGTGATTCGAAAAGCATTCATTGGTATGCGACAGCCCGATTTGGAAGGATTTTAGCAGTATATGAAAACAGCGATACTACTACTTTTTTGTTGCTTCATCGGCAAATCGTTTGGCCAAGTCGATTGGACGAATCAATCTATTACACTGAGTTACGGTCGTGGAGCAGTAGTGCCCGAATATTCCAATTTTCTGTATTCTTCTGAAACATTGGAACACTTGCTAGCTGTTGATTGGACGCGTCGTTCTTACGGAAAATCGGAATGGGAAGCGTTGTTTAATTACCCCGATTTGGGCGTTTCCGTTCAGTATTCGTCACTTGGGAATGATCGTGTTTATGGTCGTGAATTGGCGATATTTCCTTACTCGCGTTTGCATTTTTTGCATGATCGTAAATGGGATTTGGTGTGGCAATTCGGAATAGGTTTGAGTTATGTTAACCGAAAATACAACGCTGTAACCAACCCGGATAATGTAGCCATCGGTTCGCATCTCAACATCCACTTTAACACGCAGTTTTTGGTAACTGTAAACCCGTTACCTCGTTGGTCGCTTTTTACCGGAATCGCCTTTGATCATTTGTCGAATGCCAATCTGGAAGAACCGAATCTGGGCATCAACAGTGCGCATTTAAAATTCGGAACATCGCTTCAATTCGGGAAAATGGCCGAACGCATCCATTACAAAGAGTTCAAAGTCTTCCCTACACATCGTTTTTCGATTTTACCGAGTTTTGGCGGAAAACATACCAGAGCATTGGCTTCTACCTTTTATTTTGTGGCATCATTCACTGGCGATTACCAATTTTTGGTGCGCAAAAGGTTTGTATTATCAGCAGGGCCAGACTTTTTTTTCGACAGCTCGATTCCAACAGAAATGGAAGGAAAAGAAAAAGCGTTTAAAAACTCCAACTACTTTCAAACAGGTATTCACTGCTCGCAATTATTGCGGTATAAAAAAGCGGTTTTTGGAATCCAAACCGGTGTTTATATCGGATTAACAGATGCTGTGGGTAATCACCCGATTTACAATCGTGGCATCATCGAATACCATTTTACGGATCGTTTTTTCGTGCGGTTAGCCATGAAGTCACACTTGCATATCTTAGAGTTTCCGGAATTTGGAGTTGGGTTTAAATGGAAAACATTCGCACCATGAAATACCGTGTTTACATCATCACCATTTGTGCGTTTCTCATTGCCGGTTGTGCAAAAATGAAGAACGACATCACCAAATCGGTACCGTTGGAAGCGTTCAACGAACTAGAAATCGGGGCCAGTTTCGAAATTGAATTGCGTGAATCGGCCAACTACAACATCGAAATCAGCGGAAGCGAATATTTTGCCGAAAAAGTAACGTTTTCGGTTGTTGACAGTGTATTAACCCTCGACACCGATGCAAAAGGAAAATGGCTTCACCCCAAGAAGAACAAGATCAAACTCATCATCGATTGTCCGGCACTGAAAAAATGTACCGCCTACGAAACCTGCAATCTCAAAACGTTGAACCCCATTACCACGCACGAATTCGGCTACATTGCCGGTGGAAAACTCAATACGGCCAACATAGAAGTCAACAACGACGTTTGTTACTTCTGGAACAATAGTCCGTGTGGTGGAACGATTACCTTTTCAGGCACTTGCAACGAGTTTAAATCGTGGGGAAATTCATTGATCAGCGTGAACGCCAAAAACCTCGTAACGTCTTACGCTTACATTGAAAATAAATCCAAAAACGATGTATTACTTACCGTTACCGGCATTCTGCAATACGCCATCACGGGTAAAGGAAACATTCAGGCTTTCGGACAACCGACAGAAGTGGATTTAATTTCGGATACGGGCGACGGGGAATTGATTTTGCATTGAGGCTAAATCTTTATAAAAAAGCTTAAAAACAACAATTTTACAGTCTAATTAATATTTTGCGTCAATTTATGACGTAATATTGCAATAAGATACACAGATATGGCTATTTTAAGTTTTGGTGCGAAGAATTTCTATAGTTTCAAAGAAGGATTTGAAGTTTCATTTGAATTAAATGACAATTGTCCGAAAGAAATCTCTCAGGGTAGGGATTACGCTACGGTTTTATGTGTTAAAGGTGCGAATGCTTCTGGGAAAACGAATATCTTAAAGACTTTGTTTTTTATAAACATATTTGGCAGAAAATCTTTTGATTTTAACCCAGAAAAAGACATTCCAATTGAACCTTTCTATTATGAGGATAGTCCATGCGAGTTTTTCATGGAATTTATAATTGATGAAATAACTTATAGATATGAATTGTCTGTCACAAAAAAGGAAGTGATTAGTGAAACTCTTTATAGAAAAAAACTAAGGTCTATTAAAGTTATTGAACGAATTGGAAATTCCTTTTCTGAAATTGTAACTGAATTCAATGAATTGGAGGACATGAAACTTCGTCATAATGCGTCATTTATTAGTCTAGCCCATCAATACGAATTTGACTGTATTAAACCGATTTATGATTTCTTTAGTTCTGTAATTTCCAACATTGGGTTGTATGGACTTTATGAGAAAAAACCAGATATTGAATTGATATCTAAGTTATACTATCAAAACAATGAAATGTTTGAGTTTGCTAAATCAATCATGAAAAAATCTGATTTGGGAATTGAAAATATCGAGATTAAAAGAAGTTCACATGAAAACGGTGATGTTGATTACTTTCCTATTTTCATACACAAACATAACACCGGTTTAGGTCGCATTAGTCATGTTGATGAGTCTTCAGGTACAAAAGCTCTATTTGTTTTCTTATCTCATTACTATGTATGCTTAAGTCGGAAATCTATTTTGATTATGGATGAGTTTGATATTAATCTGCACCCACATATTCATCCTTTACTTGTTGATTTATTTTTAGACTCGAAATCAAATGAATTTGGTTCTCAATTGATCTTTACAACCCATAACACAGACATAATTGATTCAATGACTAAGTATAGAACTATTTTAGTCAACAAAGAAGATAATGAAAGTTATGCTTATCGATTAGATGAAATTGGAGGATCATTAATTAGAAATGACCGTCCTATTCATACGCTTTACAATGATGGTAAAATTGGTGGAGTTCCTAGACTATGAGTAAATTTGGTAACAAAAAGAAAGAATCGTTTCTAAAGAAGATTCCTACCTCGTCACTATGTGATGATAACTGTTCTATTGTTACTAAAGCAAAATTCAACTTCAAGTATTTTAATTGTGATCAAAAACCCTATTCAACTTGCTTAGAAGAGTTGGATGAAAAAGGGAAAATTGATTTTTTTACGAAATTAAAAGAATACTCTAATGAAAGCTTGACGCACTGGCAGAGAACTGGAATTGGTAAGAATAGATACTCAGTATTAGAAGTATATGGTAAATTTCCAAGTAAATCGAATTTTACTCATCCACCATTTGTACCCCATGATGTACTTTGGTCGAGATTTAGAATCAATCAAGATGTAAGAATAATAGGATTTATTTGCCCTGAAAATGTTACTTGCGAAAACGGAAAAAAATGTAATTTTGATACAAACACATTCTATGTTGTATTCATTGACTTAAATCACAATTTTTATCGCTTAGGTTAAATTCTACCCTTCCAAAAAGATCAACAACATCACCAAACCGAGAATCAACAACAATAAAAACAACTTCGGATCTCGGTAAAGTGGTTTTTTCGGGCGCTTGGCAATGCGATCGTATTGATGAGAAATCGTTGCAAAGTCCTTGTAACGCGCCATCTGCTCCTTGGTAGGTTCCTTGGGTTTCGTGTCGGTATTTACTTTGAACTTTCTCATACTGTTTTATTCCATTGAAGTTTGATTTTCTCCAGTAACCGGTAAAGTCGCATCTTGGCATTGGCTTCACTGATACTGTAAATATCGGCTATTTCCCGAAAACTCATTCCCTGAAAAAACCGTAACTCGATCAAATCCAATTGCGTTTCCTCTAAATTATTGATTATTGCAATGAGTTGTTCGATATCTTCTTGCGAAAAAGCGGTTGATCCGGTTGCTTCTTCCACAATTCCAAGCAATTGCCGATCATTGATTTCTACGAAGTAATGCTTTTTCTGAGTGCGAAAAAACATATTGACCTCGTTTTGGGCAATGCGGTAGAGCCAAGCTGTAAAGGGCAAGCCACGATCTTCGTATTGATTCAGATTCGCCATGGCTTTAATAAACGTCTGCTGCACCAAATCTCCGGATACTTCTTCGTTGCCACCCAGGCGCTTAAAAATGAAGCGATACATCTGTTCAAAGTACCGTTCATACAGCACACCGAAATGCCTGTGATCTTGCTTTGCCAGCTCAATCAACTCGGCTTCGCTTATTGGTACGGGAGTTTTTCGTTTAAACAAAATAGTTCGTTTTATAGCTGAATGCAGGCTTTTTTAAAAGTAACAGTCGCCATTATAATGTAAGCGCGGGACGCATCCCGCGCCTACTTATAATGGTAAACTAATCCTAAACGTTGTTCCTTTTCCGGGTTCTGAGCGCAAGACAAAGACTTTTCCTTTGTGATATTCACGCACGATGCGTTTCACCAACGACAATCCAAGTCCCCAACCGCGTTTTTTGGTCGTATAGCCTGGCTGAAAAATCGTTTTAAACTGTTTTGGGTGCAATCCTTTTCCGGTGTCAGAAATATCGATGTGTGCCCATTCGGGCGTTGTGTGCACATCAACCGTAATTGCTCCTGTCGATTCCATGGAGTCAACGGCATTTTTGATGATGTTTTCCATGACCCATTCCAACAAAGGCGGATTGTGGTTCACCACTACTTCAGACGGTTGCAGAATCACGTCCATGCTTACTTTGTTGGAAATGCGCGGACGCAGGTAGTCCATCACCCGTTGAATGGTTTCCTGTACATCACCCGGCTTGAGTTGCGCATCGGAACCGATTTTTGAGAAACGCTGCGAAACGGTATCCAGGCGTTCAATATCTTTCTGCATTTCGGCAATGATACTTTGATCTACATCTTGCGTTTCAAGGAGTTGAATCCATGCCATCAACGACGATAAAGGTGTTCCCAGCTGATGGGCCGTTTCCTTCGCCATACCAGCCCAAACCTGATTTTGCTCGGCCTTTCGGAAGGTATTAAAGAGTAAGTATCCGATGAGAATAAACAGCCCGATGATCAAAAACTGGATGTACGGATAATACTGCAGTTGTTTCAATTCCTCGCTATCGTCGTAATACAACAGGTTGGTTCTTCCTTCGTGAAACGAAATCAATAAGGGTTCATTGATAAAACCCAATTGCTGAATCGTTGCTTTTAAATGCGCACTATCAATGAGTTTATGGGGCATATTGGATGCGATCAACGAATCTGTTTCTTTTTGCATCAGTAAAACCGGAACCAGCCGCGAATCGGTAATCAATTCGTTGTTGAAGGCACTGATGAGCGAATCCCGTTCGCGTTCCAACTGTATCGTACGCCACGAATCGCTGTAATAGGAAGTCATAGACAATCCTTCCACCACTTCAATGGTGAGCGGTTTGTGATCTGTACTCCAAATGGTTGTCAATTTCAACAGGCTATCTTCAAAAAGTTTGGTGAGTTCTAGCGATTTCACCCCAGGATGTATTTTTCGAATGTCAGAAGTGTCGAAATCGAGATTAATGTGACCCGAAATTGCATTCTGATCATCCACCAAAATCACCGGAATGTCTTTGTTGTCATTGATAATATTCAGCGGAAAATCGTAATTCGGCATGGCATCGCCGGGAATGGGTTTTAAAATTTCGCGCGTGGCATCGAGGTACAATTGAATTTTCTTACGCTCATATTCACGCAATTGGTTGAACGCACGATCAGTAAACTCGACCAATTCGGCCTTTTTCTTGATCGCGTCGGCCCATTGTTTTACGCGTAGGCGTTCACGATCGCTCACCCGCTGCACCACCGAATTGGAAACCCACAACGAAACGGCTACCATGATCAGTGCAATCACAAGCAAAACAATTTTCCACTTCTGTTTATTGGAGTATAAATTCATGCGCAACGAATGTACGAAAAACGTTGTTGAAGACCGAAAATTGTATGCGTACGCAAAACGAGCGAATTATCAATTAAGAACAAGAATTGATTCATCTTCAAAATTGATAATGGTTTAACTCTTATCGGTGACTGAAGATGAGATTCAGTATTATACTGCTGTATAATTTATTCCGCGTCCGTTTCCATGTTTTTCTAATAATCCTTTGCTCAACAAATCGGATAAAATCCGTTTAACCGTTGGAGCTGGGATTGCTAATCTATTAGAAATATCGCTTGACTGAATGCCTGGATAATTTTGAATAATAGTAAGTATCGATTTCTCTTTCTGTGAAAGCTTAGATTCCTTTCCACTTTCTTCTAGCTTAATCATCAGTTGAGATTGAATATTTCTCAAACAATTTAGAAAAAACATTATCCAACTAGTTATGTTTTCATTCGGTCGTTGTGCCTGACAGCTTCTAAGTACTTGATAATACTCTGTTTTACGGTGTTCTATTTCGTGTTCAAAACTTACATATTGTATCCATTTATATCCACGCTTAAGTAACAAAAGAGTAGAAATGAGTCGGCTCAATCTACCATTTCCATCTTGGAAGGGATGGATACTCAAAAAATCATATACAAGAGAAGCTATTTTGATTAAAGCATGAATTTCATTTTCAGAGTTATACCAATCAACCAAGCGTCTCATTTCATCTTCCGTAGCAAATCCTGCTTCAGTTGTTTGAAACACAATTTGACGTGTACCATCAGGAAAAGAAGCTTCAACAGCATTACTATGTGTTTTATAATTCCCTTTGTGCCACTCATCTTTGGAACTATACTTTAATAATATATTGTGTAAACTCTTAATGTTATTTTCGGTGATCTCAATATTTTCTTGAGATTCTGAGATTAAATCTAAAACTTCGAAATATCCAACAACTTCCTGAGAATCCCTATTTGTCAGATTGGTTATGTCGATTTTTTGTAATAAAACATCAACTTCCTCATCGCTCATCTTATTGCCTTCAATACGGTTCGAAGCTCCTACACTTCTCACGGTTGCAATACTTTTCAGTTCTTTGAGATGTTGACCTTCTTTTCTTTCAATAGCCGTCCAACTGGAATCAAAGCGGTCTATTTCGCTGATTAAATTTATCAGATTCCAATCAATATTCAAGCTGAAATTATATACTCTATTTTCCACACGAAACGTCAATTTGATACGATTTGATACACAAATATACGATTGTAATTCAAAACATACACTACAAATGATACGATTTGATACGAATAGACACGCTTTTGATACGTTATCTGAATGAAAGGCAGAAAGCGTTTTATCCACTTTTTCACTACCTTAGCACTCCTCTAAAAAATGGATCATGGCAGAATTTTTTTACCAACAACCCTACCCACTTTCCGAAGACAAAACTGAGTACCGTAAACTGACCGCCGACTACGTTTCGGTAGAAAAAGTAGGAAACCGCGAAATCCTCAATGTAGACCCAAAAGCCTTGGAATTATTGGCTCAGGAAGCAATGAGTGACGTGTCATTTTACTTGCGATCTGCTCACTTAGCAAAACTGAAAGCCATCCTAGATGACCCCGAAGCGACCGATAATGACCATTTTGTTGCCTATAATTTATTGCAAAATGCCACTGTTGCAGCAGAAGGACAATTACCTTCTTGTCAGGATACCGGAACGGCTATCGTGATGGCGAAAAAGGGAGAAGATGTGTATACCGGAACGGTAGATGCCGAGCATTTATCAAAAGGAATTTTCAATACCTATCAGGATAAAAATCTACGTTACTCGCAAATAGTACCGTTGACAATGTTCGAGGAAAAAAACTCGGGCTCTAACTTACCGGCACAAATTGATATTTATGCTGAAAAAGGAGCAAAATACGAGTTTCTATTTCTAGCGAAAGGTGGCGGTTCGGCCAATAAGTCGTTTTTATACCAACGTTCGAAATCATTGCTCAACGACACGGCTTTGGAAGCTTTCGTGAAAGAAAAAATAATGGATTTGGGCACAGCCGCTTGTCCACCGTATCACTTGGCATTGGTCATCGGAGGTACTTCTGCAGAAATGAATTTATCAGTCGTGAAAAAAGCGTCTGCCGGTTATTTTGACGGTTTACCAACCGAAGGAAACATGGGTGGTCAGGCATTCCGCGATTTGGAATGGGAGGCACGAGTAAACCGCATTTGTCAGGAAAGTACCATCGGGGCTCAATTCGGTGGAAAATATTTCACGCACGACGTAAGGGTCATTCGTTTACCACGTCATGCCGCTTCTTGTCCGGTAGGATTGGGTGTTTCTTGTTCTGCCGACCGCAATATCAAAGGAAAAATCACCAAAGACGGTGTTTTCTTAGAACAATTGGAACAAAATCCGCGTCGTTTCTTACCTGAAATGCCACCTCAATTACTCCCACCGGTAACCATCGATTTGGATCGTCCGATGAGCGAAGTGTTGGCTGAATTGTCGAAATATCCTATTAAGACACGTTTAAAACTCAACGGAACTTTGATCGTAGCCCGCGATATGGCACATGCCCGTATCAAAGATATGCTCGACAACGGTGAACCGATGCCGGAATACTTTAAAAATCACCCGGTTTATTACGCAGGACCTGCCAAAACTCCGGATGGAATGCCTTCAGGAAGTTTCGGACCAACTACCGCAGGACGTATGGATTCGTATGTGGATCAGTTCCAGGCAGCTGGCGGAAGCATGATCATGTTGGCCAAAGGAAATCGTTCGCATGAAGTAACCACAGCTTGTGGCAAACACGGTGGATTCTACCTGGGTTCTATTGGCGGACCAGCTGCAATTCTTGCCAAACAAAACATTTTATCGGTCGAAGTAATCGATTTCGAAGAAATGGGCATGGAGGCAGTGCGAAAAATCACCGTAAAAGACTTCCCGGCATTCATCATTACGGATGATAAAGGGAATGATTTTTTTGAACATTTGTAATTCATTAAAACATCTATAGCAAAACCATTTGGAGTCGTGATAAATCGGTAAATAATCACAATCCACACCCATTATTAATAACCTGAGTTCGATTTTAAATTTAGATTCAGAATTCGATTTTAAAAGTGCCAAACAAGGCAATTTTGTGAGTGATAGCGGGCTATCATGAATAAAATTAACGCAGGATGGTGCTTTTAAAATGAATAGCCGTTTTAGAAATTCACCTCTAAATGCTCAGCTTTGGCGCAAAAGCTCCTTGAAATAACCCGATATTGCTGCGTCACTTTCGCTAAAATCTGAGCATTTATAGGCGTTCTGAACAAAATTTAAAATCGAACTCAGGTTAATACTTCATATTTGATTCACAGTGGAGGTTATTTTTCTATTGTTTATCATTCTGCAAAGCAGAATAATCTTTGCGTCCTCCGCGCCTTTGCGTTGGTATTATTTTCACCGCAAAGGCGCAAAGTGCGCAAAGAGTTGCACTTGTGCAACTTGTGTGATACTAAAATTGCAGATTCACTGATTTGGGTGCGAATAATACATATAACCCGATAAATCGCGACCCCACATTGTTTTTATGATATTCGCTGCAACACAACCTTTCCACTCACCCATGTTTTGCCTAACGGATATCGAATGAGGTAAATCCCGGTCGCGTAGCCGCTCAAATCAATCTGAACGGTGCGATCTCGCTCAACATTGGTTAACACTTGCAATACTTTGCCGGTGAGATCCGTCACATACAGTTCGGTAATATCTAAATCTGCGGTAATGTTAACAATGCCATTGGTTGGATTCGGGTAATAATTCCATTTTACAGCAACAGAATCTCGCGGGGTTTCATTCGGATCGGTAACCACTACATTTCTGGCTGTATCCAATGAATCGGCTGGTGGCGGATAGGCCACAATTGAATCGGGATACGGTAAATCTAAATTTGGTAATTGTTGATCACAATCAGGCATGTAGGTGTAGCTTTTGAGAATGCGAACCATCAATTTATTGAGCGTTTCTACATCAAATTGATCGGTTGTTGGTGCAATGTGCGAATCGCCGATACCGCTATGATCGGTCAAAAAAGTATAGGTTCCGTTGGTTCCCAATGCCATTGAACGCATTAAGTATTCTGTTCCTTTGTCAATCCCGCTGGCGCCAATTGGTACAATACGGATCCCTTTTTCAGCAGCTTGAAGGATAAGGCGTTGCAACTTTTCTTGTACTTGCGGATTTTTGTGTGGAGGCGCATCCAAGATTAAGAACAAGACACGTGTGCGGGCACTTTCGCTCCAATGCAACCCGTTGATGGCCGAATCAAGGGCGATTTCTACTGCTTCTTCGTAATCACCACCACCACCGGCAGATTGTTCTGAAATGTAATCAACCGATGCGGATAGGATACGGTCGAAGTCCATGGTACGTGTAGTGTAAATCTCATTTGGTCCGGCATCGCGGTAAAACACATTCGCAAAGCGGAAATTGAGTTTCGAACTGATTTGTTTGGATTGGAAAATGATGTCGTTCAATTCGGCTTGCAGATAGCTCAATTCATCACCCATCGATCCGGTAGCATCTACCACAAATGCGATATCTACATTTTCGCTAGCCTCGCAGGTTACATCCAACACCAGATGATTCATGCTTTTTTCGAACGGTTTTACATCATTGATTTTGGAAATTTTACCGTTGTAATCCACTTCCATAAAAAGTCCTTGCGGAATTTCAGGATTGACACTCAACATTGTGAGCCACATTTCAGCTTTTCCGGTATTGTCGGTGCGCGCTTTGAATAGTTCAGATCCGTCGCCTTTTTTGAGTCTTACCAAGGCATCTACGAGTGGAATACCGTTTTGATTGTGCAATTCCAAGGTGTATCTTCCCTTTGGGGCTATATTCCACACTTTTTGGTAATAGCTCAGTACATTTCCATTGTTGGTATAATCTTGCCACAGGTTCCATTTCGCAAAATCATTGATTTCACCTGCGGTTAAGGCTCCGCTTCTGCCCGGTAAATGGGGAATACCGTCTGTTTTCATCGGTCCAACGAGACCGGAACTTGAACCTCTGGCTGAATATTCATCCGAATAAAACCGCCTGGCATCATCTGTTCCTTTACTTTTTGTGTAACCATCCGTAGCGGGAGCTCCACTTAAATACTTTGCGTTGATTTTGGCCATGGCTTCTTTTTCCGATTTTTCACTACTTGAAGAGGCCTCAAGCGCTTTATTCAGATCACTTTTAGCTTTCTGTTTTGCCGGATCTTCGCTTATAGTGAAATCGAGCTTTTCGTCCCGTCGAACGCGAATTTCTTTGGTAACCGACTGGTAACCTGAATAATTGACCACACATTTATAAATGCCGGAATCAAGCGCTACGTTAAAATTACCTTCGCGATCCGTTAAAACGGAAGCCACCAATTTTTCTCCCTGATAAATATCTACATTCCCGTATCCCAAGGCTTCGTTGGTTTTGGCGGCATTGAGATTACCGTTGATGGACTGTGAAAAACCGCTTTGGACACAAAAGCCGAACGTCAAAAAGAGGAAAAACTGTTTCATGATGCTGTGTTTGAGAGGTTAATACAGCTCATGGTTTGTTTGGTTCAAAAAACCCGAATTGGGATTAGTAATTTACTCAAAAGAGTATATTTATATCCAACTAAATAACATTCGCTGATAAGCAAATACTACTATTTAAGTACATAAAGACCCTATATTTTGGTATTGGATTGACAAATTACTAATTGGAATTTTGTAGTGAAACAATAGTTGTTTCGATTTAAACTAAATAATTCAACATGAGTGATGTAAATTTAACTTTGTACAGAACAGGTGATACTTCCAATAATTATGGAATTCAGTTCAGTACTAATTTTGATAGTGCAAACTATCAAACCAGTAAATTCGAAATCGTGTCGACCCCCCTATCTGAAGGGGACACCTTGGCTATAAACCTTTATATTTCAAGTGGTAGAGACCTCCACATTGTACATGATGTGAATATTGGTGGGTTTACCGACAATATATCCAAGTGGGTTTTAGAAGTTCAATATATTGACGAACAAGGTATTGTAAAAAAGAAAGTAAAAACAGAACAAGCAAAAGCCGATTCAGAACCCAGACCAATTGATCAAAACCATTTATAATGAAACCAATTTACCGCTATTCACTCGTTTTAATCGCTTTCGTTTTAGCCACTGTATACACAACAAGTGCTCAGACGCTTAATCGGTTTACCGTCGACTCACTGAACGACGTAAGCTTCGATTTGGCAAATTCAGATTACTCCTCTGCTTTCAGAATCGCCAAGCGAAGTTTTTATTTCGCTAAGAAAACAAGGTATGTTAATGGGCAAATGACTGCTTTGTGTCGCATGGGTAGAGCCATTAATAAGAGCGGAGATCTGGATTCGGCATTATACTTTTTTGATTTAGCCGAGAAACTATTTTATGAGAAAGGCAAAGATTCTATTTTCCTGGCAAAGACTTGGATTTACAAAGGCTTAATTTATTGGAAACAAGGCAAGTCTAATCTAGCATTAAAAAAATACTATGCGAGCTACCGAATAGCCAATGCCCAAAAAGATGAACCAATAATGGGTTCTTGCTTGATTAACATCAGCACTTTGCTTGAATCCAAAGGAGAATATGAAACCTCGTTACGTTTTCTGAACAACGCAATTAATCATTTTTCCAAGTCAAATTATGATGAACTTGGATCAATCCACATGAACATCGGAAACATTTACGAACTTCAAGGACGCTACAATGACGCTATTTCAGCTTACAAAAAAGCCAATGCACTTTTCGCAAAAACAAAAAATGATTTTTCAATGGCAAAAGGCCTGATGAATATCGGAAACATGTATTTACACCTCAACAAGGTAAACCAATCTGAATATTACCTAACCAAAGCTTCAATAGTCTCTCAAACCAATGGTTATTCAGAAATAAACGCACAGCTTTTTCAGAATATAGGTGAATTATTTTTGCTAAAAAAAGAACTGGATTCCTCACTTGTTTATTACCTCAAAAGTCTTGACGCGAAACAAAAATTTAATATTAGTAGCGGACAATCTATTTCAATGGAAAGAATTGGAGACGTCTATTTCATGAAAAAACAGCCAAAAAAAGCACTGCGTTATTATTTGACAAGCTATTCTAAGAAGAGCGAAAGCTCATCGTTACAATTGAAAGATATTACGAGCAAACTTTCAAATACGTATGCCGCAATTGGCGATGAAGATAGCGCTATTTACTATCTAGACATTTCAAATCAGTATCAGGACGAAGTAATGGAAAGCATTAAATCCTCATTGATTTACGAGATAAACTACAACAATGAACGACACAAAGTAATCCAACTTCAATCGGAAATAAAAAATAAGGAACTGGAATTACAGAAGCAACGGACACTGATTTGGTTATTCATTTCCATCAGTTTTGCAACAATTATAGGATTGTTTTTCACCAATAAATTGTATCGGCTCTATAAACGAAATAAATTATCGCAAAAGAGAATTGACGAACTAATGGGTAAACAAGAAGAAGTTACCATTAATGCGATGATTGACGGTCAGGAAAATGAACGAAACAGAATTGCAGGAGAAGTACATGACAAATTGGGAGGAATACTTTCTACTGTAAAGCTTTATTTTAAATCTATGGACAAGGAAATAGACAAGTTAAAAGCTGAAAATATTAAACAATTTGAAATGGCAAACACTCTTTTGGATGAGGCATGTGATGAAGTTCGAAAAATAGCTCATGATTTATCTACCAATCTATTGGCAAAAATGGGATTATTTGCTGCGGTTTCTGATCTTAAAAACAAACTCGAAGGCTCAAAAGAAATCATAATTAATCTAACTACTTATGGTACCGATGAATCTATATTCACAATAAATGAAATTGCCATTTACAGAATCATTCAGGAATCAATTGCCAATACATTGAAACATGCGAAAGCAACCGAAATTGACATACAATTAAATGTTTTTGATGACGTGTTTAATCTTATAGTTGAAGATAATGGTGTAGGCTTTGACGTCAATGATCTTCTCGCAAATTCAGGAATGGGATTACATAACATTGAAGCAAGAGTAAAACGAATGGAAGGTACCTTTTCTATTGATAGTGGAAAAGGAAAAGGAACTACAATCAATATCGATATACCTATAAAACCAGTAAAATGATAAAAGTTTTAATTGCAGATGATCATCAAATTGTTGTTGATGGCCTGGTTTCATTGCTTAAAAAGCAAGAAAACATAGAGGTTGTGGCTACCGCCAACAACGGTAAGGAAGTAATCGATTATATTTCCATTAACCCGGTTGATATCGCGGTTCTTGACATAAACATGCCAGAAATGGATGGTGTGGAAACCACCTCGTTCATCACTAATTCATTCCCTAACACCAAAGTGCTGATCTTATCCATGTATGATACAGATGATTACATTGGCGAATTGCTGGATGCAGGTTGCTCTGGCTATATTTTGAAAAACAAAGGTCAGGAAGAATTAGTCAAAGCTTTAGTAAGAATAAGTCAAGGCGAGCATTATTACGGAGAAAAAGTACTTCAACGAATACTTGATGTTAGAAAGAATTCTAAAAAAAAGATAACACAATTACCAATTACCCTTACCTCTAGGGAAAAAGACGTTTTAAAACTTATCGCTCGGGGTTTAACGGCTTCACAAATTGCTAAAGAACTTTGCATCGAAGAAACAACTGTGAATACACATAGTCGGAACATGAGAAGTAAATTAAGTATCAAAAATATAAATGGCTTGGTGCGTTACGCAATGGAGAATGGACTAGCCGATTAAGAGTCATTTTATTCACCGAATCATCGAACCGCATTTTGTTAAAAGATGCGGTTTTTTTGTTCAATACAGCTCTTTTGTACTCAAATATAAGGAAGCAAAAGATACCTATATCTTACGTTTCCAGTTCTTTTTAAACGAAGTTATTTTGTTGAAAAAGATGTAATTATGAATCCAAAAGAATTTTATCAAAACAATCTTCCGGAAGCAAGACCATCGAAATCTGTTCTTGGATTGTTTCCAGATGAGTCTGCGTCTTTCTTTCAAGACGAAATATTTCCTAGCATTTTAGACGGTGATAGTGAAATTAGAGTAACTAGTTATAAAGATACATCTATAGACAATGATATTTTAAAAAGTATCTTTCAAAATATACAAAATGCAAGTGTCATCATCACAGATGTTACAGGGTTTACACCCAATGTGATGTACGAGCTTGGCATAGCATTATTAAAAAACGACAAACACATAATCATCGCAAATGAGAACTGCATAAAACAACTCCCTTTCTATTTGAATAATATACAAATAAAATCTTATTCATTGGAAACCCTTCCCCAATTTAAACAATGGTTGAATGGGCGTATTTCCGAGTTAATCCCTGAAATCCCCCATCATTGCTCTTTTAGTAGGGCAGTAAATGAAAACGTTGCTCGAATTAGACACTTGGTATCACATGAAATATATGATACTGCATTAGAATTGTGCGACCATTTAAAGCAAAAAGAGCCTGATAATTGTTGCGTTGAAGAACTCTGGGTTGAAATTTTAATGAAAGCCAAAAAATATGATCTCGCCAAAGAAAAGTACGGAGAAATACTACAATACAAAACAATAAGTAGGTCCCTAAGGTCTAAAATAATTATGAAACAGGGAGAGCTCTTTTTAATCCCTAAGCCAAAACGAATTGAAGAAGCATTAATTTGCTATGAACAAGCCGATAGAATTTATAATCGAAATCCGGAATTGTACGAAAAATGGGCTTATGCTTGCCATCTAATCCAAAATCATGGCCTCGCTTATGAAAAAATGGAAATTGCTCGTAACCTAGATCCGACTAATCAAGATTATGTCTTAAAGACCATTTTTTATAATAATTGGAGGATTATTCCTGACTATAATATGGGGCTTAAAGCATTCTTTTCACTACAAAATAAAACACTAGGTAAGACAACAATTGAAGGCAAGCGTTCCCCTATTGATTCGTCAATAAACGAATATGAAAGATTCAAAAAGACTATTAAACTAAATACGCTCTTAAAATGCAAATTAACAGCTGTTTTAGAAACAGGCATTCAATTTAAGATATACGATAGAAATACCCCATCAATTTATGGTTTCGTTCATAAAAGCCATATTTCGGAGCCAAATTTTCATGCTATTTACAGAACCGATGATGACATCATGATCGAGTACACAGGTTTTAAAGATGAGCGTCAATCAATTTTTGGTAAAAACATTCAAAAAATCTAATTAATTATGAAAACGACAACAATAAATCTATTAGGCGGTAAATTATTTGAATACATACCTCATTGCCTTGGGTTATACGATTCAGGAATAACGACATTCGATATTGTGGCTTATGGCGGAAACACCCATCAAGCATTGGTTCTTTCTCAGATCCTGAAAGAAATCAATAGTAAAGAGAAATCAACCAAAAATTTAGGCGCGTCCATCTTTGAAGCAACTACTAGATATTCATCCGTTAATGCCCTTTCCGCCCAAATTCAGCTTAATCCGTCACCTGAATATATAGAAACCCAAACTTCAGCAACTTCCAATTCGTTGCTTCAAAATGGTTTTGTAGAATTCCCAGTATATCATCTACTATTAACCAATCTATTGCATACGCAGAAGGTACTGAAAATTTCAGTAAACCAAAAGGAGGGTAGAAACAGAGAAACAGTTGATTTGCTAGAAATTCGGCTCAACGATAATGATCCTGGGCAATTAACCATTAAAAAAATCTTTCCTAATCATCTATCAACCCAAGAAAATAGTACTGCTAGACGGTCGCGAGCTCCAGAAGAAATTAATAGAACAAATGAGCTGACTAAAGCGAATAATCGTATCAATTCCAATTTAGTAGCAGCCTTATACAGATCGGGGTATCTTCTTCCAAACAACTGGGAAAAAATTGGATATCAGTTGGCCAACTATGATGATGTCGTGATTGGTTTGGATACAAACCTTTTTCTCGATGCCTTTGTTTCAAACAATTTATTACCGATTCTATCAGTGATCGAAAAAAACAAATACATCCAAACACCCAATTGGATCTTGATGGTAATTCCGCAGATGGTTGCCTATGAGTTAGAGATTTCTTCTAATAAAAAAGACGATAATGGAAAGTTTGTTTATGCAGGACGTAAAGGCTTTAGAGCATTGCAAGAAATTATGGAATTGCGAAACAACTTTGATCACAAGGGAATTTCGATCATCAATACGGGGCATTCAGATGCGCTTCTGGATATTAATTCCTTCCTAAAAAGTATGAATGATAATTTGTACTCTTTAGTGACACAAAAAAAAATCTATGGAATGAAGTCACCTAAAAGTGCTTCGGGTGACATGTTGATACGCTCACAATTCAAAAATTTTGTTGATGAATTGAATTTTGAAAAAGGTGCTTACTTTTTAACTTCTGACAAAGTAAATGCGGCAATGAACACCGCACAGGGCAATGAATCCATTTATGTATCAAAACCACATATGATTCATGATAGTATCATTCAAGCTCCAGAATTATTAAACGGCATTCAGCGAACGATCCCACTTGGAAAACTTATTTACGAATTATTAGTTGATTTTGGAGATTTATACCTTCATCTTAACGACGGATCTGTCATCAAACTAGCCTGCGATGATCTTGGTCAATCACTTGAAAGCTGGATAAGAAAAGTGATCAAAATTCCAAAATCAGATTTTGATAAATTGATCCAACTTTACAAAGGGAAATTCAATTTGGAAAAAGTCCAAGCCTTCTATTGCGAAGTGTCATCACAATTAGAGAAGTCTGAATTAACCATGGATCAAGCAATTAAAACTGTTGACTGAGAATGTGATTTCAAATGCTTTTGAACATCCAATAAGTCATCTTCTATAATCATATTGAAGTATAGAAGACACTAATTTCTGCCGTTTTAAAAATCTAAATCTAATCTCAATTTTATCATACTAAAAGGATGTTGTGATTAAAATCATTTAAAATGAATTTTATGGAAAAAAAAACTTGCTTTGTCATGATCGGCTATGGCGAAAGGACTTACTTAAAGAAAGATAAAAAGAAAGGTGTTGTTGACCTAAACAAGACCTACGAAGAAATAATCGCAAAGGTATTTGATGAATTGAATGCCGAAGGATATAATTTTGATTATTTCAGAGGAATAGATCTAAATCAAAAAAGAGCTGGCATTATTCATTTTGATATGTTCTCAGATATTTATCACGCCGATTTTGTGATCGCTGATATATCAACACAGAATGCCAATGTAATGTATGAACTAGGAGTAAGGCATGCTCTGAAACCAAAAACCACGTTATTGATTTGCGAGAGTGAAACTGACGTTCCCTTCGATATTAATCAAATTGTTATCGAAAAATACGAACATCAAGGAAAAGGCATTTTATCACATCATCAAAGAGAATTTGTTGCGACTTTGAAAGAAAAAATAAAACATTTAGTTAACGACTCTATTGATTCAAAAGACAGTCCAGTTTATCATTATCTTCCTGGATTAACCGCACCTCAAATTTCCACTTTAATTATAGAGCATCCACACGAATTTTCTAATGAATCGCTAGGTGAAATTATACGAAAAGCGGAAATTGCCAAAAACAAAAATGATTTTTCTACTGCAATTGATCTCATAAAAAAAGCTCTTTTAATAGATGAAGACGACCATTTTCTTCTGCAAAGATTGGCTTTACTTACCTATAAATCAGAGCTACCGAGTATAAAAGAATCTCTTCTGGAAGCCTCAATAATTCTATGTGAGCGCTTAAAGAATGATAGTTCTTTTGACAAAGAAACTCTTGGATTATCCGGAGCTGTTTATAAACGCTTACATGAACTAACTTCTTCCGATCATGATCTTGACAACGCCCTGCGTTTTTATGGAAAGGGGTATTACATTTTAGGAGATTATTATAACGGAATTAACCTTGCTTATTTATTCACTTTGAGAGCTGCCACTATTCAAACTGAGAAGATAGACGCTCAGGTTGATTATGTCACAGGAAACCGAATTCGAGTTGAAGTTAAGCGAATCTGTGAAGAGATTATTCAATCTGAAGAATTTGCTAAAAGAGAAGATAAAAATTGGATTTACCTAACGTTAGCAGAAATAGAGGTTGCTTTTGGAAATCAAGAAAAAGAATCTGAATTAATCCAAACAGTAACTAATCATTCGGAAGGCAATTTTGACTTCACAAGTTATTATGAACAGCGAAGCAAACTTCAAAAAACATTAACTACTTACAGCAATAAATTCAACTAAAAAACACAACTCATGACACCAAAACACAAAGTATTTCTAAGTTTTCATAGTGAGGACTTAGCCTGGAAAAACAAATTCGAAACCTTATTTCACAATTCAGCTGAAGTAATCGTTTCCAGATCTGTGCAAGAAAATGACATTCCTGAAAACATAAATATTGAGACATTAAGGCAAAAAATCAGGAATGAATACCTGCGGGAATCTACAGTGACCATTGTTTTGATTGGCCCGAAAACATGGCAGCGTAAACACGTTGATTGGGAAATCTCAGCAAGCTTGCGTGATACGCAATACAATAAGCGCTCAGGATTGATCGGGATTTTTCTGCCAACTTTTCCAATGCAAGACAATCGATACTACCCTAAAAATGTGCCTCAACGTTTAATCGAAAACGTAGAAAATGGATTTGCTCAATTGCATAAATGGCAGGAAAATCCGGAGCAATTAAAAAAGTTGGTTCATGATGCTTTTTTAAGAAAGGATAGAATTCTTCCAAATAATGCGCGCGAGCCCTATGCCAAAAACAGAACAACAGATACCTGGTAATATGAGAAAGGCACTAATTGTTGGCATCAATCATTACAACAGCGGAGGAATAAAGGATTTAAATGGTTGTCATTCAGACGCTGAGAACATTGCCAAGTTACTACAATTTCATCACCAGGGAAAACAAGAGGATGGTGAACCCAATTTCAGCTGTAAAATCATGAAATCGGATGAAGATGAAGCCAAAAAAATCACCCGTCCCAGGCTGCAATCAGAGATAAAAGCTCTTTTTGAAGATGAAGAAGCTGATGTGGCGCTGCTCTATTTTTCAGGCCATGGCTACGAAAGCAGCTTGGGAGGATATCTTGTAACACAGGATGCTGCTCTTTACGAAGAAGGTGTTTCTTTCAATGACGTAATGATTTATGCCAACAATTCTTCTGTCAAGGAAATCATTATCATTTTGGATTGCTGCAGAAGCGGAAGCCTCGGAAATGTCTCCATTGCAAAGAACGGTATCGTCACGCTGAGAAAAGGAATCAGTATTCTCACCGCGAGTACGGCCGAGCAAAATGCTTTCGAAA
>JBILJP010000248.1:0-7913 GCA_044377135.1 Fluviicola sp.
GAAGCAATTCTGGACCCTGAATGGGTGAATGGGCGGTTGTTTTTTTAAACTCCGCACTTGGGTGATTTCCATTTAAACGTACAATCGTTGTAGAATTTGACGTGCTAAGTATATTTCCCCCACGAATCAGCCTTAGGCAGACACGTTCACTAATAACGAACTGTATACAATTTATTACGAATGCCCTCCCGATAGTCATCGGGAGGGCTGATCCCACCAATCAAAATAGAAACAAGTTTCCATTATTAGCTTTAAATTCATTACTCCAATTGCATTCGTTTATTCGTGGGAGACCGCGATGCGCGCTTTAATGGAAAATTGCTTCATCTTGGTTATCAACGGAATATTTCACCGCGAGTACCGAAAAGCTGATGCTTTTTTTCTATTTTGGAAGTGAAATAATCGGTCTATGAAAGCAACAGCACTTTTTATTAGTTTTTTTTGGGTAGCCACGTTTTATGCGCAGTGGACTGGAACGTATTACGGAGCAGTTAACGGAGATGCTGTTGAAATGAACCTGCTACAAGATGGTACAGCGGTAACCGGAGACATGAAAGATTCACAGCAAACCTATATCATTTCAGGTACTGTAACCGGCAATTCTTTTTCGGGAACTGCTGTGGAAACGATCAGCACACTCAGTTTCGGTTTAACTGCTGAAAGAAGCGATGTTATACTGAATTGTAACTTCACCTTTGAAGCGAACGGCGAACGTGCTGAAGTACCTTTTACGGTGGAGAAAGCCACAGTAACGAAAACTGAAACAGCTTCCACTCAAACAGAAAAAGTTCCTGAAAAAATACCATTTCCGGCACATGTAACATTTCCGTTGGCCCTGCAAGGCAAATGGACCAAAAGCGAAAACTATAATTCCGGTTACGGAGATAATTACATGGGATCTTCTTTTTCGCAATCGATGACCCTTTATGCAGATGGTAGTATTTCCGACAACGGAAGTTCAGCCACCATGAGCGGTTCTGATTACTTAGGTCAAAGCTCAGATTCCGGTAATGGAAAAATTCCGGGAGTTGGATGGTATACCAAGGAAAAGAATTTGTACTTCATTGTTTACGCTGAAGGAAAGTGGCAATCTGTGCTTTTGGGAACCTGGTATTCCGAAAACAATGCGTTGCTTATCACCGGATCGAACGGCAACAAGGAGTTGTTTACGAGGTAGATTGGAGTTTTATAAAAGCACTAGGCTATTTTGAATCCGGAATGGGTGAATGACGGTTGGTTTTTGATTAATCTGAATGATTTAAAAATTGTAGGGTCGGTGATTTATCGCGACCCTTTTTTGTGTAAACAATGATCTGGAAAAACAACTGATTTTTTTGATTCGCAACGCCAGAAATGCGAGAAATAATTCAACGCAGAGGCGCAAAGAACGCAAAGATTTCAGTAATTCCGCAATGTTGCGGAACCCGAAAAACAACAAATTAAAGATCAAAAAATCAACAGTAAATCACTGATTCGTAAAATGACACTTCGAAGGATCGCCCAAGCGGAACGTTAACGTGGCTCCAAAAAACGAATACCAATCTCTAGAAGCAGGATTGCCTCTTCTGCCGAAGCGTGAACCGTCTAAGCTACGATTGCTCAAAGCAGCGGCGATAGGCCCGTTTTCTGCGGCTATAACCGAAGGATCTGCATAGCGGTAACTGCTCACATCATCCAGGTAATCGGTAAACAAGAAACGAATGCCGTATTCCATTCCGAATGAAGCGCGTTTGCCCAGTGAAACACGAAAACCGACACCCAACGGAACCGCCAATTGATTCAACGCATAATTACCTCTGTCGGAAGCGCTGGTTCCCTGACCTTCCGTACCCAAGGGTTGCAATTCGATTTTATCACCATTGTAATCGGTGGTTGGGTTGATATGCACCAACGCAAGTTCTGCCAGTAAATAGGCAGTTCCGCGGTAACGGTCATGCCCGATCTGAAACGGGAAATAAGTGAATTCCACTCCGCTTCCCAATTCGTATAATTTGGTTTGAAAAGACAGGTTACGGTTGACCAAAATATCGCGTTTGGCGTCGGAATCATATCCTTCTACAAAACCGTAGGTAAAATTGGCGCGAAATGAAAGGCGTGAGTGAATGTTGAACCGGTATAAAACACCGTAGGCAAGATTGGTATTCTTGAAGTGTTTCATTGTGTTCAGATCGCCAATATAATACGATCCGCCCACCATAAGCCCCAATTCAGAACGCGACAATTTTGTCTGGCGCTGCCCGAGGGCGACACCGGTAACAAGCAGTAAACCTGCCAACAACCATTGTTTCATACTGAAAATCATCTTCTTTGTCTCTAAAACGTTTAAACCGCCAGAAAATTGTTTACAACAATTATACCGTCAAAAAACCCTTTTTTATCAGTAACTCGGCAATTTGAACCGCATTGGTAGCAGCTCCTTTTCGCAGGTTATCAGCAACTACCCACATGTTTAAGGTGTTTTCCTGTGATTCGTCGCGGCGAATTCTTCCCACAAACACATCGTCTTTCCCTTGTGCGTAGCGTGGCATCGGGTATGAATTGGAAGTCGGGTCGTCTTTGAGCGTAATGCCATCGGCTTCGTGGAGCAACTTGCGCACGTTTGCCAAATCGAAATCATCTTTAAACTCAACGTTTACCGCTTCGGAGTGACCGCCCACCACCGGAACACGCACAGCAGTAGCCGTAACGCGGATAGTTGGATCAAGGATTTTCTTGGTTTCCTTGGTGAGTTTCATTTCTTCTTTTGTGTAACCGTTATCCAAAAACGAATCGCAGTGTGGCAAACAGTTTTTATCGATCGGATACGGATAAGCCATTTCGCCGGTAATACCCGCGCGTTCATTTTCCAGTTGCTGCACAGCTTTCACACCTGTTCCGGTAATGGATTGGTAAGTAGAAACCACCACACGTTCCACCGTATAGGCTTTGTGTAAAGGAGCTAAAGCCAACAACAATTGAATGGTACTGCAATTCGGATTGGCAATGATTTTATCTTCGGCTGTGAGCTGGTCGCCGTTTATTTCTGGAATAATCAATTTTTTATCCGGATCCATGCGCCATGCAGAGCTGTTGTCAATCACGGTTGTTCCAACGGCTGCAAACTTCGGTGCCCACTCAAGCGATGTTTCACCACCGGCAGAAAAGATCGCTACGTCAGGCTTCATGGAAACCGCCGTGGGTAAATCGACCACCGGGAATTGCAAACTACCGAATTCGATCATTTTACCGACCGACTTTTCAGAAGCTACGGGAATCAATTGAGTAATCGGGAAGTTGCGTTCTTTCAACACTTCCAACATCACTTGGCCCACCATTCCGGTAGCGCCTACAACAGCTACATTCATGTTTGTTATCTGGAATAAAATTCGGGGTAAAATTACATGATTTGAGACGATAAATGTGCTAGAAACGAGATCAATATTTCGCGTAGCTTGTCCTCCTAACAGCTTTTTGACACTTTTTCACGCTTTTTGTCGTACCTTTGCACCGCAATCAGGTTGAAAGACTGTTTTTTCGATACTGGTTTCCCGATATGTGAGTGTTGTAAAGTACAAACACACGTGACATCCAGTTCGGATAATACATACCAAAACAATACATGTTATTTAAAGATTTAGATTTGAGTCAATCCTTATTGGATGCGCTTGAAGCCGTGGGTTACACCACACCAACCCCTATTCAGGAACAATCGATTCCACACATTTTAGCAGGTCGCGACATTTTCGGATGCGCACAAACAGGAACCGGTAAAACGGCTTCTTTCGCCCTACCCTTACTTCAATTATTGGAGCCAACAGAAGGTGTAAAAGGAAAACGCAACGTAAAAGCATTGATTTTAGCTCCAACACGCGAATTGGCGATCCAAATCGGTGAAAGTTTCCGCGATTACGGGAAAAACTCCAAATTACGTTCGGCCGTTATTTTCGGTGGTGTTTCACAACACAAACAAGTGAATCAATTAAGCGCGGGAGTTGATATCCTGATCGCTACTCCGGGCCGTTTGCTCGATTTGATGCAACAAGGTTTCATTACCTTGCAACACATCACCCATTTTGTGTTAGACGAAGCCGATCGCATGCTCGACATGGGATTCATTCACGATATCAAAAAAGTATTGGCCAAGTTGCCGAAAAACAAACAAACCATTTTCTTCTCTGCTACCGTTTCTCCGGAAATCAAGCAATTGGCAGGAACGTTGTTGTTTGATCCGGCGAATGTACAAGTTGACCCGATTTCTTCTACTGCCGAATTGGTTTCACAAACGTTGTATTACGTAGAAAAAGAAGAAAAACGTTCGATGCTGAAACGTGTGATCGAAAAAGAAAACATCGAGCACGCCTTGGTATTTACGCGCACCAAACACGGTGCCGACCGCGTAGCGAAAGAATTGAATAAGGTCGGAATCCGCTCGGAAGCCATTCACGGAAACAAATCGCAGAATGCGCGTGAACGTGCTTTGAAAGGATTTAAGAACCGCGAAATTCGGATTTTGGTAGCAACCGATATCGCATCGCGCGGTATTGATGTAGACCAACTGAGTCACGTGATCAATTTCGAATTGCCGGAAGTTGCCGAAACATATGTTCACCGTATTGGTCGAACTGGTCGTGCAGGTTCTACAGGTAAAGCAATTTCGTTTTGCTCTTCCGACGAAAAACAATACTTGAAAGGAATTACAAAGCTCATCAATCAGGCAATTCCGGAGGGAACTGCAAGTTTGTAGAACTAGATTGTTCCTCGTATCGGCTGGCTGGCACATATTTTCTCCACTACAGTAGATTTCTACTCTCTACATGAGGAGAATTCGCTTGGTCGATGATTTTTAATAACAACAGTTACTCTCCCACGAATAAACGAATGGAAGTGTGCTCATCAATTTAATGCGAATTAGATGAAAACGTTGTTTTCATTCGAATTTGAGAAGATTGCCATGGCAATCATTCGTAATGAATTGTACACAATACGTCATTCGTTTATTCGTGGGAAATATACAATTACGCTCTCTCAGCCTAAGGTGCAAAAATCCGTATGCTGTGGGAACAAAAAATGCCTAATCTCAGTCAACTTTGAGACATTTTTAAAAACAACGTTCGTTTCACATAGAAATCAACCCGTTTTTTTATCTTTATTCCCTACAGAATGGATATGAAAACGGGTTTTCTTTTACTATTACTTTTCTTCACCTTTAATTCATGGTCACAATTGACCGATGATTTTTCGGATGGAAATTTTACTGCAAATCCCGTTTGGAGCGGAACAACTGCCGATTTTATTGTAAATGCGGGCAACGAATTGCAAATCAACAACAGCATTGCCGCTACTTCTTACTTATCCACTCCACACGGATTAAGCACACTCGACGGTCAGGAATGGCGCATTTGGGTGAAACAATCTTTCTCGCCTTCGTCCAGTAATTTCGGACGTGTTTACCTTGCGGCAGCTTCAGCAGATTTAACAACGAATCCTGACGGGTTTTACCTTCAGTTAGGCGAATCCGGATCGTTGGATGCCATTCGCTTGTTCAAATCGGTTGGTGGAATTTCAACAGAAATTTGCGCGGGAACCAGCGCTCAGATCGCCAATTCGTTTACAGTAGGTATACGCGTTGTACGCAGTAATGCCGGATTGTGGTCGTTGTATGTTGACGCCTCAGGAGGAATCAATTATGCCTTTCAAAACTCGGGAACAGACGCCACCAATTTGTTGGGAACACATTTCGGCGTTTTAGGAACGTACACTGCGAGTAACGCTACGAAATTTTTCTTCGACAACGTTTATGTTGGTCCTGAGATTTTCGATACACAAGCGCCTTCTATTGCGAGTTCAACCGTTATTTCGGCTACGCAAATAGATGTGCTTTTTAGTGAAGTGGTTTCGGGCACTGCAGCAACTACAGCAGGAAATTACACCTTAAATCCGGGTGTTGCGGTTCAATCGGCCGCCATCGACGGAAGTAACGGGGCGTTGGTGCATTTAACATTATCCGGCAATCTTCAAAACGGACAAACCTATCAGGTAACAGTTGCGTCTATTGAAGATTTAGCAGGAAATACAGCAACAAATCTTACCACCAATTGCACGTTTTTGGTGGGCGAAATTGCCGCACCTGGTGATGTAATTATTACCGAAATTATGGCTGATCCTACTCCGGCTATTGGTTTACCTGAATTGGAATTCATTGAGATTCACAACAAAAGCACCAAGATTTTTGACCTCGCGGGTTGGAAAATCGGTGATCAATCTGCTGACGGAACCATTACAGCCGGATGGATTTTACCGGGGGAATACAAGATTTTGTGCGCCACTTCTTCCTTAACTTCTTACCCAAGCGGTTTTGCCGTAACCAGTTTCCCAAGTTTAAACAACGCCGGTGATGATGTGGTATTGAAAGATACCGGCTTGGTAATCATCGACAAAGTAGTGTATACAGATGATTGGTACAACGATCCGATCAAACAAGACGGTGGTTATACCTTGGAGTTGATTAATCCCAATGATCCATGTTCGGATCAATCAAATTGGACGGCGAGTAATTGGATAGCTGGTGGAACTCCCGGCACGCAAAACAGCGTTTACAATATCACGCCAGACACGCAGGTTCCTTCATTGCTACTGGCAAATGCATTGGCGCCGAATCAAGTAGAATTGTATTTCTCAGAAGGCTTGGATTCAACCTCTGTAGCCAATTCGGTATTTACCTCAAATCCGGGATTAACGATCAATAACTACAGCATTCTTGATCCGTTTCCGACTTCAATGACCGTTACTTTCAACGAAAACCTGATGCCGAGTCAGCTTTATGATTTTACCATCGGTACAGTTGCTGATTGTTGGCTCAACGCCACTACCCTTTCCGGGCAATTTGCCTTGGCGGATCTTCCGATACCGGGTGATTTGGTGATCAATGAAATTCTCTTCGACCCGGGAACGGGAGGAACAGACTTTATTGAGCTGTTCAATCGTTCTTCGAAAGTATTGAATTTGAAAGATTACAGCATAGCTAATTTCGACAATGACACGATTGACAATATCAAACCGATCACGGCTAATTATCTCCTTTTTCCGGGCGATTATGTGGTGTTGACTGCTGATAGTTCGTTCCAGAAAAATCAGTTTCCAGCCGTCATTCCGGGAACGTTTTACGAAATGAGTCTTCCTTCGTTAAACAATGATTCAAGTACGATTTACCTGATCTACGATTCTGTAGTATTGGATAAAGTTTCATACTTCGCCGAGTGGCATCTGTCCTTGATTGATGAGACGGAAAACAAAACATTGGAGCGCATTGATCCGGCAGGATTATCGTCTTTCAAAGGAAATTGGCATACAGCTGCAGAACCGATCGGTTTCGGTACACCGGGCGGGCAAAATTCGCAGTACCAGGCAGGTGATATTACAGGTGATTTTGGAACGGTAGAACCAATTTTTTCACCCGACAACGATGGTTTACAAGACGTCATACAGTTCTATTACACCATGTCTGAGCCGGGAATGATAGCCACAGTGCGTATTTTCGATGATCAGGGTCGACTTATTCGTGAAGTTGCCAAGAGTGAATTATTGGGGCTCTCCGGAACCCTTAGCTGGGACGGAGTTAACGACAATAATACGAAAGCCGGACTGGGAGTTTATTTGGCTGTTATTGAGTCTTTTTCAGTTGACGGAGCCACAAAATTTGCAAAACGAGTAGCATTTACGTTGGCAGGAAAGCTTGATTAATCCTATTTTTGCTTCAAACACACGTTTATGAAAAGAATAGGAATCACATTCATCTTTGCGCTTGCGCTGCTCTCTACGGCAGTGGGGCAACAGTACAAAACCGCAATCGGTATCAAAGGCGGTTTCCCATATTACGGATCGCTTAATCTTAAACATTTCTTTGGAGCTTCAGCAGGCGAATTTCGTTTAGGTGG
>JBILJP010000249.1:0-7899 GCA_044377135.1 Fluviicola sp.
ATTTCGCAGAGATGACTCGCCATCTCTACAAAATACGCCTAACATCTGAACATTTTATGAATTTCTGACGGGTATTCTTATCCCGAACTCACGTTAATTTATAACGAATCGCAGACATTGTCTGCATTACCAATTCTAAAAAACACAATCAATAGTATTTCAATCTCTACTATTCATTCGTTAGAAACAACGTTTCTCATTCGCTCTGAATTTAGGCCAATACGTCATTCGTTTATTCGTGGTTCAAAAAAAACAAATAACCATCCGACACGTTCCTCACGTTTTACATCCGTGTTAAGAAAAAATTATTCTTTCAAAAACACACGTCAAGCCAATCAAATACAGTACATTTGCCGCTCAATTTTTAATATAAAAAAGTCGAATGAGTACAGCTTTGGGGAACCATATCCTTGTGGAGTTTATGGGGTGCGATCCGCACATTATGAATGATGTATCATCTATTGAGCGCGACATGGTCGGTGCAGCTCAAAAGGCCGGTGCAACCGTCATTAATTCTACATTTCACCATTTTTCACCCTATGGTGTTTCGGGTGTAGTTGTTATCCAGGAAAGTCACTTGGCAATCCATACATGGCCAGAATACGGTTATGCTGCGGTTGACTTGTTTACGTGTGGCGAAATGGATGCATGGATTTCATTCGATTATTTAAAAGAATGTTTCGGTGCAAAAAACTACTCGGCATTGGAAATGAAACGTGGCGCGGTACAATTGTTGACCCGCAACGATTTCGATATTACTTCTATGCGTCAAAAAGCTTCTGAGTGGACCAATCCTGAAATGTATACCCGCAATGTTTGGTTTACAGATAAGGATGCCGATCAGGCTATTTCATTGCGTTATACAGGTGAAGTTTTCTTTGATGTACAATCTCCTTACCAACGCGTACGTATTTTAGAATCTCCTAAATACGGAAAATTGCTAGCCTTGGACGATATGTTCATGACTACCGAAGCAGATGAATTTCACTACCATGAAATGATTTCTCACCCTGCTATGTTTACCCATGGAAATGCCAAAAACATTTTGGTGATCGGTGGTGGTGACGGTGGAACTGTTCGTGAAATTCTACGTCACGAAGGCGTTGAAAAAGTAACGATGGTTGAAATCGATGGTGAAGTAATCAAAGCATGTAAAGAGTTTTTACCACAAATTGCCGCTTCGTTTAACGATCCGAAACTCGATTTGATCGTTGGTGACGGAATCGCTTACGCCAAAGAAGCTGCCGACGAATCTTACGATATCATTATTGTTGACGGTTCCGATCCTGTTGGTCCGGCAGAAGGATTGTTCTCTGTTGAATTTTACCGCAATTGCTACCGCGCGTTGAAACCAGGTGGAATTTTGGTTGCTCAGGGTGAATCGCCTAAATTCAACGAACAAGCATTCACAGAATTAAACATTACGTTACAGCATATTTTCGGAAAAGAAAATGCTCCTGTATCTTTATTCTACGTTCCAACCTACCCTACCGGTATGTGGAGCTTCCAATACGGATTGAAAGGTGCCGTTCAACCGAAATCCGTTTCCAATACAGCTGCAATTGATGCGTTTGTTGCCGAAAAAGGATTGCGTTATTATAATAGCGATTTGCAACAAGCAAGTTTTGCCTTACCTAACTTCGTGAAACAACTCATCAATGGTTAATTCAGATGCGTTTGACCCGAATGGTGTAGGTATTGCCAATGGAAACATTTTTGGTTTTCCGGTAGAAGAATCTACTGCTGATTTGGTCATTATTCCCGTTCCTTGGGATGCTACGGCGTCTTACGGAAAAGGTACAAGTGATGGTCCACAAGCTATTTTAGATGCTTCTACTCAGCTGGATTTTTATCATCCGCAATTGCCGGAAGCGTGGAAAACACAAGTGTTCATGACACCCATTTCGGCTGAATGGAAACAAATCAATGCAGACCTTTGTGTGCAAGCTATTGAGTACATTCAGTTTTTGGAACAAGGCGGACAATTAACTGCCGATAGTCCATACCAATCGGTTGTCAACGATATCAACGCTGCGCAATTGGCCTTGAAAGAAAACCTAAAGGAACGCTCCAAGATTCTATTAAACGAAGGAAAAACGGTAGCCGTTTTAGGTGGTGAACATAGTACTCCGCTTGGGTTGATTGAAGCCTTGGATGATCTTGGTAAACCGTTTGGAATCTTGCAAATAGATGCGCATGCCGATTTGCGTGTTGCCTATGAAGATTTCACACAATCGCACGCCAGTATCATGTACAATGTGGTCAACAACTGCAAAAACCTACAAAAATTGGTACAAGTTGGTATTCGCGATGTGGCACATTCCGAGGTTCAGTTGATTTCAACTTCCGACAAGATTGAAACGCACTTTGATTGGGAAATCAAACGTAGACAATTTGAAGGCGAAACCTGGAAATCTATCGTAGACGGGATCATCAAATCGTTGCCGGAACGGGTTTACATTTCATTTGACATCGACGGGTTGCACCCTTCGTTGTGTCCGAATACCGGAACGCCGGTAGTAGGCGGATTTGAATTGGACCAAATCAATTACCTCTTTTTTCAATTGGTTGAAGCCGGAAAACAAATCATTGGTTTCGATTTAAATGAAGTTGCTCCGGGAACATCCGATGATTGGGATGCCAACGTAGGCGCTCGCGCTCTTTGGAACCTGGTTTGTGCAACCGAAAAAAGCAGAAGAATCAATTATTAAAATTTTTATACACAGAAGCCCGAATCGTTCATTATCAGCGATTCGGGTTTCTTTTTTAAACAGATTCTTATTACTATATTCGTCAACCGAAGTAAAGCAATGATTCGATCTTCAGTGAAATACGTATTCTGTATGCTCCTGCTCTTGTTTTTCAAGCAAGTAGCAGCACAAAATATGTCGGTCAACGGTCGATTCAACACCCACTATTTCTCGGTAGATGATTTCGGTAGTGCCGGACAAATCTGGGCCGGAGCACAAGGTTCTGATGGAAATGTTTATTTCGGAAATCGTCAGGACATTCTGGTTTACAACGGTATTGAGTGGAATAAAATCAAAACGGCTTCTACCGGAAACGGAAAACAATTTCGCGATATCGCTCACGAAAGTATGGTTCGTGAAATTTTCAGGGCTTCAGATGAAGTACTTTATGTCGGTCGTGAAAATAATTTCGGGTACATTGCTTACAACGATTCCGGAGCCCCCACCTATTATCCGCTTTTTGCAAAAAAAGGAGCCAATGAACCCGGTAATTTCTGGAATATCTATGAGCTAAGCGGACAACGCATTTTATACGTAGGTGAAAACGCGCTTTATACCGTAAAACAAAAAAAGATTGAAGGAAAACTTGAAATTCCTTCGCAATTCAATGGTTTTACATGCAGAACATCTAGCCGATTCGGTAAAGGTTTTTTATTGATTTACCAAAAAGGAACTGATGACGGTAAGCGCATTACAAAATACTTATTCATTGATGCCCTAACGGCTAAAATGAAGGAATTAAAGCTCCCTGAAAATATCAAATTACGGAATATTCGCGGAAGCTTTGAAATAAATGGAATCTGGTATTTACTGGATATATCGGGTAATTTCTACACAGCAAAACCGGAAAACGGAGGATTCACGTGGAGTACTGAAAAAGAATCCCCTTTCCCCGAAATGAGCGGAGCCTCGCCCAACTACATTCGTCGCGACGGCAACTTCCTTTTTATGGGAACCGAAACCCAAGGTGTGATCATTGCCGATTTGGAAGGCCACATTATTCGCCGCATTGATTTTTACGACGGACTTGAAAATCTCTACGTATTCAAACTCTTCCATGATGCCGAAGGAAACCTCTGGTTGTGTTTGGATAATGGAATTCAGCTGATAGAAACCTCAAGCCCAATTACCTATTTCAAAAAAACCGAAGGCATCAGCTCGCTTGCCGAATCAATTGTTTTTGACGGTAAAGAAATGCTTGTGGCACTTCACCCGGACATTTCTTCCATCAAAATAGACAATACACACCGCACGTTTGCTACGAATAATGCCATGCAGCAAGATGTGTATGATTTGGAAACGTTTACTACTTCCAAAGGAAAACGCACTTTAGTCATTGCCTACAACGGTATTTACGAATATTTTCCATCACGTGATACAATCAAAGCCATTTCACCTAGTTATGCTTATTCGTTGTGTCAAGACCCGAATAACAAAGACATTGTTTACCTGACACTAGAAGCCGGCATCGCTCAATTGAAACTGCTTCCGAACGGTTCATGGGAATACAAAGACTTGTACATTTCCAAAAACGGTGAAACATTTAGTTTAACAGTTCTGAATGGAGAAATCTATTTCGGTGTTACCGATGTCGGTTTGGGAATTTACAATGTTAAAACGAAAAAAACGCGCTTTGTAAAAGAAATCAACCCGAAAAAAGGTGAATCGTGTTCCTACTATGTAGAAAAGTTTCAGGGTCAGATTGTCATAGAAACTACCAGAGGAATTGCGATTCTCTCCAAGGACGAACGTTCGATGAAGGCCATTCCGCAAAACAAGGAATTTTTCGGCACTACTAAAAATGACCTTCACCGTATCATCAATATCAACGATGAACAATTGTGGGTGGTTGTTTACCGCGATCTAACTGACGGGAAATTTGAAATCATCACCGGATGGCTTGAAAAACACGGAGAAAACAATTGGAAATGGATCAAATGGCCGTTAGCCGGAATGCGCAAAGCAGGAATCGTTTCATCCATTGTTCAAGGTCCTGACAACGAGATCTGGCTTGGAGCAAGCAACGGAATTTATGTTGTGAACTTTGATGCCATTCGCAAATACCGAAATCGATTAACCGTTTCCATTGACCGTTTCGAAGCTGGGGGTAAAACTTTGCGATTCAATGTTTTTAAGGCCAAGAAATTGGAGGATTTGACCTATGGACAGAACTCTTTCCGGGTGACCTTCCATGCCAATTCCTACAGTGGTAAAGAGCACATGGAATACCGTTATAAGTTGGAAGGCTTCAACGACGAATGGTCAGACTGGTCAGATCAGTATTACAAAGATTTTCAGAAAATCGGTGAAGGAACGTACGTTCTGAAACTACAAGCCCGCAATGGTTTTGGTATTGAAAGTGAAGTATTGAATTACGAAATCACGATTCTTCCGCCGTGGTACCGGACTATCTGGGCGTATATCCTTTACCTCATTGCATTGATTGTGCTGGTTTTCGTGATCGTTCAGCTTTCTACTCAGCGAGTGAAACGCCAAAATCAGCGTCTGGAAGCAACCGTTCAGGAACGCACCAGTGAGATTGCCGAACAAAACAAACAGCTCGAACAACAAAAAACGGAGATCATCCAAAAAACAACAGATATCCTGGATAGTATCCAATACGCCAAACGCATTCAAACAACCATTCTCCCGGCGGCATCACGCTTAAACGAGTTGTTCCATGAACACTTTGTGTTTTACCGTCCGAAAGACATTGTTTCAGGTGATTTTTACTGGGCGAGAGAATTGCAGGGTGTTACCGTATTTGCTGCAGTAGATTGTACCGGACACGGAGTACCGGGATCATTGGTGAGTATTGTGGGGAATAACGGTTTGCTGAGAGCTGTCAACGAATTCAAGCTCACAGAACCAAGCGAAGTATTGGATAAACTGCGTGAAATCGTGGTAGGAGCTTTCCGTTCGGAAGGTCAATCGGATGTGAAAGACGGAATGGACATTGCGTTGTGTGCCATCGATTTTGAAACCGGAGTGCTCAAATACGCCGGAGCAAACAATGAGTGCGTCATTATCCGAAAAGGTGAATTGATAGAATTGAAACCCGACAAACAACCGATTGGTCAATTTATTGATGCCAAACCATTCAGTCAGAAAGAATTCCAGTTGGAAGACAACGATTGTATTTACTTGTACACCGATGGGTATGTAGATCAGTTCGGTGGTGATAAAGCCAAGAAATTCAAATCCAGACCATTCAAGACCATGTTACTGGAATTATCCGCACTTCCGATGGTGGCACAATTCGAAGCCATTCAGGAAGCATTTGACAGCTGGAAGGGTGAATTGGATCAGGTAGATGACGTTTGTGTCTTCGGTGTTCGATATAAAAAGAAATAAGATGCGTTTCCTAAAGCTGATTCCCGTTGTATTATTCGCCTTGCTGGTACTCCTTACAATAGGATGGCAATTTCTGGATTGGCATTTCACCACGCTTCTGCCCTACTTTATTGCACTTACAGCAACATTTGTTTGCAGTGTTCCTCTTGCTATTTCAACTGAGGGAATTGCCAGACGATTGATGCTGTTGTTCTTTATTGTTTCGGTAGTTGTTTCATTGATGTTATTGACCAACCTTTCTGATATCCGGTCAACATGGGAATTACTTGCGCTTACAGGTTTGATCGGGATTCAGTTTTACCTCTATTTACTGGTACGTTCTTCACAGTTGATCAAAGGAAAAGCTACTGCGCTCTTAGCGGTTCCGCTTGTTACAAGTGTTTGTTCAATTGAAGCCTCCAATCTGTTTGGAACGTCACTTACGTTAGCTTGGTGGAGTCTTTTTATTGCCTTACTATTGGCTCTTGTGGGATTGCTTTTCGGTTACAGAAAAAAGCAAGCTGCTTAGAAAGCTAACTCACGTTAATTTACGCTGTGTATTGGCCATCTTATATAAACCATTTTAGCCACGAATAAACGAATAATATATCACGCTCAATTGAAAACGAATACTGCAAACGTTGTTTTCAGTAGACCCAAACAAGAGTTCGTTTCTTGGGATTTACGTTTGATTAAAACACACTATAATTTGTGAAATAGACAACGTCTATATTCGTAAATAAATTAAATACAACTCAGTATTCGTTCATTCGTGGCTAAAAAACATCGGTATTCTTACCTGGGCACAAAAAATGTCACTCCACATACGTCCCGAAACCATACAAACGTTTCAGCCAATATTCAGACGACTCGATATCGGTAATCATAATTCCTTTGGAAGAACTCGCATGAATCATCACCAATGGTTGACCTTTTTCTGAAATGATCATTCCCACATGCGACACACCGGAACCGTTATTGAAAAATACCAAATCACCTTTCTGAGCAGCACTTTGTTTGATCTTCTTAGACGATTTATACTGATCTTCCGCTCTGCGTGGCACTTCCTTTTTGAATTGTTTCATTACGTAAGAAGTAAATCCACTGCAATCGAAACCGCTCGGATCCGTTCCCGCCCACACATAAGGTACACCAAGTTGTTTTTTGGCATAATCTACCATCTCTTCACGACGTTTCTTCAAAGCAGTACTCTCTTCCGCTACAGCACCATTATCCGGAACAACAGGTGCTTCGTAATCCGGATTGTCCAAATCAGGAACATTGTCGAACAACCCGAACAAAATCTGCTGTAATTCGTCGAACTTATTCTGATCCGTTCGTTTCAGTTCGTTGGCCCATTCGGTGAGGAATTTTTTCAGTTCTGTTACATGATCGATGTGCGCGTTAAAGACTTTCATTCCATCCTGAGAAGCCTTTACATCCAGAAACAATTTACGCGCATCCTGCAATGCATTGGGGTGAATCTGCGACCAAAAATCTTGTCGACTCAAATGAAACATCGCCAAACTCTTGTAGAATTCGGGTTGCAACGAATAATCATAATCTGGCTTATCCAACAAACGATTGGCACGACGATACGTCATGCTGTAATGACCTTGATCATACAATATTTCAAGCTTATCAAAAGCCCGAACCTGTGCATTGATTTCTGTGGTGACAAACACCGCTAGAAAAACTGTCAATAGGCGAAAGTAAACTTGCATATGCGATCGATTTCAACTCCGAAAATAATGAATTTGGCGCCAACTGTTTCGGTAAAAAAGTCAACAATCCATTGTTAACGGTTTTGTTGTCA
>JBILJP010000250.1:0-7874 GCA_044377135.1 Fluviicola sp.
TGGTACCGGAGCTAATGATTTTGCAATGGGTATCTGTGTTGATCCAAGTGGATGTGTTTATGTGAGTGGTGCCTATTCTTCTACATTTACGCTAGGTTCAGTGACATTTCCTGCTTTTGCAGGCACCATTTCTGATGTTTATATCGCAAAGTTTACTCCTGGAGGTGTACTCCGATCTGTTCGAACTGGGGGATCAACAGTTCAAGATTTTGTAAATGCAGGTAGTGGAATTTGTTATGTTCCTGGTTCACCTCCTGCTATTGTGGCTACCGGGCATACAGGAGCAGCAACGGCTAGCTTCGGTGCATTTACAGGACTCACCAATACTGGAATACTTGACGCTTGTCTAGTAGAACTTGACACTGCACTAGCAGGTTTTACAAATGCCTTGGTATTCGGATCTACCGGTTCAGATGAACTTCTCAGCGCAGTATATGATCCCTCTTCAGGAGGTGTGTTTGTTTCAGGATTCGCTTCTGGAAATATTACCTTCCCGGGTACGGCCGCACTTACAGGTTTAGGGTTACAAGACATCGTTATTGCACGATACTCCGTAGCAACTAATAACTTCGTGTGGTCATCTAATGCAGGAGGTGCAGCCAACGACAGAGGTTGGTGCGTGGCTGTTGATACGTATGGAGGTTTATACCTCTCTGGACATTCTGCGGGAGCGTGTGCTTTTAGTGGTTCAGTTTCTATGCCTGCCAATGCTGGCTTAAATGATTTATTTGTTACTCGTTACAATACCTCAGGAACTCCAGCTTGGGTTATTACTGCAACTGGTGCGGGTTCAGAAGAAGCACGTGGAATTGCCAGTTATGTGCAAACATCACCAAGTTTTGCCGAAACGATTTTTGTAACAGGTATAACGAATACCACAGGTGTTTCATTTGGAGCTTTTCCAGTAGGTTGCGACGGAGGGAATGACTTCTTTTTGGCGAAAATAAATATCCCGTCTGCTCTACCTGTTGAATTATCTTCATTTAGTACTACTTGCCAACAAGAAATTGAACAACTCAACTGGACATCAGAATCAGAATATCGCTTCGATTACTATGAAATTGAGAAAAGTTACGATTTGGAAGACTTCGCCTCAGTTGGAATAGTAGACGCAGTTGGAGAATCAACAACTACTCAACAGTATTCCTTTGGGCTTCCACTCACGGTTGAAAACGCTCAGGTTTATTATCGTTTAAGAATGGTAGATCTAGACGGTAGTTCAGAATTTTCCGATATCATTTCCGGAATTTTCTGTGGTGATGAAAATGCTTTATTAAAAAACTACTCCTTTAACGGAGGCATACTCACACTCGAATTAAACGATGCGAATGCCAGTGTAGAATTGTTTAGTATTACCGGTCAGAAAATCACGCCTCGCATGGAGGAAAACAACGAGAATATTCGAGAACTTCAATTTACAACAACCGGTCAACAAGTTTACATACTGCGTGTCACTTCCGCTGATGGCAGTAAAACAAGTCTGGAACGTATTTATTTTTAATTCTCTTCATTGTAATCAATAGGCGTTGTAATGATAAAAAATCAACGGACTGATGGAAAGCATTGTGACTGAACTGAAAAGACTAATAGAGGATGCTTAACGGCATCCTTTTTTAGTTTGGTTTGTAGCGTGATTTGTTTATTGTTAATAGTAGGAGTTCGGAATCATGCCTAAGGCGGACAAGTGCGTCCAGAGTTTTGTATTGTGAAAAACTTCTTCGCTCTTCGAGCTTCGAAGTTTAAAAGGTCTGATTCGTTTTACAACTTCGCAAACTAAGAGTGGGGTATCTATAAGGTATATACGGGGTATTTAAGGAGTAACATACTGGTATCTATTGGTTTGCCAAACAATAACTGACTTTTGGAATTGCCTGAGCTTTTTTGTAAATTGTATGAAAAGATCATTTTAATAGAACCATCATGGCACGGCAAGTCGGTTTGGTGTTTACAGGGAGGGTGGACGAGTTTTCATTTTATTATGATCGTCTTCATGGCTACCTTATGCGTAGAACAGGCGGTGTTAACTCCAAACAGTACCGAACACAAGAGCGTTATGCCGCCGCACGGGATGCGAGTAAGGAATTTGCGATTGTTTCGCGCACGGGGAAGCTGATTAGGGATGCGATAAAGCCCTTTGTGCAGCCGGTTAAGGACGGTACAATGGTGAACCGTCTGAATAAAGAGCTAGTGGCACTTAAGCAGAAAGACCCTGTTCATTCTCGTGGTACACGGAGACCGGAAACAATGCTGACAGATAGCGAAGCGAACAAGTACTTCCGTATTTTCCAATTCAATGAACAGGTAAAGGTGTATGAGCTCACAAGGCGTTACCCAACGCTCGTCAGAAAAGACCAGTCATTGATGATGAGTGTCAGTGGGCTTTTACCTAAAGCGTTCCCACAAGGTACTACGTATGCCGGGCTAACGATGGTGCGAACGGTGATTGATTTTGAAAAGGGTTGTTTTGAGACGCATTCTTCGCGTATGGGGTTGGTTTCGGCTGATAATCAAGGGGAACTATTACTCGATATTCAGGAGCTTCCTATGGTTTCGGGGACAGAATTGGTTTGTTTACAGGTGGTGTTTTTGAAGGAACATAACGGGGATTTGGTTCAAGTTCCGGGAGCGGTGCATTCGATGGGGATCGTTGCAGTGGGGATGGTGGAATTGTCAAGAACCAAAGATTTAAGACGCCTGGTGAGACCGATTCGGTTACGGGCGGGTCTTTGTAGGAAGGTACTGGTTATTTCGAAAAGGAAAGATAAAGCACTTGTTTTGAAGGGGAAACGGATGTATTGTGGGGGTTCTCCGCCATAAAGAAAAGCTGCGCTATTTAAGCTGAGTATATAAATTAACGTGAGTTCGGGATAAGAATACCCGTCAGAAATTCATAAAATGTTCAGATGTTAGGCGTATTTTGTAGAGATGGCGAGTCATCTCTACAAAATACAACACCACAGATGAATGTTTTAGGGATTAGCCAATGCGCATTTTCGCTTATAAACAGCCGTCTTCTGCTCGAAACAGCACTCAATGTATCCCGATACATCTCGTTCTTTTCGCTTGAATCCAACTATCTCTAAGCGATCTGACTGAATTCTTATCCCGAACTCACGTTAAATTATACTGTTAGGTTCCCTCCTATTTGTACGGAAAAACGCAACTCCCAAAATTCAAGTAAGCTTTTGAGCGACATTCGTTGCGCTTGTAGTGGGTAATTTTCATGTTACTAAAACCCAGAAACATGAAACCACAATTAATCGAGCGCTCGGGCGTTTGCAGTATGATCGGTGAAGCCATTCGGAATAATCAACGCATTCATACCCTTTTCGGAAAACGCCTCAACGGCTGGCGATTCAACCTGTTTGTGAAACAATGTGCCAAGTATCTTCGGCGGAAAAACGGCGTTCTAATCAGCGAAGAAGGTCATGGATTGGCGGTCATCGTGCCTATTTCCACCGAAAGTGATCAACGCCGACGAACCGATTGGTGGCCGTCGCTCTTCGTGTTTTCACTGAAACGTATTGGAGCCATGCGACGTTTCCGGAATAAAACGCAGCAACTCTTGCCTACCGAACCACATTTGTTTTTTATGCTTTTATTGACCGACGAACAACGCAACGGACAATCGCAAGTGATTCAACTGCGCGATGAATTATTCAAAATGAGCGAGATTATGCAGTTGCCCGTTTATGCGCAAACTTCCAGCAAACAAACACAAGTCATGTTTGAACGCTTCGGCTTTGAAACTTATGGAAAGATTGCCATTCCGAATAAAGACGAGTTCATGTATTTCATGGTGCGAAAAATTGTTCAGTGATAAAATTGTGTTAACGATGACCTTTCACGCGTTGAGCAGTTTTATCTTGTCGCTAAAAAACAGATGAAAGGTCTGATTATTGGTTTTGTTTTATGTATTCATTCAGCATTATGTGCGCAAGATGTGTTGGTTTTCGAGCAGAAAAAGATTGATCTGGGAAACATTGTTCAACATTCGGGAACGGGCAAATTGAAACTGGAAGTCACCAATACGGGAACTGAACCGGTGATCATTACCAGAAGCTCAACCGGAGACGGGGGAACGTTTGCCGAGTATCCACGAGAACCAATTGCTCCCGGAGAGAAGGGCATCATTACTTTTGTTTATTCTACCGACTTTTTGGGGCCACGAAGCAGAACACTTGTGGTACTTTATAACTACCAGGGCGGAGTAAATACAGCTTTGCTACCCATAAAATATTACGTCATTCCGTCACAGACAAGTGACAAACCGCTTGAAACGGATTAACGCATATCTACAAAAACTTCTTTTGATTCGGAGTCACTGTCGATTGGTTCCCACAACTCAATGCGGTTGCCTTCTGGATCTTCGATGTGCAGGAAACTTCCGAAATCGTAGGTTTCAATGGTGTCGCAAATAACGGTCCCCAATTCGCGCAGGTGTTTTTCCAAAGCAACCAAATCGGTCACCCGGAAATTGATCATGTATTGTTGCGTGGGATTTCCGAAGTAGTTGGTTGTAGCAGCGAATGTTCCCAACTGTAAAAAACCACGTTTGGAATCGGGCACTCCGTTGAAGGCAAACAACACTCCGTAATCGTTCGGAGTAAGGCCCAATGCGGTTTCAAACCAGGCCTTCATGGCTTTTTCGTCGTTGTATTTCATGAAAACACCACCAATTCCAACTGCTTTTCCCATTTTATTTTGTTTTGCGATGAACAAATATAACATTCGATGAGTTACTTTGTAGTATGACGCAGGAGAAACACCAACAAGCAATCGTTGTAGGTTCGGGGATTGCCGGAATTGCCGGAGCTATTCGCCTGGCATGCAAAGGGTACGATGTTACGGTGCTGGAAGCCAACTCCTATCCGGGTGGAAAATTGACCGTACTTCAATTGGGCGATTACCGCTTCGATGCCGGACCGTCGTTGTTTACCTTGCCCCATTTGGTAGACGAATTATTTGAATTGGCAGGGAAAAATCCGACCGATTATTTTGCGTACGATCAGGTTGAAACTGCCTGTCATTATTTTTTCGAAGACGGAACGTTTTTGCGGTTTTTCGCGGATCAGGAACGTCTACTGGAAGAAGTAAAAACCAAACTTCAGGTAGATTCGAAACCCTTGGGAAATCATTTGAGGCGCAGTAAACTGATCTACGATGCCACCCACAAAGCCTTCATGGAACGCTCGCTGCATCGTTTCTCAAGTTATGTTTCAATGGATATTCTTAAGTGCGTTGCCCACATTCCCTGGCTGAATTTGTTCACTACCATGCACAAAGCCAATGAAGAGCGCCTCAATCACCCGAAATTGGTACAATTGTTTGATCGTTACGCCACCTACAACGGTTCCAATCCTTATTCAGCGCCGGGAATATTGAACATTATACCTCATCTGGAACATGGTTTCGGAACATTTTTCCCGCGAAAAGGCATGCATTCCATCACGACTTCCCTGGTGCAATTAGCGCAAGATTTGGGCGTGAAATTCCGTTTTAACGAGCGGGTGGAAGAAATTACAGTTGAGGCGAAACAGGCAACCGGAGTACGCACCACAACTAACTTCTACCCTGCGAAAACGGTATTCTGCAACAGCGATATAAAACCAGCCTACACTCGTTTACTGAAAGATCAACCACGGCCGAAAAAAACAATGGAGCAGGAACCATCGAGTTCGGCGATGATTTTTTACTGGGGAATAAAGCACTCATTTCCGCAACTCGATTTGCACAACATCTTCTTTAGTGAAGATTATCAGCAGGAATTCACCTCCATTTTTCACGAGAAGACAGTTTCAAACGACCCGACGGTTTACGTACATATTTCTTCTAAAATTGTTGCTACTGATGCTCCTGATGGTTGCGAGAATTGGTTTGTCATGGTGAATGTACCACACAATCAAGGTCAGGACTGGGAAGCTTTACGCGCTCAAATCAGCACTTCGGTTTTGGAAAAACTATCACGAATTTTAAATACCGATATTGCTTCGCTCATTGAAACGGAAGATTACCTGGACCCTATTCGCATTGAGGAACGCACCGGAAGTTTTGGCGGAGCCTTGTATGGAGCCAGTTCCAATGATCGCATGGCCGCATTTTTCCGTCACCCGAATTTTTCCAAGATCAACGGATTGTACTTTGCCGGCGGAAGTGTGCATCCCGGAGGTGGAATACCGCTGTGTTTGCTTTCTGCTAAAATTGCCATTGAGTTGGTGAAGGAACAATAATTTAACTTTTAATCCGTTTAAAGTTAAAATTCTCTATTATGTCCAGATCTTTTTTCTCCGTTTCTGTTATTGCTCTTGTTATTGCCATAACGATCTCCGCATGTGGAACAACAAAGCATTCCAGTCGAAAATGCGACGGCAAAAAAGGCCAGAAAACGCCGATGGGTTTGATTTGAAATCGAAGCTTTCAGAATAAATTTAGTAATACTCAATACCGAAGTAAAATCAGATAGATTTCTACAGTTGATACAGTGGTTTATTTATTCGGAAATTAAACAGCTTGCTCTACTTCAACAATCTCTACCTCGGTTCTATACACATCTTCCAACGTCTCACGACGACGAATCAGATGTGCTTTCCCATTGCGCACCAGCACTTCCGCCGGACGTAAACGCGCATTGTACTGATTGCTCATGCTAAAACCGTAAGCTCCGGCGTTGCGAATAGCCAGTACGTCGCCAACATGAACTTCGTTGATCAACCGGTCATAGCCAAACGTATCCGTTTCGCAGATATATCCCACCACGGAATACAATTTCTGCTCGCCGGAAGTATTTGAACAATTTTCAATGTGGTGATAAGCGTTGTAAAACATGGGGCGAATCAAATGGTTTTGACCGCTGTTCACACCAATAAAAACGGTTGAAGTGGTTTGTTTCACTACATTCACCGAAACAAGCAAGGCACCGCTTTCGCTCACCAAAAACTTCCCTGGTTCAAACCACAATTCCAAATCGCGGCCGTATTCTTTGCAAAATGCTTGAAATGACGCACCGATTTTCTTCCCGATTTGTTCAATTGGGGTTACGATATCTCCTTCTTTATACGCCACTTTAAATCCGCTTCCGAAATCCATAAACGTGAGATTGGGAAACGACGTAGCCGCCTGGTAAAGTAATTCGGCACCTTGAATAAACACATCTGCGTCGATGATATCGCTACCGGTATGCATGTGCAGGCCGACAATATTGAGGTTGTAATGCGCTACCAAACGCGTAATGTGTCGAAGTTGGTGAATGGAAATCCCGAATTTAGAATCGATGTGACCAACCGAAATATGGGCATGACCACCCGCCATGATATGCGGATTGATACGCACACAAACCGGCACTTGAGCTCCGTATCGCGCCCCAAATTTCTCCAGAATCGATAAATTATCAATGTTGACCATTACTCCCAGTTCAACGGCTTCGCACATTTCTTCAAAAGAAACACCGTTGGGCGTATACATGATTTCATGCGCTTCAAAACCGGCACGCAATCCTAAATAAACTTCTTCGATAGAAACAGCATCCAAACCGGCTCCTTGATTACGTAATGTTTTAAGAATGGTTGTATTGTTGAGTGCTTTTAATGCGTAATGCAACTTTACATCCTGTTTACCGAAAGCATGTTTTAATCGTTGGTAATTTTCAACAATTTTTGCTTCGTCGTAAACATAAACCGGAGTGCCAAACGTTTGGGCAACTTCACAGAGAAAAGATGTATTCATTGTATTTTTTGGCGCGAAGGTATTGATTTATTTTTAACTATCTGTTTTATTTAAAACAATTTGTTATAATATTGATGTTGGCAAATTAACCGTTGCTAACCGTTAGAAACACTTATGGCCTTGCTATTAGTGGGATACGGGAAAGCTGCATT
>JBILJP010000251.1:0-7869 GCA_044377135.1 Fluviicola sp.
ACAGGTTTTATGGGAAAGTGGAACAACAAAAAAGCATTTCATTGTTTGAAGTGCGTTCGTTGATTTAACAGATATCGATTAAAGAGAATCTATTGCTATGAAATCAATTCGTGTTCCGGACAATCTAACCTTAATTCGCTTTGAGCAAGTTGGCTTCTTAATAGTTTGCAGTAATGCTCTCCGTTGGTATGTTCATAGTTAGAACAAGTGAAACACATTCTTTGAGTGGTGATTATTCCGCTTTTATTCAGGTTGTAGATTAATTGTAGCAAGCCGTTCAGCATGATGGTTTTTTGTTCTTCGGATAGTTTTTCTATAGGCTGTTCTATGGAAGAAGCAAATAACGATGCCTTTTTTGCTATTTCTTCGCCTGATGCTGTAAGGGAAAGTGAAAAACTTCTTGTGTCAATTGGGTCTGTTTCTTTTGAAACCAATTCTTTAGACAGTAATACCTTTATGCTATCACTGATTGTGGCTTTTGTCATATTGAATTCGTTTGCCAAATAACTGACTTTACATTTTTCCCGGTCGTGAAAATGGATAAAAATTAAAAGTTGAATTTGAATAGGACTCAACGAGTTATCTTTGCTTTCGTTCCAGAGTAAAACCCTGAAAGCTTCTGAAATTCGCTCTAAAGCAACTACAATTCTGCTTTCAACTTTAGTGTTTTGCTCACTTAAATTAAATGATGAGTTTTTCATAGTACAACATTTTTATCCACATAAATCCACGCCGTTTTCCCTGATGCTAGCGTTTCAAGAATTCGCTGATACTGGCTCACTTCGTATTTGTCGGTTGTTTTTAGTTCATTTTCAGAAAGTTCAAAAACCATCCCTTCCACTGAATCTGTTAAATATCCCGATTTTACTGCAATAGGATGGATATCGGTTCCACTTTTCAGTATGACATGCGGTTGAGTGATACTTAACGATTCAAGCCGATAACCCAACAACTTGTCTTTCTCACCTTTCAGCGTACGGCCATAATTTTCAAGCTGAACGTTTTCTAATTGTAACGTTCCGTAAGAAAAGAGTAAATGTGCTTTTTCGTTCATTCGCAATTTTGATGCTGATTGAGCTTTGTCTATTTCGTAAATGGAAAAGACTGGTGCAATCGTGTTAATTGGTTTTTATTGAAAATACTTGCCTAGCAAAGGTAGGAATCCTAACTTTACAAGGCAAGTAATTGGTTTGAATTGAGGATGGATAAATTACTATTTGCCCGGAACTCACGTTAGATTAAGCGAAACTGTATTAAAACAGCACAAGTTTTTTGGTTCCTTTCACTTCGCCCGACACTGAATCTACAACTCTCAGAATGTATGTTCCGTTTGCGCCAATACTCGTTGTTTGCACGATCATCGTAGAAGAATTAATCGTTCCTTGAAAAACCATCGAATTGGCAACATCAACGATTTGTACTTCATAGATGCCGAATCCCAATCCTGAACTCATATTCAGGTGAACCTCTGTAGATGCTGGATTTGGGTAAATCGAAATAACTTCCGGATTAATTAACCCAATTCCGGCTGATGAAGAAATATCAATGAAAAGGGTATCACAGCTATGGTTTCCAACAGAATAAGGAAGAGACAGGTTTCCAGATGCAATTGCATAAACATCATACACTCCAAGCATTGGCAATAATGGGTCTGATGTATTTACTTTCATGAGTGCAGTTACACCGTCGTAGTTGAAAACATCCTGATTATTCATTCTGGAAAGAGGAATTGCACAAGTGATTTTGTTTCCTGACCAGACCACTTGAAAACCAGGACTGTCCATATACATAGGCATTCCCGGATTGGTTGGAGGCAACATGGACGATGCTGATGTTGCTTTGACAGCTAAACCTCCGGGAACATTCGCATTATTTTCGAGTAAAACCCAGTGAGGATGCCAAACAATTCCATCATTAACATAGTCGGCATCCAGGTTTTCATCCCATAGTGGAGTATCGTCAAAATCAGGATGAGAGGTTAAGGCCAAGGCCACAATTCCAGTGGTCGTATCAAATCCAACGTCATACGAATTCAGTGATGTTGGAAAGACATATCCAAGTACAGGTGCGTTATCCAGGCTTCCAGTTGCCGTGGGTACTGAGTCTCCAGCTGTACCGGCAACTTCAATTGTAAAAATCATTTGATTTAACTCAGCATCTTTTTTAACAGACACATTCGTGATGTCAAAATCTTGTGCAACTGTTGATACAATGGAGCTGATAGCAAAAAGCAGGGTGAAAATTAGTTGTTTCATTTTTTCTACATTTTAAAGGTTAAATTCTAAGTTAGGAGCCTTAAATAAATTAGGACTCCTAACTTTATAAGGTAAATTTTTTTAGCCTTTTACGTCGGCCATAGACGCACCAAAATTGATGTGCAATACGTTTCCATTTGGTGTCACTAAGGCAGGAACAGAATTTACGCCGGCTTTTTCTGCTTCTGCAATTCGGTTACGGTTTTCGCCAATGTGAACGATTTCTACATTACTTGCACCAATTAAATGAACAATGTCGTGCTCTGCACTTACGCATACCGGGCATCCGGCATGGTAGAAAATTGATTTTTCCATTTGTGTTGAATTTATTTTTTGATTGGCATTATTACCGCTGTAAATATAGTAAGGAATCCTAACTAAAATAGTTATTTTGAAAAAATAATTTTGAATTTGAAGAAAAATGCTGGTAATCAGTCGGTAATGATTTTGATGCACGAACGAATGTAACCTAGGATTGGTTAAGCATTCGGTCAGATCACTAAAAAACTGTGGTCATTTTTCCAAACCGATGTTAGCGGTAGATTTTTACGCTAATACATTGAGATTATTGAGCCATTCTTGCACTTCGAATGCATTGTTTTTTGAATAGCCAAGAAGTGCGGTTTTCTGAACTATTTTAAAAGCATCTAGCTCTTCATTTAATTCGATTTGCCCCGTTGCAATTATGTGGTAGGCAATGACGAGTTGGTTTGCTTTTGGAAATGGGAAAACACCAAGAAAACGGGTTTCAATTGCATCAAGTCCAAGCTCTTCTTTTGTTTCTCGTTGAGCAGCTATTTCGGGTGTTTCGTCTGCTTCTAAAAATCCTGTGATGATTGAAAATATTCCGTCGGGTGCTAATTTATTGTGCGCTAAAACTATTCCTTGGTCTGTTTCAACCACAATTCCCACAACCGGTATCGGATTATTCCAATAAATAAAACCACAACCGGTGTCAACGCAACAAAGTCGTTCTTTTTGGTCGATTATTTTTTTGGTAAGTGTCTTACCGCATTTTGCACAGTACTTCATTGTTTGTGGTGTCGTTTTTTAAAATAACCAATACGCTTTTCAGCTTTGCGTGCGTTTTTGACAAGTCCGGGTTGAGTATTTATGCACGAACATGTAAAGAGTAATTTATAAGATGTTATACCTCATTTTCATTGTCTCCAAGATGATAAATGTCATAATATCGTTTCACAAGTCCGTTGATAAATCGTTTCAAATAATTTTCACTTAAAAAGGAGTTAGACCAATTGTCGTAACGCTCACATTGCACACCTAAATAGAAAAAGTATAAACTTACCCCAAGCATTGGAATGAGTCGTTTTTCTTCAGCGCTTAATGGCGTTACAGATTCATACCCTTTCAGAAAATGGTCTACTTTGGGTTGATAATCTTTTGCTTCATATTTCTCACAGTTGTGAAGTTGTAAAATATAGTAAGCAATATCTAAGCAAAGCCAGCCATTTCCGCAGAAATCGAAATCGAAAATGGTTACTTGGTTGTCTGTGGTGATGTTTAGATTGTCAAACCAAATGTCAAGATGAACAATTCCCTGTCTGATCTGCGAAACGTCAGCATGCTCAAACTCCTTTAACAAGTATGTTTGAGCCGATTTCATAAAGTTCATTTCATCTGTATCACTTTTCAAAAATGCGGCAACCTTTTTTAAGGAGTCAACAAGAATAACTTCGGGTGTATAAGCTACACGGTTTAACTTCTGATGAGTGGTTACCGTATGAATTCGGGCTATAAGTTGTCCTAGTTGGAAATGATTTTCTTCCGAAATCAGGTGATGTTTTTCGCCAGATGCAAACGTAAAAAGCACCGCAAATCGTTCTCCTTCCGGCGCATTTAGTGTTTGTATGTAGTTGCTTTCGTTATCTGCTAATGGATAGGAAATAGAAATGGAATGATCTTTCAGTAGATTCAGTAATCTAATTTCTTCGTCAATTGCTGATTTTGAACGCCAATTTAAGCTATACACCCGAAAGACAAATTTGTCTGAGTTGTCGGTTACCAAATAGGTGTCATTGATTCCGGCTTTTATTAATTGGCAATGGGTGTCTTTGCTCAATGAATAGTTGTCTTGTAAAAACAGTCCTAAATGCGTTGCTGAAAGGTTCGAATTTGTTACCGGAAAATGTGTCATTTGTCTTTTTGTTTGTCGTAAAATGGTGCTGAAGAGTTTGCAGAATTGCTTTGAATGGGCTTTTCAGAGTAACCGATCAATTAAAAACTGCCGTTGAATTTTGGCTACATAAAACAAAATGCGGGTTACCGGCAGGCAGATTCATAGTTGACTAATGTTGTTATACGTTAAAATGAAGTTTTTTAAATGCCAATAAAACTCGTCTTGAAAAGTGCCGTAATTCAAGAAATAAGTTGATTCCATTTTAATTTCTCTAATTCCAATATGAAAGGACATGAGGTTAAAATCGTTATCATAAACATCCTTTATAAGTTTTTGAATAACCTCTTCCGCAATCAGAAAGAGTTGAATTGATTCCATAGTGCTATCGGAATAGAGATGAATACCATTCATGTGTCGCTCTGTATAGAAATCAGTAGCCAATTCTATTTGAATAGATTCCTTAAAATCATTGTAAGCGAATTCTGTTTGCAAGTATGTTCTTTCTGGAAGTTTAAGTACTTTTTGTAAAGTATTTGGAAGTGGGAAAGCTTTTCTGATTTGAAGTTCTTCAAATAAAGTCACTACAGACTTATTCGGGAAGTCGATTGATTTTGTATTTGAATCGAATTTGCACGTAAGGAGATGCTTTCCATGTGTGAAAAATATTCTTCTGAGTAACATAGAAGTTTCAATATCATATCTTATTGGTTTGAAATCAACTGGGTGCACTATAACGTTTTCAACAATAAAATCTATTCCTATAATAGCTACTTCTTGTTTGTTCAAAAAGTCAATATACCGTTCAATACCTAATGAGATCGATTCAATTGCGATGGTTGTATTCTCGTTTTCAACAAAATAAAGATTACTATAATCTACTTCATTTTGCTGTATCGTTATCGTAAAGTCAACAACAAAACTACCACCACTACTTGCTTGTTTATAACAGCAGTATCTTTCACAGTATTTTTTAGTGATTGTAATTGACTTTGAATAGGATAATTGATTGAAATAGGATTTAAAATGCTTCATTTTTTATAGAGTTGACAATTTTACTTGTAGCAATAGGTTTTCGGTCTTAGCATTGAGGCAAATTAAGTAAGTTCATGTTCTGACTATTGCAAATGTGCTGTTACCTGCTGTGCCATCTTCGTTCGTCATGCCAACTTATTTTGAAACGACCATTCGTCCACTCATGGAATTTAGATTGTCAATTGTCACCACATAAGTATAAATACCATTTTGTAAGTCGTCAGCACTAATTGTCAATGAATGATTGCCTGACGAATAATTTGTGTTAACAGGTTGGGAAACAATTTGTCCCAAAGAATTGTAGATTAGTATTTGAACATTTGTATTTGCAGCAAGAGATAAATTAATCGTTGTTGATTGGTTAAAAGGGTTTGGAAAGTTTTGTCCAACTTTTATGTTGTCTTTTAAATGGTCGTTGATACCTGTGCTTGCAGAAGCAACTGGTTGTTGTTGCGTAACGCAATGAACCATTCCACCATTTTCGTATAAATTCCGACAATCAATTCCGACAACTGTTCTTCCTGGATGTAGCCCTTGAATAATGGCATTTGCGACCGTATCATTTGGGTCGTTGTAGTTTGGCACCAAAACAACATTGTTAGCAATGTAGTAATTGCAATAGGATCCTTTATAGCCCAAATTATTTCCGTAAGTTGTTACCACATTATTTTGTGTGAGGGGAACATACACTTTATTGTATGCAACATTACTGACATTACTTGCAGCATAAAGAGTTGCAATGTCGGTTAGTGATAGCCCCCAATAAAGTAAGTCAGCATTATTCATTGTTACCAATGTGCTGTCGTCAGCAAACTTGGCGAAGCCGTCAATGTGAGCATCAGTAATATCATCTGGGCCTAAAAAACCGTCTAACCAGATAAATTTTGTCGCACCGATGTATTGAGTAAGAATAGTTTCTGCTTGTGTTTGTGTCATTCCGAGATTTCTGATTGCTAAAGCACCTCCAGAATTGGTTTGTGTTAATATTGAACTTTTTGTAGCCAATAACACTCCGTTTCCGTCTATCTCATAAGAACCGCCTTCAACTACCATAATTGAATTTAAATTAACGATTGGAATACTAATTGCTGTTCCTACGCTTGTTGGAATTGGATTACAAAGATTATAATTGTAATCGCCTCCCCAACCGTTAAAGCCCCAATCTTCAATGTTTAAATTTCCTCCTGTATCTCTTACGAAAATTGGCCCGTTGTCCCTTACCCAAACGTCATTCGTTTGCAACAACTTGAAATCAACATTTGTTAAACTAACGCTTGCTGCAGTAAGTAGGTTTGTAATTCGCGTTTGTTCCGTTGTGTTGTAAGCTATGATATGAACCTTTTCACTACCAACCAATGCACTCGTCATTTCAACCCATGTAGCATCCAATCTATTTCTATATGTAATGCCATACTCATATTGATGAGGCCACTGCAACCATGTTCCTTCATGAGGCAAGGTCTCAGAAGGCATTTGATAGGTTTGCGCAAAGATTGTTATGGTCGTTATTAGTAAGACAATAACTAGTGTAAATCGTTTCATTGTATTCATTTTTAATTGTTGTTTTCTGTTTAAGTTAACATGGATTCAACCATACAGTATCTAACAGTTTTCAGGCTTGGCTATGGGGCGAATTTTATTACGAATGTTGATGTTGCGACTCAATGTTTGATAGCTATCAAATATGGCTGATCTTGGCAATATGAACCACTTCATTTTGGGTGGATGCTGTTAGCAACTGGCATAATTAGAATCGTGTTCATTTGTCTGTTTTGAAAACTGTTTCCCTGTGTTTTTGCCCCCATTCTATTATTTGGGCTATCAGGTCTTTGATTGACATACCATGTGATGTGAGATGATATTCGATTACCATAGGCTTGTCTTGAATTATTTTCCGCTCGACCATTTTTATGTCTTCCAAATACCGCAATTCTTTGGTCAGGGTAGAGGAGGTAACTCTGTTCAAAACGGTTTTCAGTTCATTGAAACGTTTAGGATCGTCGCACAAATGAGCCAATATTTGTCCTCGCCATTTACCACCTACAATGTCTAAAACATCTGCTACAACTCTGATTCCTTGTTGTTTGCTTAATATTTCCATGCCTTTTATTGAATTAAGTATCTTAAAAACTACTTGTATTTTATTACTACTTGGTAGTAAATATATACTTAATTGAATAGTTTTACAAATGAATTCTAAATACCAAATAACATGAAAGCGATACAATACAACAACTTTGGCAATTCAGACGTAATTGAGTTAGTAAACATTCCAGCACCAGAAGTTAAAAATGAGAATGACGTTTTAATTAAAGTTAAAGCAGCAAGCGTAAATCCGTTGGATGTTAAAATTCGATTGGGTTATATGCAAAAAATGCGTCCTGTTCAATTGCCTTTTACCCCAGGCTTAGATGTTTCGGGAATAGTCACGGCAATAGGATCGGC
>JBILJP010000252.1:0-7860 GCA_044377135.1 Fluviicola sp.
TTTCTTCTTGTGTATCGCAGTTTACGACCAATGAAAAACCTTCGGTAAAGGCATTGTCTCCCGGACCGTCCATTGCCGAGAAAAAAGCACCGTTCAAATGAAAGTGGGCAAATTTCAGATTTCCTTCAGGCTGACCTTCATTGGCGGTATACAATTGTTGTTCGTGTAACTTGGAATTGGGGAAAATAGATGCATACTGATCCAAGGCTGCGCGGGCTTTACCGTATTGGTCGTTTGAAAACAAAAAGCTCGGGTGAATTTTCTCGCCGTGCGGAGGCACTTGGCCCAACATCAATTGCCAGGTCAACCCGAATTTATCTTTCACCCATGCGTATTTTTCACTCCACGGATACGATCCCAACGGCATCAAAGCAGAACCTTCGCGCGACAAATTTTCCCAAAGCATTTCAATCTCCTGATCGGTTTCGCAGGTAACAAACATGGAAATTGCCGGAGTAATGCTAAACATCGGACCTCCATTTAGATGCATGTATTTTTTTCCATTCAATTCCATGATCACCACAAGCGGGTTTTCGGCAGTAATGGTTGCTCCTTCAAACAACGAACAATAGAAAGTTGCTGCTTCTTTGGCTTGATTGTTAAACCAGAAACACGGGTAAATAGGTTGTGCCATCGTCTTAATTGTTTTCAGTGTAGTGTTTAAAGTTCGTCAAAATGGCTTGCCAGCCAGCTTGTTGTAATTCGATGGGATTTTGGTTTTCTGCCTCGAAGTGTTGCACCACCAACGTTTTTCCGTTCATATCCGAAAAGGCAACTGTTACCTTTCTTTCGTCTTCAAACACATAATCCAATTGTTTCAAAGCTTCAACAGCTGTATAGGTTCCTTTGAGATCAAACCCAAAACTTCCGTCTTTTGCTTCCATGCGGCAAAACAGCTCTCCTCCTATGCGCACATCATTGGTGGCGCGCGGTGTATGCCAATCGGGTGAAGCTGCGTTCCAATTCACAATATGTTCAGGCGCTATCCAGTAATTCCAAACCTTTTCCAGGGATGCATCTACTGTTGTTTCAATGGTAATGACTGTTTTTAATTCCATAGTTCTCAGTGCTAATTTGTTCAATAATACAAAGATGCAGCAAGAATTAAAAACAAAACGTATGCAATTACGACAACCTAAGAGGTGAATTACGACACACAAATTCCTTATTTTAGCTCCATGAAACGTGTTTCCATTTTAGTTCCGGAGTCGTCGGTGATGCAAGCAATTGCCGATCCGCAATACCTTTTTAGTGCTGTGAATCAGTTTTTACAAGTTGCAGGAAAAGCCCCCTTGTTTGACGTACAACTGGTCGGCGCATCGCATGAAGTGAAATTGTCTGGCGGATCTTTCACAGTACATACCGACGCTTTATTGCACGAAGTTACCGAAACAGATTTGGTGATTGTGCCCGCACTTTTCGGTGATCTTCCAAAGGCAATTCAACAGAACCGGACACTCATTCCGTGGATTATCAACCAACATGAAAACGGTGCGGAAGTAGCTTCGTTGTGCGTTGGTGCGTTCTTATTGGCTTCAACGGGTTTGCTCAACGAAAAAAAATGTTCAACCCATTGGGGATTTTCACAGCAATTTCAGGAATTGTTTCCACAAATTGAATTGGTAGAAGGCTCTATTGTTACTGAACAAGATGGCATTTATTCGAGCGGTGGCGCCAATTCGTATTGGAATTTGTTGTTGCATTTGGTGGAAAAACACGTTGATCGTGCTACGGCTATTTTGGCTGCCAAGTATTTTGCCATCGATATTGACAGAAGCAGTCAAGGAGCATTCGCGCTCTTCAACGGACAGAAAAACCACGGAGATGAAGCCGTAAAAAAAGTGCAACTGCACATTGAAGCAAACATCGGTGAACGATTCACTCTCGATTCATTGGCCGAAATCATTTCTCTAGGAAAACGAAGCTTGGAACGACGCTTTAAAAAAGCAACCGGAAATAGCGTTATTGAATACATTCAACGGGTAAAAATTGAAGCTGCCAAACGCAGTTTTGAAACCTACAATAAAAACGTATCGGAAGTCATGTTCGATGTCGGGTATTCAGATACAAAAGCGTTCAGAGATGTGTTTCGGAAACTCACCGGAATTACTCCGATTGAATACCGGAATAAGTACAACAAACAGGTACTCGCTGAAATTTGACTTACTTTTCCGATGTTCGGGAAGCAAATTTACTGATGAGAATTCCCACAAGGATTACTGAATAAAACTGCCCGATAATACCGATCAAAGAGGCAATCAGCTTAGTTGAATGTGTATTCGGGGTAATATCACCAAAGCCAATACTTGTAAAAGTAATGCTACAGAAGTATACCAAGTCCATAAATATCTCTGCCGAATTTGTCATCGTCACACCATTAAATGATGTTGGGTCATTATAAACACAAAATTGAAGCAGGAAAACACTTATTTCTATGAGTAAAAAATACCCGCAGGCTGCCGCGGAGAGAAGATCAGCATTTATATATCCCGGCTTGACCAAAAACCGCATTATTTCCCAGAAAATATAGAGAAAAAACAGGATATACAAAATGTTGAGCATTTGAAAATAATAGGACACGTCTTCAAAAAATGGCAACCCAATTGGCAGTAACAATACGATTACGAACAAGATGTTTTTAATGATTGTTTTTAGGCGCGATTTCCCCATAAAAACACCAATACTTGCTACACCCAAGATTAGCATGTTCAGTGGCCAAATTACATGTGTGTAGAATTCAAAGTCTGTGAGCAAAATTCCTGCAAACAGGTGCTGTCCCAAAGCAAACAATAAGACTTCATACTTCCACCTACGAATAAATGAAACAATCTCTTTCATGAATTAAAGATAGAATTGTTTACCGAAATGAACTACATATTGACTTCAGCTCTTGCAAACACCGTCTTGTCATGGACAATTTTCCCAACTCGATTTCATTGATCAGTTTTCACACATCTTTCTTACGTTCTACTTCAGAAAACGGAAACAATTTCTCTACTTCCGAAGATTCATGTGGCATTTCTATCATTCCAGCAGGAGGAATATATACTGGTTCATACTCAGCATCCATTCCATCCACAATCACTTCGCCTTCGGTTGTTGTCACATTCATAACATCTACGTTTTTTTCACAAACACCAGTAGAAGCTTTCAACGCGAGTTTGATGTTTTTTCTGCCTGAATCGGGGAACAGCGACCGGTTCTTGATTGTATCTGCGTTGTGCTGATTTCCGTCTACAATCAAATCAAAGGTTTCTTTGTGCAAATCGCCTTTTTCAATGGTGAAATCGAAGTAACCGTTTTCGTCGGTGTAAACTTTGCGAATGGTTTTACCGTTTTGCTGCAATTCCAGCCAGGCAAGTGCAATGGGTTCGTTGGTGTGCTCGTCGCGCAACGTTCCGGTTACGTGCATCGGGAATTTCAATTTGTTAAATGCATTCTGCCGAATAGGAGCGGTTTCGTTGGTTGTTGTTTCACAACTGCTTACAATTGGACCTAGAAATCCTAAAATGCCCAACAATGATAATCCGACAGATTGTTGAATGCGCGGAATGGTCAACTGAGAAACCTTAAAATCGTATTGATTTCGATTGAAAATGCCACAAACCTTTCCGGGACTTGCTTTGATGGTTTCTACTATTTCATCGTTTGATTTGGTTCTGAAATCTGTGAGTACTTTATCGCATTGTGCGCAATGGTACCCTTTTTCCTCTTGCGAAAAATCACTTAAGTGCATCTTGCACGGCAGGCTCATGATGGGTTTCTTCATATCGGTTCAATTGATGTATCAATACTATTATTTTTTTGAATCCCCTGAGTGAAAAAAGGATAATGCGTATTAATGATTGAGTAATCTGTTAATGAAGTAATTACACACTTAATTTACTGCCATGAATCAACCTTTTCGAGACACACAAACGAATAAAATCTCTGTGAAATATAGGTGTCTTCGATTAAAGTGAAGATGTGGTATTATACTAATTTCCTTGTGTCTTCGCGTCCTTGTGGTTTTTATTTTACCACAAGGACGCGAAGACACAAGGTTTTATAATATTCCATTACTAGGACAATCTCTTTCAAACCATTGATATTCCAAAAAAGAGACTGAATTATTGGAATTATTCTCGTATAGAAGCCAATAACTTTATTATCAAGGTATAAAATTGAACGGAATTAAAAATCAAACCGAATTAGAGTCGCAGATTGATCTAAAACAACAATTATCTGTCTGGTTGAACTAACTATTTCACTACTCTATTGATTGCCGATCCTTTCGTTGAAATACATTCAACTAGGTAAATCCCGGCAGGTAAATCGCTTACATTAATTGTTTCACTATTTGAAATCGCCTTTACCAAAATACCATGTACCGTGTAGATTTTCACCGAATGAATCGCAGCTGAAGATTGAATGGTCAATACATCTGTTACCGGATTAGGAGAAAGCATAAAATTGAACGTATTTTCACTAACCGACAAGTTAAAACAATCGGGTTGCACACCGGCGGTTTCGGTCAATACACCATTGTTCACCGCCCAATAATTCCAGGTTCCACCCGAACCGGTTTCCCAATCATTGAGGTTAAATGTGTTGGAGCCTGTGGTTGTACCTTTTACCGCATAAACGGTCAATGCTTCACCGTTTTTATTCCAGGTAAGTGCATTTCCATTGGAACACGTTTCCGGAGTTGGGTCGGCCAATGTACAATTGGTTTGAATGAAATAGGCATTATCATCACTGGTCGGGTAATCACCGTAAACGGAAGCAATTCCTTCGGGAGTCACACAAACGGCGGTGTATTCGTCGCAGGCAATTCCTTTGGCATTCATTCCCATGTTCATCATCCGCGCCATAAACGTGACATGTCGGCCTTTGCGATCAGGACTGTCGTAATGCGTATCGGTAACTACATTTTCGAGATACGGATTTTTGAGAAACACAGCGGTATCAATTGCCACCGATGGATCATACGGATTTGCCAATGCGGTAGCCGAAGTAACGGTTCCGTTTTCTGCCGAAAAATAAGCTTTTCCTAAAATGACCATTCCGGCACTGGTTCCACCGATCACAATTCCGCGATTGAGAATCGCATCATTGATCAAACTATCGATTGCCGTATTGCGCCAAAAAGAAACATAATTCCATTGATCACCTCCGGCAAACCATATGGCTTCTGCTTGTTGAATTTTCTGTTGTATGTACGTTTCATTCGCGCACGTTGCATCGTTGCAAACAATAGATTCTACCGAGTTCACCGGAATGCCCAAATCGGTATAAAAATAATCGTTGTAGCCATTTGATCCGGAAGCGCGCAATACCAGGACATCGCCACCATCAGCACGTTGTAAAAACCATTGCATAGCTTGATCACTCTCGGTTGCACCACCCATGAGGCACATTCCCCCGGTTGGATTTGTGACGGTGTCTGACGCATTACCTGTAAAATAGGACGTATAACTTTGCGCAAAAAAAGTTGTGGAAATCAACACAGCAACCATTGCGATCGTAACTTGTTGAACGTGAATTTTTAGTAGCATACAAATTGGTGTTTGAAGAGTAAAATAGGTATTAATCGTGAGTTCTTCGACGTTTTTTTATCAAAAAAAGAAAACCAAACAATCAACGCTTGCGTAGGTAAATTGAACTTAAATGATAACCATTGTTCCCGTATTTGAAATACCAGGTGGTATTGTCGCATAAAGAATAATTGTATTTTAGGCCTAAGATGGTAGAAAGTTTCATTCCCGAGAAAGAAGTAAAGCAAGCGTTTTACGATTCTACAGAAAAAACCCACGTGATTGCGTGTTGGGTAGGCTTGTTATTGAATTTAATGTGGTTTACCAGTGATTATTTCATTATTCCGGATTACTTCGTTCCATTTCTTGTTTTCAGATTGAGTGTTTCATTGGTTAGCATTCTCTCGCTTCTATTCCGAAAACAACTGAATATCAATATTTACAACTGCATGTTTTTGTTGGTTTTGGGTATTTCTATCCAAAATGCCTACATGTGGAGCGTGATGGATCTTGCCCACTTTGAACAGCACACTTTTGCTTACATTGTCTTGTTCATCGGTGCCGGAATGTTGGTGCTTTGGGAGGTAAAAATGTCACTTTTATTACTGGTTGCCACCGTCATCAGTAATATTGTTTTTTACCAACTCAACAGTGATTTAACCCTAAAAGAATTTATCATCAACGGGGGTTTGATGACACTTACCGTGCTGTTGTTTAGTCTTTTTCTCATTCGATCGCGTTACAAACTCACCTACAATGAAATCAAAAGTCGATTAGGACTGGAGCAATCAAAAAAGCAACTTGAGGTTCAAAACGAACAATTGGTAGTTCAGAAAATAGAAATCGAATCGCAAAACGTAACCCTTGAGTACAAAAACAAAGAAATTACGGATAGTATAACTTATGCACGTAATATCCAATTGGCTTCGATACCTTCAAAAGACCGTTTCAACTCTTATTTCCGCGATAGTTTTGTGCTCTATCAACCGAAAGATATTGTAAGCGGCGATTTTTACTGGGTTTACGAGCGCGATCAATCGGTGTTTTATGTTACTGCAGATTGCACCGGACATGGCGTTCCGGGTGGATTTATGACCATGTTGGGGCTTTCGTTTCTGGAAGAAATCGTGGCCGGTAAAAACATCCAGGATCCGGCTGAAGTATTGAATATGCTACGCGATAAAATCATCAATGCCCTCAATCAATCCGGCGAATTCGGTGAAAGCAAAGATGGGATGGACATTACGATTTGTCGTCTGGATAAAGCAGCCAACCAACTTACCTATGCTTCGGCTAACAATGATTTATACCTTGTAAGAAAAAGTGAATCAGACAGCGCAACGCTTGAGCTTTTCGAACACAAAGCCAACAGACAACCATGCGGATTCTACCATACCAATCAACCATTTACAGCGCATACCATTGATTTGCAACCGGGCGATTGTATTTACACACTAACCGATGGTTTTGCCGATCAGTTTGGCGGCCCGAAAGGCAAAAAATTCAGAGCCAAACAATTGCAACAGCTATTCTTGAGTCATGCTCATCTACCGTTTAAGGAACAACTGGCAGAATTGCAAAAAGCGATGGATACCTGGCGCGGTGATGTAGAACAAGTTGACGATATGTTGATTATCGGGATTCAAGTGTAATTTTTTCCATCAAGTCTTTTTAGTTCGATTTCGAACCTCAGGTCAATTTTAAATTAAAATTAAACTTAGGTTTTGCTAAATTTGCACTGTTTTTGTACAAACGGCTGATTAGCTAAACGTTGAATTAATGAAAAGGCAGATTCTATTCCTGTTATTCCTTTGTCTGAGCCTTGGTTCAGTGGCTCAACCAACATGGTGGATGGGTCAAAAAAAGCCGTATAAATGGCAAGTTGGTGTGAGTTGGAATGCTGTTGACGACGACGGACGTGATGTCTGTCAGCCATTCGACGTTAAACAATCGTGGAATTATCCGCTTTTTCCTTCACGAATAATGGTTGATCGTTACCTCAAAAAAGGATTGAGTTTGGAATTTGCAGGTGCCTACAATCAATATTCTGCCGATAAACTGGTGAATGATACAATCGGACTAAGTGGTTTATTCATTTCCACCGATCTGAATACCAAATTCAGCTTCTACCAACTATTTTACCCGATGAAATGGTTTGATCCGTATGTTTCACTCGGATTGGGACTTACACACCGCGATACTTATTCGCAAACCGTAATCGCCAATCTCAACATCAACGTGGGTTTCAATTTCTGGATTTACAAAAACTGGGGCTTACAATTGCAAACCAGTGGCAAGTTGGGCATCAATAGCCGTTTCTTCAATTCAAATGCCGATTACATGC
>JBILJP010000253.1:0-7832 GCA_044377135.1 Fluviicola sp.
TCCGTATCAGGACAACCGTTGTATTCTGGCAATCCCGGATCATACGGACACGCATCTTTTTCATCGGAGATTTTGTCGCGATCTTTATCGTCGGGCACTTTGTACAAAACACTGTAAGAAATACCCGCAAAAATATTGCGTCCGAGAGATGATTTTTGACCGTATAAAAGCGATAAATTATTCGATCCTGCGAAAATTGAAAAACCTTTCACTGTAAATCTACCGGCGCAGCCAACATAAAACTTCCCATTTCCCATGTGCGAAAGCGGCATCATGATGGACCATTTTTGTTTCTCGATTCTCGGAGTCACCGTTTGAATGAAGAAGTAAGCAATTTTGGTTTTATCGCCCTTTAAACTAAGCGGAACGGAAACATTGTAGCTTACGTAAAAATTCTTCATCACATTGAGGTCAAATCCTCCGTGAATTGCTGTAGGCAGGTTCATTCTGAACTTGGTGACTTGTGTTGCAGATTTTGTCCCCTGCGACTGCAAACTGTCTTGAATATAGTCAAACGGTAAAGTGACCAATGAATTGACATTGATGAGCTTTTTTGCATTGGCATTTATCCCGTTTGCCGTGAAATTGTGGTAGCTGGTATCTTGCATGTAACGAATCCAGCCGATATCGGTGATGGAACCCGTGATTTTCCACTTGTATTTATTGATGTCGTAGCGCACATTGCGTTTGGCGCCGTCCATTTCATAATATTGATCTTCGAAATTCGGACGGTATTCATACGTGAAACCGATATCCAATCCAAGTCCTCTGTTTTTGTAGTGCAACTGATTTTTGGTGTAACTGCTCCCGAAATCAGCATCCAGGTTGGTGACTTGAATGTTCGGAGAAGTACTATCCGTAAATTGCGCTGTTCCGGTGTTGGCATAAAAATAAGAAGCGTCCAAACCGTTCAGAATCTTCAACGATGCGCCTGCTTTTAAAAACGTGGTTTTACGATCAAAAATAGTTCGTGCATACGTCAGGTTGTGTTCGGTGAACAGCATTCTGTTCAAGCTGAGATCAGAAAAGCTCTGTTGCAGATTGATGGCATTTGAATCGTAATCATTCACTGCATTCTTTCCCCAGTCGGCAGGAATTCCTGTTTTCGTATCAAACGTTCTGGCCCGAAGCGAATAACCAACCGCGTTTTGATGGTTGAATTCGTACTTTAAATTTAGGATATCAAACGTGAGGTAACTTTTTTTGTAGCCCGGATTTTTGGGTTCGATGTATTTTGATCGCGTTCCATAAGGCAAATAATCCGATGAACAAAAGTTACTGATGCGCGAAAAATTGACGTACGAACCGATCGAAAATTTTGTTTTAGAATCGACTATCGACGACGGATTGTGAGAAGCCAGGTAAGAACTAACCGAATTGTCGGTAACGATTCCGGTGTAGGCTTGTTGGGCACGAAGAAATCCGAAAAAGGATAAAGTGATTGTTAAGGCAATTATTCTCATGATGGTGAACTAAAAGGACGTCGAATAAGTTTGGGGTAAAGATAGGGGTATCAGCTGTTAAAATGGGATTTTTGAAATGATTATTTCGGTTTCATGGGATTTCTTCCTTTTTAAGGCTTGAAATGATAGGGAAAAGTCGATTTTCGAACGCTGGTTGTTTGCATGAATTGCGGTATTAAGTTCTGATGATGAATGGTTGTGATTCGCTATTTTCTACTAAAAAAAATGCTACTTTCGTCCGTCACAAGACCTCCGAATATGAAAATTGATTCACTCAGTGTAGTAGGGAAAACCATTAAGCGAATACGTAAGGATAAAAAAATGAACCTGAAAGAAGTGGCTGAAAAAAGCAATGTCACTGCGGGTTTACTTTCCAAAATTGAAAACTTCAGAACCATTCCTTCTTTACCGGTTCTTCATAATTTGGCGCAGGCACTTGAAGTTAGTCTCATGGATTTGGTGCGCGAAGTAAACGTTTCTGAAGGAAGTCCATACTTATTGATTCGCAAAGGTGAGGGTGAAATTGAAGAGCGCGAAGATTCGGAGGGCGTAGGTTACGAACTGTTATTGACCGACAATATCACCAACGCTTACTTGCGAATGGTAATTGTTACAGTTAACCCAACCACTTACCGCGAACATGTGGTGACAGATTGCCTTGAAATCGACTACATATTATCGGGTGAAATTGAGTACGAGCTTGGTGACGAAAAAATCCTGCTTGCAGAAGGCGATGCCATTTATTACGACGGCAATTTCCCGCACAGTATGCGGAATACAGGCAAAAATCCGGTGAAAATGATCACCTTTTACCTCATGAAACCACCACAATAAGCCTTTTTTGGTAGTTAGATAACTCTTTAACGTTTCAGGATTGATAGTTTGAACCAATCGTACACTTTTGTGCGATATGGTGCTTTGTTGATCGTTATCCAAGAACCTCAGTCAAGGCTCCAAAAGCTATTTTCTAAGGAAGAAACAAATTCATTCGAAAGTGACAAATAGTAAAATAAATAAACCGATTTAGTCGCAAAAAGTTTACTATTTGTCAATTTTGATGGTTAAAATTAACATTAACCTAATGAATAGTTGACTTATATTCATTTTATGTAAATTACTTTTGCCCCGTAGTAATTTATAAGTCATGATGTATAGTTCATTTATTCGCCCTCTAATACTCGCGTTTTCATTTAGTGTTATTGCTCTTGTTTCCAAGGCACAAAGTACGTTTGGTAACATTCGTGGAAATGTTTCGGAAGAAACCGGAGGAGTGCCGGGAGTGATCTTGAAACTCGATTCAACTTCGTTTTACACCACATCTGATATCGATGGCAACTTTACATTTAGTAAAATTCCTTCAGGAAACTACCTGTTAAAGGCTACGTCGATGGGTTTCGATCCATACATTGTTCGATTGGAAGTAAAAAATGGTCAAACGGTTGATGTGGGAAAAATTCAACTTGTAGAAACTTCAAGTCAAGATAGTCTGGATGAAGTAGTGGTAGTAGGTATTATGAAAAATACCGAAGCCAAAGCCATCAATATGACCATGAATTCTACCAAACTGGTAACAGTGGTTTCGGCTGATGCTATTGCAAAACTTCCCAATAAAAACGCCGCAGATGTAGTGGCGCGCATTCCGGGAGCTTCCGTGCAGCGAAACAAAGGTGAAGGAAGTATGGTTTCTTTAAGAGGTACGCCAATGGAATGGACGGCGACTTTTTTAAACGGAGATCGTTTGCCGGTAGCCGACGAAGACAATGTGACGCGTTCATTTGAATTTGAGGTGCTTCCGTCGGATATGATTGAGTATGTCATCGTTTCACGTACCAGTAATCCGGATGTGGAAGCAGACAATATCGGCGGGACTATCAACTTCTTATCGCGTGCTGCGGTCACTAAAAAAACCTTCCGCATCAACTCGGCACTTGGGATAAATGCACTTGCCGGAAAACCTACCGGAACCTTCAATTTTATTTACGGAAACATCAGTAAGAATAACAAATTCAGTTACGTTGTAAACGGTTCCTATTATGGTCGTTATTATGCAGCTGATGCTACGAATGTGTTGTACGGAAGTAATTTTAATCACAGTATCAATCGGTTGCAACTAAAGCGTTACGATGGTTCGCGCAATACTCTAGGATTTAATACTTCTATGGAGTATAAATTCAATGCTAAATTCAAACTTGGAACGCATTTAATGTTTGGTACCATGATGGATAATAAATACCAAAACATGCAGCAGTTTAATTGGTATGAAGGGTCTGGTCAGCGTATTCGTTTAAACAATATTCATGGTGAACTGAATCGTCGTTTGTTTGGCGGTGATGTGTTTGCTGAATATGCGGTGAATACAAAGTTGTTGCTAAAAGCACGAATTGCGGCTTATGACAATCGTTTCGGTTATGGTGATGTTCCTTACAAGAATGGAAATAAACTTGGGCGTTTGTTTAATGTAAGCAACGATCCGCGCAATGGCTATTACAATGTTGAGTTTATTAGCCCATTGATTCAATTTAAAGATCAGGCGGTGATTGATTTATACGGAAATGCTACCGATCCGAATAGTCCGGATATTTTTCTAGGGAAGCTCATCGGTGCAGATAATCCTTACGGTAACGGAGATGATCCCTTCAATATTCAGCCGAAATACGCGCCTTCACTCACCAATAGTCAATTCAATTTTTATAAAGCATCCTCGCAATTGAATGATACGCGTGAGCGTGATCCGGTGGTGGTGCAGTTGGATGGTGAATATAAAATCACCAATTCATGGAAAATTCAAGCCGGCGGAAAGTACAGAAACAAAATAGGATATCGCCATATTTCATTTCATGAATGGTTTCAGGATTTCGGTCCGAATAATTCGCAGGCGTTGAAGTTGATTGATTTTGACCTCACAGATTTTAACGAACGATCTGGTGGTTTTATGCGCGAATTGGGTGCTAATTATGAAGATCAATTATTTGCTTTTTTCACACACGATCAATTGAATTCATTCCTGGCAGAAAATCAAGATCGTTTCAAGGAGTATTACATGGATAAGTTGAACCAAAGTTACCAGCAATGGGTTGGTTCCAACTATGATTATCATGAAGTGCAAACGGCAGGCTATGCAATGGCGGAATACAATTCCAGTAAGTTGAATGTGGTGGGTGGTCTTCGTGTTGAGAATACACGTTTGCGCGAAACCTCCGATACGCTTACCAGTGAATTGCTGTTTGACGAACCGTCGAGTACCTATTATTTAAAACCCGAACAGCGTGTTGCGAATATTCAGTACACATCGTTCTTGCCTTCGCTCAATTTGACCTATCATGCAGGGGCGAGTAATAACCTGCGCTTGGGATTGTCTCGTACCATGCACCGACCTAATTTCGCACAGACAAAACCTGGGTTTGCGGTTGTAAACATTTATGACCTGGTTTATACCTTTGGTAATCCGAATTTGAAACCGACGTATTCCTATAACGCCGATGTGTTTTTTGAACATTTTTGGGCAGCGAAAGGCATGTGGTCGGTCGGTGGATTCTTCAAGAACGTGCAAGATCATATTTTTACGGTTGGAACTGCAGATGTTGATCCGGCAACGGGTATTCAGATCAAGCGATATCAAAATGCCTCCACTTCATTTATTGTAGGGTTTGAAGGAATATTTATCCGCAAGTTTGATTTCTTGCCGGGGTTTTGGAAGAATTTTGGGGTGAATTCCAATGTGACACTCTCGTATTCTGAAATGAACGTGCCCGGAAGACCTAATTCACAAGCGATGACCGAGCAAACTCCTTTGTTGGCAAATGTGGGGTTGATCTACGAAAAAAACGGATTTAATGCGCGTCTGGCGTTGGGTTATACGGGAAGACACTTGAAGGAGTTGAATCTTACAACGGTTGTGGGAATCGGGCTTTTTCACAAAGACGATGACTACGATATTTTCATGAACGATTATTACAACCTCGATTTTCAGTGCTCTTACACCTTCAAAAACAAGTATACGTTTTATGTAGAAGGCAACAACCTGCTCAACTACCCGATGCGAACCTATATCGGGAAAGAATGGAGAAACTTACGCACCGAATATTACAGGCCTAAAGGTCAGATAGGTTTTAAGTGGGAATTGTAGTTCATTATTGATACAAATGACTATTCGTGGTATGAAGTCTCAATTGCTTCTATTGGTTGTATTGCTGCTCTTGTCTTCGGTTTCACTGGCGCAACAACAGAAAGCTTCTGTGAAAGGAGTTGTAAAAGATGTTTCGGGAAATGAGATTCCGGGCGTAATGGTGTTGCTGGAGCAAAAATCGATGGTGGTAATCACGGATGCAAACGGTCGGTTTGTGTACTTCGATCTTCCGTCAGATACGGTTTATTCCTTGCTGTTTAGTGGTATTTCCTACCGTAAAAAGCAGGTTTTGGTGCATCTTTCAGGCAATCAGGATCTCGATTTGCACGAAGTTATTCTCACCGATTCAACCGAACTCACAGAAGTGGAGGTGATAGGTGAAATGGATAATTCGGAAGCAAAGGCATTGAACATGATGAAAAATGCGACGAAACAGACAACCATTGTTTCAGCCGAAGAATTAGAGAAGTTGCCTATCAAAAATGCGGCAGATGCCGTGGCGCATGTTCCCGGAGTAGGAGTGCAGCGCAATCAGGGCGAAAATAGCATTGTAACACTGCGCGGAACTCCAAGTGATTGGTCGTCGACCTTACTCAATGGAGATCGATTACCGGTTGCAGATGAAGAGCAGCAAACACGTTCGTTTGAATTTGAGGCGCTGCCGGCTGAAGTGATTGATTATGTGGTGGAATCGAAAACCGCATCACCCGAAATGGAGTCGGATAACATTGGAGGAAGCATCAATTTTGTAACGCGCTTACCGGTCACTGAAAAAACGTTTAACTGCGATATTGCTGGCGGAATCAATGCTTTTTCATCAAAACCTACCGGAAGTTTTACGGCACTTTACGGCAATGTGTCTAAGAATAAAAAAATCAGCTTTGTGGCAGATGTTTCTTATTACGGGCGCAATTATTCAATTAACGCTGTAAAAGCGGTGTATGGAAGTGTGTTTAATCATGCGCTGAACAGACTCGAACTCCGCCGGTACAATGGTTTGCGCACAACAGTTGGCGGCAATGTTGGTGTTGAATACCGCCCCAATGCCAAGGTGAAAGTCGGGTCGAACTTCGTGGGCGGATACATGGCCGATGATAAGTACATGTACAAAGAGAGTTTTAATTGGTACGACGAATCCGGAACAAATGCCCTGCGCTTGCAAAGTACACATGGCATTTACAATCGACGCATTTATGGCGGTGATCTCTATGTAGAATATTTACCGACGAATCGCTTGAAATTAAGAGCGAAAGTGGCGCATTATGACAACCGGTTTTGGTATGGAGCGGCTCCGTTCAATCAGCGAAATGATCGGAGAAACGGATTTTTTGTAACCGAATTTGTAAGTGTTCCGCTTCAGTTTACCGATTTGGTGGCAGTTGATAAATTCGGGAATGCATCCTCAAATCCGTATGCGTATTTAAAACTCATTGGGTCTGATAATCCTTACGGAACGGGAGATAATCCGCAGAACATTCAACCAAAATTCACCAATCAACTTACGCCCGATAAGTTTCACTTTAGCCAAAGTTATACCGAAACCAATCAAACTAGAGAACGTGATCCAATTGTGGGGCAGTTTGATGCCGAATACAAAATCACCAATCGGTTGAACGTTCGAATGGGAGGGAAGTTTACCCACAAAACCGGTTTCCGCCACATTTCTAAACACGAATGGTTTCAGGATTTCAGCGGTGGCAATTCGCAAGCCATTTTATTGAGTGATTTTGCTACTGAATCTTTTATGGAGCATCCGGAGAATTTCATGAAGCAGCAAGGTGGAACGTATGCGAACCTGATGTTTCCTTTTCTGAGCAAAAACGATTTGAATAATTTCATTCACAACGATGAAATTCACTTGCGGGAAGTGTACATGGATAAACTCAATTATCAATACAATCAATGGGTTGGTTCGAATTATGATTATCAGGAAGATCGGTTGGCGGGTTACGGAATGCTGGATTATACCACAAAAAAATTGAATATCAACGGTGGGTTGCGCGTGGAAAATACGCAGTTGTTCGAAACGTCTGACACGCTGACGTCAACTGTGGCTTTTGATGAAGCGACTCAAAAGTACTACTATCTTCCTGAGCAGCGGGTTACGCGTTTGAATTATAATTCCTTTCTTCCGTCATTCAACGCAACCTATAATGTGAATGAAAAAACCAACATTCGGATTGCGGCTTCGCGCACCATGCACCGACCGAATTTTGAAGAAACCAAACCCGGGCATGCTGTCA
>JBILJP010000254.1:0-7815 GCA_044377135.1 Fluviicola sp.
GGTGTTTTTTCAGTGGTTTCACCCGGTCCGACAAAATGAAGTGCGTAACTATTGTTGGTAAGAGCCATTGCTCCCAAAGCACCCACTAGCAATACAATTCCCAAAATACTCTTGTTTTCCTGCTGTTCTTTCAATTTGGTTTTGAAGAAATCAGAGCGTACAAAGTTGATGATGGTATTACTCATGATAATGATCACAAAAATCATCAGGATCATGAACCCAAACAACCAGTAGAAAACAACCAGATTGCCTTCGTAGTCGGGAACTACCGTACCTGTAACACCATTGGCTGTTGAGGTACTGTCAACTACAGGTGTTGGAGCAGTATAACCATCGATATACGTTAAAATGGCATCGATTTCTTCGTTTGTAGCAATTTGCGGTGGCATTTCACTAGCGCTGAATCCTTTGATAGCAGCTGCCATTTTACTTTGTCCGCTTGAGATAAGCGCCGGAGAGTTGGTTACCCATTTGTACAGCAATTCTGCTTCGCCGGCATCTGCCCATTTTTGTTTGACTCCTTTGAGCCACGGGCCGGTAGACGCTTTGTCTACCATGTGACAGGTGTTGCATTTCTGCTTAAATAATCCTTCTCCTTGTCCGAATGTTGTGCCGCAAATCAGCATAAATGTGCCGATAAGTGCTATGATATTAGTTGTTCTCATGTTCCTTCATATTGTTTACAGGTTCGTCATCACTGAGTGGAATAGCACTGAGTTCTTCGATAGTGGCTTTGCGCATGCGTACCATGCGGATGAGCACAATTGCGAAGAAGAGTACGAAAACCATGAGCGAAAACATTCCGTAAAATTCTACACCGTCTTCTGTAGCCAAATGGCTTTTGATGAATCGTAACATATGCGTTAGTTTGAAGTTGGTTTAACTTTGATATCTGTTCCAAGGCGTTGCAAGTAAGCAATCAAGGCAACAATCTCTTTCTTCTCCAGTTCTTTGATTTTCGCTTCTTTGTTGAAGTCTTTCAGAATGGATTTTGGCATTTTTGACATCATTGTTACAACAATGTCTTCCGCAATTATATGTGCTTGAGTATGCAAATCTTTCAATGCAATGGCTTCATATCCTTTTTTGTAAGGAACACCTATTTTGCGCATTGCTGAGATTTTATCTTTCGTCAAAGACGTATTCAAATCATCTTCCTGAAACCATGTATAGGCAGGCATGATAGAGTTTTGTGATACGGCTTTCGGACGATACATGTGCTCGTAATGCCAGTTGTTGTTACGCAAACCACCTTCTCTGGCCAAATCCGGACCGGTTCGTTTAGAACCCCACAAGAATGGGTGATCGTAAACCGTTTCGCCGGCTTTTGTGTAGTCACCATAACGAGCGGTTTCAAAGCGCAACGGACGAATCATTTGTGAGTGACAGTTATTACAACCTTCGCGGATATACAAGTCACGACCTTCCAATTCCAACGGTGTATAAGGTTTTACACTTGAAATCGTCGGGATATTGGATTTCACGGCCATGGTTGGAATAATTTCAGCCAAACCACCGATTGCTACTACGATGATACTAACGATCATGAAACGTACCGGTTTGCCTTCAATGCGTCGGTGCCAGTATTCTTTTCCGGTAGAAGCATGTGCTGTAGCCATTGCAGGTACATTCACTGTTTCGTCGGCAAGTAAAGATCCTGCGCGAACCGTTTTGATGATATTGTAAACCATCATTAATGCTCCGAAGATGAACAAGCCTCCACCAATTGAACGCAAGATGTAGTAGGGGCGCATTTGGGTTACAGTCTCAAGGAAATCTTTGTGTACCAACGTTCCTGATTCGGTAAATTCTTGCCACATCAATCCTTGCATGAAGCCTGCAATGTACATCGGTACGGCATATAAGATAATTCCAAGTGTGGCAATCCAGAAGTGCTGATTGGCCAATTTTTTAGAGTGCAAATCGGTTTTATACAATTTCGGGATCAACCAATAGATCATACCGAAGGTGAACATTCCGTTCCAACCCAATCCACCAACGTGAACGTGAGCAATGGTCCAGTCGGTAAAGTGAGAAATCATATTCACCGATTTCAATGAAAGCAACGGACCTTCAAACGTAGCCATACCATAACATGTAAGGGCTACCACCATGAATTTCAACATCACATCGTCACGTACTCTATCCCAGGCGCCACGTAATGTGAGCAACCCGTTGAGCATACCACCCCAAGACGGTGCAATCAACATAATGGAGAACACAACACCTAAACTTTGTGCCCAATCGGGTAGGGAAGTGTACAACAAGTGGTGAGGTCCGGCCCAGATGTAAATAAAGATCAGCGCCCAAAAGTGAATGATAGACAATCGGTAAGAGTAAACCGGTCTGTTAGCCGCTTTCGGTACAAAATAGTACATCAAACCAAGGAATGGTGTTGTGAGGAAAAACGCCACCGCATTATGACCATACCACCACTGTACCAGCGCATCTTGAACTCCGGCATACCATGAGTAACTTTTAAAGAAACTCACCGGTAACTCAAAGGAGTTGAAAATGTGCAGAATTGCTACAGTAACGAAGGTGGCGATGTAGAACCAAATAGCAACGTATAAATGCTTCACACGTCGAACTAAAATGGTTGCAAAAAGGTTCCACCCGAATACCACCCACATTACCGCAATGAGGATGTCAATCCACCATTCGAGCTCCGCATATTCTTTACTGGTAGTAATACCGAACGGTAAAGTCAATGCTGCACAGAGTATGATGAATTGCCATCCCCAGAAGTTGATGTAACTCAGTTTATCACTCCACATTCGCGTCTTCAATAAGCGCTGTAGCGAGTAATAAATTCCCGTGAAAATTCCGTTCCCTACAAAGGCGAAAATCACGGCATTGGTATGTAATGGACGAATACGCCCAAACGAAATATATCTAAAGCCTAAGTAATTGTTAAAGAATTCGGGGAAAGCCAACTCCAGCGCGGCTATTAAACCCACCAGCATTCCCACGATTCCCCACGTAAGGGTGGCAAACGCAAAGTTCTTGACAATCCTGTTGTCGTACTTAATTTGTTCCATTTCCATTTCCATCTTTCTGTTGATTTTGGTTTTTGATTGCAACTTCGTCTTCGAATAGAACACGAACCGAAGGAGTGTAGTCATCGTCGAATTGACCGTTTTTGGTAGCCCAGATAAAAGACACAAGGAAAAATACCGCTACTACCAAGCTCACAACTATCATTATGTAGATCATTCCCATGAAACAAAGGAAGTAACTACCATAAGGAATAAACATGATATAGCTTAGGTCGAAAACTGATAGATGTCAGTTTTTTTTACAACAATTTTTAAGAGCTTTACTGATATTTTACACAATTATTAGTGAAAAAATAGAAGGAATCCGTAACTTTAAATCTATGGAACATTGGACCAACTGCTACAATGAAGGGATATCGCTTAAGGAAGCTGGACGATTCGAGGAATCTTTGGGCCTGCATCTCAAAGTGTTAGCCATAGAACCTGATTTAAAAATGCCGGAAGCCTGGCATAATGTGGGGGCTGCTTATTTGCGTTTGAACCGATTTGATGAAGCAGTTCCTTTCCTACGAAAGGCAATAGCTTTGTACGATGAACTGATTTATCAACTACAATATTCTCAGTCGGATGATTGGGAGAATTCAGAAGAAAATGAAGCTGGTTTGGGGCAATCGCATACACAATGGATGGATGAAGATCCGGAGATTGATCCTGAACAATTTTACGGCGATGAGCCGGTGGCATATTACCTCTTTTGGAAAGCGTGCTGTTTTGCGCTTCTCAACGAAAAGGAAGCTTTTCTTGAAAATCTGACGCTCAGTATCGCACAAGATGATTGGTTTGCTTTAGAGGCTTCAACCGAAGAAGATTTAAGTACATTTCGTGAAGATCCGGATGTGAAAGCGTTGATTGAACCAGTTATCGCGCGAATCAATGCACCCGACCACAAACATTTATACGATATTTTTGAACGCATTGAAAAACGTGTGTTAATTGGTTTCGAAGATCCTGAAGAATTTATTCCGGATGTTGTGTATGAAGTCGCTCAACAACAATGGAAAGATGCTATTCCGACTTCCTGGATTAGAAAGACAGCCATGCAACTGCACAGCACCCATTTGTTGAAAAGCAAGGAATGGACCAATGAAACGGATGTAAAGCGGTTGGCAGAAGTGTTTAATACGTTATGCAAAGACGGTATTTTAGCATTACACAGACCTGGATATACGCGTGAAGATGCCATAGAAGAGGTTTTTTCAGTAATGGGCGATATGGTTCTTTCTCCGGAATTGATCAAAGGTTTTTGTTTTTATTCAGGAGAAAACGTTGAAAAGCTCATTTATGCCGAAGCATCGATCTTACACATCGGTTTCAATAGCATTTTGGTAGATGATACCCCTTTTGCAGTTGAAATCGGAACCACCATTGCAAAGCGGTTGCGTGAAAACGGTTTTACAGTAGAATGGAACGGAACCATGGAGTCGAGTATCCAAATCCCTGATTTTCGCTGGAAGAAAGTGTTTATTAGTGATGAAGATCAGCAGCTTTGGGATCACTGGCGGGTTTTCGACTTGTTCTGATGCTTGATTTTTGATGTAGGATTTTTGATGGGGCATTAGCTTCGGTCAGTTTTACTTCTCGTTTCATTTAGTGAACTTTGAATTGAGCCTGCTTTGCAATTTTACACTGCTTCCGTCTCAGGCGCTATTTTCAATTTAAAGTGTACCTGAAGCCGTGTTTATTAACCCAGACCTCAATCAAACATCAAACATCAAAAATCCCCTTAACTTTGTACCATGAAAACGTCACATGCCATTTTGCCAACCATTTTGAAGCGCTTGGAAGAGTTAGGTTACACGCAACCTACGCCCATTCAAGAGCACGCTTGGAAGCACCTTATTACCAAACATCAGGATTATGTAGGGCAGGCGCATACCGGTTCAGGTAAAACGATTGCTTATGGCGTGCCGTTGTTGCAACGCATTGATGCCAAAGACCGCGATGTACAAGCGGTAATTTTGGTTCCAACGCGCGAATTGGTGAATCAAACAGCAAAGACGTTATTTAAGCTCAGTAAACATGTAGGTAAAGTGTTTGTGGAAGGCATTTTGGGTGGTGAGCAAATTGAGGTACAGCAAGCGCGTTTGCGCCGACCAACACATATTATTGTTGCAACTCCGGGACGATTGTGGGAACTCATTCAGCTGAAAGCAGTGAAATTAGATCGCGTAAAAACCATTGTACTCGATGAGGCCGATGAGTTATACGCCAAAGGTTTTATGAAAGAGGTCGACAAAATTTTGGGTGCGACCAACGATTTTCATAAAAAGTGGCTGTTCTCCGCTACCATTCATGGTGAATTGAACGGCTGGATTCGCAAGCAATTGAGCGCCGATGCGCCAAAAGCAAGTATTGCCACCAAAAAGGTAATGAATCCGAAAATAGAACACCAATACCTGGAATGCTTGAAAGATGAAAAACCGGCTATGCTCATTGAGTTTTTGTCTTCGCAGGGAAAAGCTCGGGGAATTATATTTTGTCGTACCAAAGGCGATGTGCAGTTTGTATCGAAACTTCTGCAGTCAAACGATTATAAAGCGGCTGAAATTTTCGGAGAATTGAACATGAAGGAACGCGAAAAGGCCATCCGCATGTTTCACAACCAAGCATTTCAGTACATTGTAGCTACGGATATTGCCGCTCGCGGGATCGATTTCGATAGTTTGAATTTTGTGGTACATTACCAATTGCCCGACGATCCTGATTATTACACACACCGTAGCGGACGTACGGCTCGTGCAGGAAAACGCGGTCTTTCGTTGAGTTTTATTGAACCGGTTGAACGCAAGAAATTGCGTTACATTCAGGAATTACTGGATGTGGATTTCATTCAATTGTAGAAGCAACTCCGGATTAACCATTGATTTAGCTGTGTGAATCTATTAAGCAGAATGCCTTACTTTTGAATTCAGATTCTAATTGATCATTTATGAAAACCATCTTCCTTTCCATTTTCGTTGTGTTAACCAGCACGCGGATTACCGCACAGAATTATTATGAAATTTCCTTTGAAGGTACCGGACTATATGAGTTTGATAATCATCATGAATTGGTGGTAGAACCAAATGGTTTGTGGCAAGTCGGTAGTCCCGACAAAACTCTTTTTACAGAGGCTTATACCTTTCCGAATGCAATTTTAACTGATACAGCCAACGCTTATCCGATCAATGCCAATAGCTCTTTTACGATCAAACATGTGGCTGATTTAGGATTTGAGATGCCGAATCACGTATTGTTTACGGGCGTTTATCGTGTTGATACAGACTCGCTAACCGATTATGGGATGATTGAATTTTCTCCGGATAATGGCACTACATGGGTGGACTTAATCGATCAAGGTCAATACGATACGCAGATACACTGGGGGAATTCCGGTAATGAAAGTGACGTGCCTGTATTAACCGGGAATTCGAATGGGTGGAAGAACTTTTCTGTTTATTTTCCGCAGTTAGGTTCCGTTTTTTCAATTGTAACCGGAGATACGGTTTTGTTTAAGTTTTCATTTATCAGTGATGCCATTGAGAATAACCGAGATGGACTCATGTTTGATAGTTTGCGTATTGAAGATACTCCACCATTAAATGTAGGAAAGCTAGATCAGCAAACCAGTTTAATGATTTATCCCAATCCTGCCAGTTCGTTACTCACGTTGGATTATTCCAACATTGGCACTAGTGAAATCATGATTGAGATTTACAATCACCTAGGGGTAAAAGTGGAAGAATTGCAGCAAAACGAGCAATGGAATAAGAATGTAGATGTGTCTCGCTTTGCTAACGGATTCTATTACATTGTGTTGTCAGATTCCAGAGGAAACAACCGTCAATCGGGGGCTTTTGTAAAGCAAGCCAACTAGTTTAAGCAGTTCAAAAAGGCGAACGATTTCCCAAAAAATGCAAAGATTGCGCATTGGTTGATTGAACGGACTTGGTGACTGCGTGAATGGTTTTGAGAAAGAACACAACTAGTCTACCTTTGTTATAGAGAAAATGAACATACCGTTGAATCGTTGAAACACCTGAAAAGCATGAAAAAGTTTACCTTATTATTCGCCCTGCTGTTTGTTTCGCTTCTTTCCGAAGCACAAGAACTTCGTACGGCTTCGGTTACGTTGCCAGAAGGTGGTTTGGTTGCTTTTCCAAATCCGGCAAGTTCGTTTGTTACCATTCATCCCGGAACTACCGAAATTGAATTTCGTCACCTGCGCGTTTACAACATGGAGGGTGTTTTGGTAGAAGATCGGATGATTACTCCGGCAGAAGGAGCAATCGTGATCGATTTGGATAATTACGATGATGGAATTTACATCATTGCTTTGACAGATGACAACGATTACAATCGCCGTTCAGGTCGAGTGATTAAACACCGTTAATAAAGGTGTCTAAAAGGTAATAACCAGTATCGTTATTTTCAGACTGTATCGTTATTTTCGGAAATCAACGTTGGTCATTTATTTTAATAAACTCCCTACATCTCATCCTCATCGCCTCGCATTTGATCACCGTTTAATCCACCTCAACTTTTCTTCCGATAAGGTTATTTTTTAGGCGCACTATTTATTTTGGTTTCGTTCTATTCTTGATGCAATGCCGGTAGTCGCTTGCGAACTGTAAGCAGTGTTGCCAGTGAAATGACTGTGATGGAACTCAGTGGCATCAAAATCGCTGCAATCAAGGGTGTTAATTGTCCGGAAACGGCAAATCCGATTCCTGTAAGATTGTACACCAGTGAAAAAGCAAAACACCATTTCAAAAAC
>JBILJP010000562.1:0-7787 GCA_044377135.1 Fluviicola sp.
CATCTATTGACGGGTCGATGGTTACCGTTCCTGAAGTTGCTCCAGCGGGAATGGTGATTGTAACACTTGAGGCGACGTAATCAACCCCAGATGTTGCTGTTCCTGTATAAGCTATCGTAACTGTAGTAGCAGCTGTTGTGGCTACCGAAAGCGTTGCTGTTAAGGTTGCAACTCCTGCCGCGTTTTCTGCAATGGTGGTTGTTCCGCTTAAAGTAACAGTCGGTGCTGTTTCGTTATCTGTGATGGTAACCGTGGCTGTTTGGGTTCCTGATTCAGAAGCACCATTACCACCCGTTACACTTGTAATGTCTGCAATTACTGTTTCTGATCCTTCAAAGATCACATCGTCTGTTGGGTCGATGGTTACTGTACCGGATGTTGCTCCTGCCGGAATGGTGATTGTAACACTGGATGCTGCGTAATCACCAGCTGAAGCCGTTCCCGTGTAAGCTATCGTAACCGTAGTAGCTGCTGTTGTTGCTACCGAAAGCGTAGCCGTCAACGTTGCAACTCCCGCTGCGTTTTCTGCAATGGTGGTTGTTCCGCTTAAAGTAACGGTCGGTGCTGTTTCGTTATCTGTAATAGTAACTGTTGCTGTTTGGGTTCCTGATTCAGAAGCACCATTACCACCCGTTACACTTGTAATGTCTGCGATTACGGTTTCTGATCCTTCAAAGATTACATCGTCTGTTGGGTCGATGGTTACTATACCGGATGTTGCTCCTGCTGGAATAGTAATCGTAACACTTGATGCTACGTAATCTCCTGCCGAAGCCGTTCCTGTGTATGCTATCGTAACTGTAGTAGCTGCTGTTGTTGCTACCGAAAGTGTTGCTGTTAAGGTTGCAACTCCTGCTGCATTTTCTGCAATGGTAGTTGTTCCGCTTAAAGTAACAGTCGGTGCTGTTTCGTTATCTGTAATAGTAACTGTTGCTGTTTGGGTTCCTGATTCAGAAGCACCATTACCACCCGTTACACTTGTAATATCTGCAATTACGGTTTCTGATCCTTCAAAGATTACATCGTCTGTCGGGTCGATGGTTACTGTACCGGATGTTGCTCCTACTGGAATAGTAATCGTAACACTTGATGCTACGTAATCTCCTGCCGAAGCCGTTCCTGTGTATGCTATCGTAACTGTAGTAGCTGCTGTTGTTGCTACCGAAAGTGTTGCCGTTAAGGTTGCAACTCCTGCTGCATTTTCTGCAATGGTAGTTGTTCCGCTTAAAGTAACAGTCGGTGCTGTTTCGTTATCTGTTATGGTAACAGTGGCTGTTTGTGTTCCTGATTCGGAAGCACCATTTCCACCTGTCACACTTGTAATATCTGCGATTACGGTTTCTGATCCTTCAAAGATCACATCGTCTGTTGGGTCGATGGTTACTGTACCGGATGTTGCTCCTGCTGGAATGGTAATCGTAACACTTGATGCTACATAATCACCTGCCGAAGCAGTTCCTGTATATGCTATCGTAACTGTAGTAGCTGCTGTAGTTGCTACCGAAAGCGTAGCCGTCAACGTTGCAACTCCCGCTGCGTTTTCTGCAATGGTGGTTGTTCCGCTTAAAGTGACTGTCGGTGCTGTTTCGTTATCTGTTATGGTAACCGTGGCTGTTTGGGTTCCTGACTCAGAAGCCCCATTTCCACCTGTTACACTTGTAATGTCTGCGATTACGGTTTCAGAACCTTCAAAGATCACATCGTCTGTTGGGTCGATGGTTACTGTACCGGATGTTGCTCCCGCGGGAATGGTAATCGTAACACTGGATGCTACGTAATCACCAGCAGATGCAGTTCCTGTATATGCTATCGTAACTGTAGTAGCTGCTGTTGTTGCTACCGAAAGCGTAGCCGTCAACGTTGCAACTCCCGCTGCGTTTTCTGCAATGGTGGTTGTTCCGCTTAAAGTAACGGTCGGTGCTGTTTCGTTATCTGTTATGGTAACAGTGGCTGTTTGGGTTCCTGATTCAGAAGCACCGTTTCCACCTGTTACACTTGTAATATCAGCGATCACGGTTTCTGATCCTTCAAAGATTACATCGTCTGTTGGGTCGATGGTTACTGTACCGGATGTTGCTCCTGCCGGAATGGTGATTGTAACACTTGAAGCTACGTAATCACCCGCCGAAGCCGTTCCCGTGTATGCTATCGTAACTGTAGTAGCGGCTGTTGTGGCTACCGAAAGCGTTGCTGTTAAGGTTGCAACTCCCGCCGCGTTTTCTGCAATGGTAGTGGTTCCGCTCAACGTTACGGTAGGTGCTGTTTCGTTATCTGTAATGGTAACAGTTGCTGTTTGGGTACCTGATTCGGAAGCACCATTTCCACCCGTTACACTTGTAATGTCTGCAATTACTGTTTCAGAACCTTCAAAGATCACATCGTCTGTTGGGTCGATGGTTACTGTACCAGATGTTGCTCCCGCGGGAATGGTGATTGTAACACTGGATGCTACGTAATCTCCTGCAGAAGCCGTTCCTGTGTATGCTATCGTAACTGTAGTAGCAGCTGTTGTGGCTACCGAAAGTGTTGCCGTCAACGTTGCAACTCCTGCTGCATTTTCTACAATGGTGGTTGTTCCGCTTAAAGTAACAGTCGGTGCTGTTTCGTTATCTGTAATGGTAACGGTTGCAGTTTGTGTTCCTGATTCAGAAGCTCCGTTTCCACCTGTGACACTTGTAATGTCTGCAATTACTGTTTCAGAACCTTCAAAGATTACATCGTCTGTTGGGTCGATGGTTACTGTACCTGAAGTTGCTCCCGCGGGAATGGTGATTGTAACACTGGATGCTACGTAATCTCCTGCAGAAGCCGTTCCTGTGTATGCTATCGTAACTGTAGTAGCTGCTGTTGTTGCTACCGAAAGTGTCGCTGTTAATGTTGCAACTCCTGCCGCGTTTTCTGCAATGGTGGTTGTTCCGCTTAAAGTAACGGTCGGTGCTGTTTCGTTATCTGTAATGGTAACGGTGGCTGTTTGGGTTCCTGATTCTGTTGCTCCGTTTCCACCTGTTACACTTGTAATGTCGGCAATCACGGTTTCAGAACCTTCAAAGATTACATCGTCTGTTGGGTCGATGGTTACTGTACCTGAAGTTGCTCCTGCCGGAATGGTGATTGTAACACTTGATGCTACGTAATCACCAGCCGAAGCCGTTCCTGAATAAGTTAATGTTACCGTAGTAGCTGTTGGAACCGGATTGGAAAGTGTTGCTGTTAAGGTTGCAACTCCTGCTGCGTTTTCAGCAATGGTGGTTGTACCGGAAAGGGTAACCGTAGGAGCAAGAATTGTTTCTCTCCAATCTCTCTCGGTTGTCAACGGAGCATTTACATTCGGGTAAGATGATGGTGTGGTTCCGTTTGTTGGATTCACCAATGCGTCATTAACGTCAAAAGCATCATCCAATCCGTCGTTATCCAAATCCGTTCCTAATGGAACTGTATTAGCTACGCCATTTCCATCTGTATCCCAACCTTCAACCAAATCAGTTAAGGCATCGTTGTCTGAATCCAAGTCTAAATAATCACGTGTATCCGTTCCGTCGGTATTTACAGGAACGATGGATGTTCCGCCGTTATTTCCGTCATAGGCATTGTCAATACCATCGCCATCTGTATCCAGACCACTCGGAGCAATATAACCTGCAGTTGATTGAGCTTCGCTATTGTCTACAATTCCGTCGTTATCAGAATCGATATCGATGAAATTGCACTGTAAATCAGAATCGGCATTTCCCGAAACATATGAATTCGGTTTTCCATCGGAATTTGTATCATTTCCGGTAAGAATCATCGGTGTACCATTTGCTGTAACACACGTTGTGCTGAGTGTATTACTCACACTTGCCGGAATGGTATAATCCAAACCGTGTACGTTGATATCATCATTATCAGTACGTAGAATACGAATTGCAACCGTATTGATCGGCACTACAAATGAATAAGTAGTCATTGCGGTATTCGCCGCGGGAATATTGGTAGCAGTTGTATTTGTAAATGTTGTTCCGTTTGTGGAAAACTGGATATTGGTATTTGCCTGGTTTCCGCTCGGGTTGGAGATGTAAACACGAATGGTTCCACCGGAAGCAATAGTAGTGGCAATTTGCATCGTGAAAATATCACCGTTGGAATCCATAAGCGCAAAATCGGCGGCTAACGGCTGACCAAGTGCATTGTTAGGATTGGTAACACTTACATTTCCTGGCCCATGCGACGTTGAATAAGCAGTTGTAGGTGGTGTATAAATATAACTTCCTGTAGTGGTACAGTTCACAAAAACAGCGTCGTATACATCATTATACCCGTCGTTGTCGATATCTGCAAAAGCATCGGCAAGTCCGTCACCGTTGGCGTCTGTTCCACCCGATTCGATCACATCTGTAATACCATCATTATCGCTATCCAAATCCATGAAATTGGCAATGCCATCGTTATCAAAATCGGCGAAGTAATTGTTGCTTCCGTTTGCATCGGTATCAAAGAGCAAAGAAGTGGATGTATTCAATAAACAATTCGGTGAAGGTGAACACGGAGAAGATCCTGTTGGTCCATCCGTATCATTGTTATCGTATTGATTCACCAAACCATCACCGTCTGTATCAGCCGTAGCGTCTATCTGTCCGTCGCCATTGGTATCAACACCACCTGCTTCAATCAAATCAGGAATTCCGTCGTTGTCACTATCCAAATCCAAATGAACCGGATTTCCGTCTCTATCTTCATCAAAGTTGGCGCAAACACCAGTACTCAATACACCACCACAATAAGGGAAATCAGCATCCTGATAATTCGGGATCAAATCTCCGTCCATATCACCACTCGGGTCAGGCAAACCATTGGTAGCACAATCCCATCCATTCACACCTTGAAAAACAGCCGCACAAAAACCTGCATCGGCGTAATCGGGAATTCCATCGCTATCATGATCACCACTGTATGCTTCCACCACATCGGTTACGCCATCATTGTCATCATCAATATCACAAGAAACCGGAATCACATCATTATCTACATTTCCTTGGTAATTCGGATTTTGAATTGGAACATATAATGAAATGGACCCTCCGTTTGCACCATCTTGTGAACCGTTTCGCAATGATCCTGCACCAGCGGCATGTTCACCACCCTGACCACCGGTAGCCGTCAACGTAAGGTTGGCCGGAATACTTGCTAAGGAATAAAGGAGAACTCCACCTCCTCCACCTCCACCTGGTCCGTGAGGTGTGGTTGTATTCAAATCCTGACCGTCACCACCACGCACATCAACGCTTAAAGTACCGATGTACGTTTGTGTTTTTAAAACAACAGATCCACCGGCTCCACCACCGCCGCCGCCATCAGGAGAACCAACAGGATTGATTGCTACCGGTGAAGTACCGCGTGCATTGATCAAATTTCCATTTCCGACAATGGTATCAGCGAAAATGATGACGACACCGCCACCATCTGCCGCATTAGACGGATTGTTGGTTGTTACAAATCCGGGACCACCGGCACCTCCTAAGAACACCTTATTTTGAGCCAAAAAAGTCGTTAGGGCATACCCCCCTATTCCTCCGGCATTCGCACCATCTACATCACACCAACGTTTTCCTCCTTCTCCACCGGCACCGTAGTTGGAACCTCCTCCTCCACCGGAATCACCGGAAATACCAGAGCCCCCACCATTTGCCCGTGGTGCTCTACCACGATTGGTCGCTGCATTATCGATCACAATTCCGTCACCCTTTGTATAGGTTGAATTGGTAGCACTATTCACCACAAAAGAATTGGTTGGAACAATCGAACAATCATCCGGAGTTCCGTTAATCAACATTTGAATTCCTTTATATCCTTGCCCTAACACATCAATCCCGGCATTGAACGTTACCTTGCCTGCTTCAATAGCTACAACACCACCCGTTCCTGAAACCTCGTCCCAATCCTGAGCCAGCAATGTTCCGGTAATTGTTACATTATCTGCAAATTGCGGAATGCGCACTACCTGCACTTTTCCGGATACCGTGTATGAACGAATGAGCGGGTATCGCGGGGTCAATACGTTTCCAACAATACTTCCCACCTCGAAAAACTCATAATTCCCGGCATTATTGATCGCGGTAACGTTACCTGAACCAGCCGCATTGGCCGTATTAATGGTAGCTCCTTTCATTTGAATGATGAGCGCTTTATCGCCAGGAGCAAAAAGAGCTCCATTGGTCACTGTGATCGTATGTACACAAGCAACATCGCACGGCGCACAAGCCGGTTGGGTAATTGCCGTTACAGCCGAATACGCGTTTACGATACCTGAGATTGATTGAGCCGAAACCTTGTTGATGGCAAAAGATGCCAACACTAAGAATAACGCAAAAGCATGGAAGCTCTTTTTCATAAGTTTATCTTTCATTTTCATAACTCATTTCCAATGCAACAGTAAAAACTGCCGCAACCGGTTAATTTGCAATAAGTAGCGTGAAATATGGTTGCATCAGATTATTGTCTCCATCCGGCAATTTCAAATTGACTCGAATTTCGAAGCGCAAATTTAGTGTGCTTTCACGCTTTCAAACAGGCTTTTGTGACAAACAACGTGTTTTTGTGATCAAACGCTCAAGTACAAATACGGCACATTTTAAGGTCGCTTTTCAACGCAAAAATTCAATTTGACGACGCGAAATTACAGCAGTAAAACAGAAACCGTTATGTGACTTCATAACCGGACATATTTTGGGCATAACTACACCTATTTCGGGGATAACTCTATTCCAACTCCTCAAATCGAAATAAACTAACAACGTGTGAATTAATCGATTGGTCATGTATAAATTTCACCTGCCCACAGTTTTATACAAGTGAATCGATTTTAATGTTAATATTGTCCATGGTTTTTAGGCTAATTCCTACTATTCTTTGCATATTGATTTGTGCAACTTCTTTCGCTCAGAAAGGAGGTCGTTTTGTGGAGGCCAGTCAAGACATCAGTTATCATTTCACTGTTACTTCTTATTCTACCAACCAAGGACTTCCGGAAAGCCAAGTGGTTGATATTGCACCAACAAACGGCGGATCTTTGCTATTGGCTACAGCTGACGGTATCGTTTCGTATGATGGACAAGAATTCACTGAATTTATTGAGGATCAACGGTACAAAAATCATTATCCGAATGACCTCTTGTGGGACGAATACAGCCGGCGTTTGTTTGTGAATGAATTTGGCGGTAATCTATACATCTTCCACCCGTACTATAAAAAGTTGCAATCGTGCAGCGCATCCACACTTGTAAACCACACCCTCTATTGCTTAAATGAAGCGGGGGATTTATTGAAAGCTGATACCAAAGAATTAGTTTTTAAGCGAACCGCCAAAACAGGTGTCAAAAAAGCAATTAGTTTACATGTTGCCTATCCTTTCGTTTACATAGGTACAGATACCGGGATTTCGGTGTATAACATGACCACTAAAAAGGTCTCTCAACTCTCCAATGAAGGCACCATTACCAGATTTTACACAAATCCCTATAACCATCAATTGTTTGCGCTGGGAATCAAACAAATCTATGCTCTAACCAGTAAATCGGCGACCCCTTCGTTTGAATTAACTGTTCCTGAAACCGATGCCATTATTAAAGATATGGTTGCTGTTTCTTCAGAAGAATATTATGTATCCACCACCCACGGCTTACATTATATCACTCCCGATTACCAAGAGCTATTCAGAACAGAAGTACTTCCTTCAGACAACTTGATTGCTCTTTATTTTAATGAGAAAGAAGGATGTTTATTTGCCGGAAGTATCGAAAAAGGATTGCTGC
>JBILJP010000016.1:0-28625 GCA_044377135.1 Fluviicola sp.
TGGGAAGGACAAATCTTTTCCTGGAATATTATACGAAACGAATTAAATCAATACTTTGGTGATAGAATGGAACAATGACACAGTTCGTTGAACACTCCCCTTAGAGTTTGAATTTGTAGCTCACGATGAGCTCAATTAAAGCTCAAAAATGAATTAAAATGAGCTCTATTTAGTAACTTTATGAGCTACAATAGTATTATGGCAGTATCCGAAAATACATCTGTTCTTATTGAATTTATCAAAAACAACCCGTTTCTCTCCTCCAAAGAAATTCATGAAGGAACTGAAATGGGCGTTGGATATGCAACCGTAAAAAGAATGCTTCAACAGCTGGTTTCGGAACAGTTGATTCAACCAATAGGAAAAGGGCGTGGGACAAAATATGCGATAAGCCCTTGTTATGAATTGATTTATCCCATAGATGTGAATGCTTATTTTGAGAAGGATATTGATGATCGTGAAATCATCCGCGATTTTAACCATTCTTTGATGCCGGAACTATTGTTCAAGTGTGCTATTTTCACGGATAAAGAATTGATGTATCTCGAACAATTGCAATCCGTTTACACTGAAAATGTTGCACAATTGTCAGCGTTTGAGTTTAAAAAAGAGCAGGAAAGATTAGCGATAGATTTGAGTTGGAAGTCATCCCAAATAGAAGGGAATACCTACACTTTGCTGGAAACGGAACAATTGCTTAAAGAAAAAGAAACAGCGAAAGGTAAAACAAAAGATGAAGCTGTAATGCTCCTCAATCACAAGGATGCTCTTGATTTCATTATCGAAAATCCGGATTATTTAATTCCATTGAAATTAGCCAGAATCGAAGACATCCATTCCATTCTCATGAAAGAGTTGGGGGTAGATCGAAATATTCGCAGAAGGAGGGTAGGTATTTCCGGCACAAATTATTCTCCGCTTGACAATGAATACCAATTGCGTGAAGCGTTGGATAACATGTGCGAAGTAGTAAATAATCAGAAAAACGTCTTCGCAAAAGCCTTATTAACGCTTGTACTGATTTCTTATATTCAGGCCTTTGCCGATGGGAACAAACGAACGGCAAGAATCATCAGTAATGCCATATTGATTCAACATAATCATTGTCCAATATCGTTCAGAACCGTTGATTCGATTGAGTACAAAAAAGCCATGTTGATTTTCTACGAACAGAATAACATTTCTGCATTTAAAAACATCTTTATTCAGCAGTTCGAATTTGCAGTGAAAACGTATTTTTAAAAGAACCCCAAAAGCCAATCATCACACACAATAAATCGACTTTCCTCAAACTAACGAATAGAACCGAAAAAGGTGATAGTGGCTCCGTAACGGATTGTGAATATGGTGGTTTAATACTTCATTCTGTTTCTGCTTCGCATACTATGGTTTTGTGTTTTTCAAAATGAGACAGAAAATGAGAATGAAGAAATTTACACCAAACTCATCAAATCTGCCTTCGAAAGCGATTTCAACACCGTTGTATCGGTATGAATCAAATCATTCACCAAGTCGCGTTTGGCTTCTTGCAGACGCAGTATTTTTTCTTCAATCGTGTCCGGACAAATCAAGCGAATGGCCATCACGTTTTTCTTTTGACCAATGCGGTAACAACGGTCGATGGCTTGATTCTCCGCCGCCGGATTCCACCACGGATCTACAATGTACACGTAATCGGCTTCGGTGAGGTTCAAGCCCGTTCCACCCGCTTTTAAACTGATGAGAAACACCCGCACATTGTCGTCTGACTGAAAACGCTCTACTTGTGCGGCCCGATCTTTTGTTTTTCCGGTGAGGTAAGCAAACGGAATTTCCAGCTTTTCCAACTCCGGACGAATGAGTTCCAACATGCCCACAAACTGTGAGAAAATCAAGATTTTATGGTTCGGCGATTTGGAGGTAATTTGTTCAATCAACTCGGTCAGCTTTGCCGATTCATCTCCGTAAAATTCCTGATCGCTTAGTAGGGCGGGGGAGTTGCAAATTTGCCGCAATTTGGTCAATCCGGCCAGGATGTGCATGCTACCCTGGGCGTAATCAACTTCGTCCATTCCGGCTAAATAGCGCTGAAATTCGGCTTTGTAAGTATCGTAAACTTTGCGTTGTTCGGCGCCCATTTCGCAGTAAACCACCATTTCGGTTTTCTCGGGCAATTCGTGCGCCACCTGCTTTTTGGTTCGTCGCAACAAAAACGGATTGATCTTGCGTTGCAATTCTTTGGCGCGGGCCGAATCTTTGAACTTGTCAATCGGCATGGCATAATGATCGTTGAACAGCTTGGGCGATCCGAGTAATCCGGGCACAGCAAACGACAATTGCGCGTACAAATCGAACGTGTTGTTTTCAATGGGCGTTCCGGTAAGCACAATGCGGTTTTGGGCCTGCAACAAACGAACGGCTTTGTAACGCTTCGATTCCGGATTCTTGATTGCCTGCGATTCGTCGAGGAAAATAGCCTGAAACCGGTATTTTTTCATGAACGTGATGTCAGACAACAACGTTCCGTAGGTGGTGAGAATGATGTCGTATTGACTGAACGAGTCACTGTTTTTCACCCGATTGGCACCGTGAATGGTAGTGATTTTCAACGAAGGCGCAAATTTTTCCACTTCGGCAATCCAATTGAAAATAAGCGAAGTTGGAACCACAATTAAGTTGGTATGATGTCCGCGCTTTTCTTTTTGCGATAAAATAAAGGCCAATACCTGAACGGTTTTACCCAATCCCATATCGTCGGCCAAACATCCGCCAAATCCAAATTCATCGAGGAAATTGAGCCAGTTGAGTCCTTGTTTTTGGTAATCGCGCAATTCTGTTTGCAGTGCTTCCGGCGGATCGATGTGTTCAATTTTCTCAAATTGTGCCACCTTTTCTTTGTAGAAACGCAATTCGCGTAGCACTTCTTCCGAAAGCACTTCTTCGGCAAATAACTCGTCGACCTGAGCGTACAAACTTTTCGGAATGCGAATGCGGTCGTCGGAAATTTCACCGGTACGGAAATATTCGGCAAACTTCTCCATCCATTCCTGCGGTAAAATGCCCATGGTACCATCGCCCAATTTCACATACCGCGTTTTGTTGTTGACAGATTTCTGAATTTGTTTCAATGAAGCAGACTGATCACCGAACGAAACCTTGGCCGCCATATCAAACCAATCAATTTCGCTGCTCACGCGCATGGCCACCTTCATTTTATTGGAATTCAGGTTGTTGTTTTTAAGTGAACTGAATCCTAAAATGGTATAACCTAAACCGTTCCAATGTTCAAAGGCATCCAAAAACCACCCTTCGTGCAGAAATTCCTGCTTGTGAATGTAGAAAAACTCGTTGCCGTCCTGCTCAGGAAAATCGGGATGTGTGCGCAGTACTTCGTGTAAAAACTGCTGTTCTTCGGCTTCGTTTCGTTCGATGGAAAAGGCAGCACCAGCCTGATCGAGGGTAAACAATTGCCGGTTCGACAAGACCGGAATTTCCACATCACCGTAGCGAAGAGCCGGCGTAATGAGCACGAAATTTTCAGAATCGGTGAGGAAAATCACCTTTTCACGAATGGTATTCAAGCCGGTTTGTTCAATTAATTTCAACGGAGCCGGTTTGATAAATGCGTAGCGAATACTCACTTTAGACTCCAGCGGAGCTAAGAAATCCAGTCGGAAAGCATCGAATTTACTGGCGTGAATGACAATTTTATTGTTGTTGAGTTTCAAAAAATCAATGGTGCGCAGGTAATCGAAATGATCGATGAGCGTGAGTTGATCGCCATATAACACAAAGTAGCGGTAAACGAGCTTGAGCCGATCGACCGGAATATGTTTGTTGAAGGCCTCAACCGTTCCGGTGATTTCATAAAACGGTCCGATTTGATTCACATCGAGGGTTAAAGAAATGCCATGCAAATCAAATTTCACCTCTTCCAAAGATGCACTGGTAACACTTTGAGAAACGGAGTCTGAATGCCGGTAAACAGGAAACCCTTCCGGATTTGCCGTAACTGCTTTAATTCCCGACATTTCTTCCGCAAATTGCGCTGGTTCCATTTCGGAAACAGGTGTCACGTTTCGGTATTCGGATTGGTATTTCGTGAGTGCGGCGTAAAAACGCAACACCTCGGGTTTGTCGGTTTTCAGGAGTTCATCCACGGCATTGACGAGTCGCACCGGATTTTTCACCTTGTCTTCTTTGGAACGTTGTGCCGTGTACACTTTCAAGCTCAACGCTTCGGTATAGTTGGTGGAACCGATTACGAGCAGCGGTTTCCAGCCCGCAGATTGGCTTTCTTTTAGCAACGACTCAGGTGAAAATGCCTTGGGTAGCAATTGCCGTTTCATGCGCTCGGTCGATTGAGCGTTGAATGGCAATAAAGGCATCAACGGTTCCATCTTAATTCGACCATTTTTCCATTGTACTTCGAAAAATCGATCCAAATGCGGTTCGTTTTCCAAACCGTATTCTTTGGCTTTACCAATCAATGATTTGGAGCGTAATTCCCGATCAAAAAACAAGCGAATGGTATCCGATTCTAAGATTTCATTGAGGACAACGGTTTGGTGTTCGCAGAGTTTTTTAGCCGGTTGATCGCAACCACAAGTTATTGCTATTCCATCGTCGTTTTGATCTACTTCCACAATAAAACTACTGTAGAAATTTGCTGCATACTCAAAAATACCATTATCGATATCCAGGTGGCGTATTTCCACGTTGCGCCTGCCCACATTCATTTTCGAGAATCCCAGATCGGTGGAATGCTGAAACAAATCTGAGATGGAAAGGGTGGAAAAATCTTTCTCAGGAATCAGAAAAGGGGCTTTTTTATCGGGTGAATTGGTTTGGGTTTCTCCCAGCGAATCAGCGGCAATTAAAACGGCTACCACATGTTCACAAACAGGGCCGCGTCTAAAATCGCAATTGCACAATGATTCCTTGATCCGGCGTTCGGAATAATCCACTTCTACTTCATACACCAGTCCGATACTGTTGCGCACTTTTCCGGTGATGAGGTTGTCTTCATCCAATAAACTTTCTACCGTACATTCATCTACCCGGGCGCGCGTTGAGGCCGAGGTCATGGTTTCGATGTAACGCTGAAAAACGGAATTGGACAATTGCATAGGTGCAAAAATACGGGTAACATGAAATCAAACGGCAGAAAGGGTAAATAATCCGCAACAACACACTAACTTACTGATAATGAAATCCGTTTGTCCGATTATTTCAACCAATGGTCAATTCCGCTATCGTTAAAAGAAGTTAAACTGGAAATTTAATGTACCAAATGCACAACTTGTGCGTTTAAGCTTATAGACACCGGCTCAGTCCGGATGTGTTCATAAGTAGTAGTAGTAGTTAGGTTTAGGTAGCGTGTAAAGAGAGGTGAGTAGTGTTACCTCTCTTTTGCTTTTTAGAAAAGTTCCGATTCGGATCATCATCTTCCTAATTACCAACGTCTTTTCACAAAATAAGTCTTAAGCAAACTTTAAGGATCTGTGCATCAACGGCACTTCTTTTTTTTGAATCTTTGTAGTATGAGATTGCTGATCGTTGAAGATGAAGTAGGTATTGCTAATTTCCTGAAACAGGGGTTGGAAGAAGAATCTTTTGCGGTAGATGTGTGTCATACCGGCAACGAAGGTTTGGCGCTTGCTCTTTCGGGAGAATACGATCTGCTGATCCTGGATTGGATGTTGCCCGGAAAAAGCGGCATCGAAATCTGTACGGAATTCAGAAAATCGTTCAAAGCAGTTCCGGTGATTTTTCTCACGGCCAAAGACACGCTCAATGAAACCATTTTCGGTTTGCAAAACGGGGCCAACGATTACATCAAAAAACCCTTCCATTTCGAGGAATTGCTCGAACGCATCCGTGTGCAGCTTCGCCCGAAAACAGGAGAAACAAACTTGCTGACGCTCGGACCAATCACCATTGATCTTTCGGCGCATACCGTTTTTAAAAACGAAACCGAAATTCAACTCACCCAAAAAGAATTTGCCTTGCTTGAAATGTTGGTGAGAAACAAAGGAAGTGTTTGCACACGCACGCGCATCATCGAAAGTGTGTGGGATATTCACTTCGACTACAATACCGGAGTGATCGATGTCTACATCAACGCCTTGCGTAAAAAGCTGAATCTTGGCAACGACGAACAATACATTCAAACCATCCGTGGTGTCGGGTACATTGCCAAAGAAGTATGAATTTTAGTTTCCGAAAAAGAATCGCCACCCATTTTATGCTGGCTACGGCGCTGATTATCTTATTGGTTTTCGGAACGGTTTACTTTATTGTTCGACAGACAGTTTACCACAATCTGGATAGTGATTTATCGTATGAAACGGGCAAACACCTCAACGAAATCCGGATCACCGAAAACACCATTTATTTCAAGAATATGAATGAATGGAAAGAAAGTGAACACCGCGAAGTGCATTTTAATCCGGTGTTCATTCAACTGGTAAGCAGAAACGGACATGTGTGGGATAAATCGCCCAACCTCAAAGAACGGCAGCTGCAATTTAAAAGAGGCTTCACTACCGAAAATCATTTCAATTCTACCCTCGAAAATCGCAATATTCGTCAGCTACAGATTCCGATCAAACAACACGGAAAGGTGAAAGGATACATCGTTGCGGCCATGTCGTTGGAAGCGTCGTTGATGGTGCTGAATAACCTTGGTTTTATCTTGATTGTACTGTACCCGATTATTTTATTTGGTTTGTTTTTCATTACCTCGTTTCTGGCGGGAAGAAGCATTATTCCGGTGGTGAATATCAGTAAAACAACCAACCGAATTACCCGAAATAACCTGAATGAACGCGTTGCACTTCCGGCAAGTAAAGACGAATTGTATGTTTTGACCGGCTCAATCAACAGTTTGCTGGAACGCATTCAAGATGCCATGCAGCGCGAACAGCAATTTACCTCCGATGCATCGCATGAATTGAGAACGCCCTTATCCGTATTGCGCGGAACCCTGGAAGTGTTGATTCGCAAACCACGAACACAGGAAGAATACGAGACCAAAATTCAGTACAGCTTGCTGGAAATTGATCGCATGGCCAACATCATTGATCAGTTGTTAATGATTGCCCGTTCGGAAAGCAATCCGGAACTAACAACCACTTCTTCAGCATCGTTGACCGACCTTGTTCACGAAATATTGAATCGACGAAATCCGGAAATAACGGCCGGAAAACTGAATGTAACCACCGATTTTCAGTGCAATGAAGCCATTGAAGTTCACCGTTTTTATGCGCACCTGATCATTGACAACATCATTGGTAACGCCATCAAATATTCTCCGGAATTGTCGCGCATTACCATCAACGTATTCTTAAAAGAGGGAGGTGTTATGTGTGTCATTTCCGATACAGGAATTGGCATAAAACAAGAAGATCTCCCGAAGTTGTTTCACCCGTTTTTTCGCTCCGATGCCTTGGATCATAAAAACATTGAAGGAACCGGCCTCGGACTTTCCATTGTGCAGAAAGCGGCAACGTCTATCAATGCAACTGTTTCCGTTTCCAGTGAATTTGGCAAAGGAACTACCGTAACCGTGTTTTTTAAGGAAATCTTAAGACGTTCCTAAGAGAACTCTTAGACCCCACTTCTACTTTTGATGACAGATTCAAACCGTCATCATGTTAGAGAAAATCATTCAATACAGTATTCAACATAAACTAGTGGTTCTGCTGTTTACTGCATTCATTATCGGCTCCGGTATTTACTCGCTTACCAATATTCCCATCGGAGCGGTGCCCGATATTACCAACAATCAAGTACAGGTCATTACCACTTCGCGCAACCTGGCAACACAAGATGTAGAGAAATTCCTTACCTATCCGGTGGAATTGGAAATGGCAAATCTTCCGAATGTGAAAGAAATCCGCTCGATCTCCAAATTCGGGTTATCGGTGGTGACCATTGTGTTCGATGACGAAATCGGGACCTATTTACCCCGACAGCTCATTGCCGAGAAAATCAAAAGTGCCGAGGAGAAAATTCCGGCCGGTTTCGGAAAACCAACCATGGGCCCGGTAACCACGGGTCTGGGAGAAATTTACCAATACGTGATTGATGTAGATCCTGCCTATGCGGATATGTATTCAATTACCGATCTGAGAACCATTCAGGATTGGATCGTTAGACGACAACTTTCGGGCGTTCCCGGAGTGGTGGAAGTGAACACCTGGGGTGGAAACCTGAAACAATATGAAGTAGCGGTGAACCCCGAACGTTTGCGCGCCATGGCTGTTTCTATTTCTGAAGTGTATACGGCGCTTGAAAACAACAACAGCGTTGCCGGTGGCGGTTACATTGAAAAAGGAAACGAAAGTTATTTCATTCGCGGTGAAGGACTCACAACCTCGCTCGAAGATATCAGCAATATTGTGGTTTCCAATCGCGACGGCATTCCGGTTTACATCAAAGACATTGCCACTGTAGGTTACGGATCTGCCAATCGATTCGGTGCCATTACAGCCAACGGCGAAGGTGAAAAAGTGCTGGGACAAGTAATGATGCTCAAAGATGCCGATTCGAAAAAAGTGATCGATGCGGTGAAACAGCGTGTAGAAGACATACAAAGTTCATTACCCAAAGGAATCCGCATCAATGCCTTTTTAGAACGAAGTGAGTTGATTGCAAAAACCACCTTTACGGTTGGTGAAAACCTTGTGTTGGGCTGTTTGATCGTGATTTTTGTGGTGATTTTGCTCTTGGGGAACCTTCGTTCCGGATTGGTGGTAGCGTCTGTTATTCCGTTGTGTTTGTTCTTTGCCTTGTCGCTGATGTACATTTTCGGGGTAGATGCCAACCTCATGAGTTTGGGTGCCATTGATTTCGGGATTATCATCGACGGAGCGGTAATTATTGTGGAATTCATTGCCTTTAAGATCACCTCCGAACGGCATACGCTTGCCACACTTCCGAAAGAAGAACGCAGCAGTTTCATTGATAAAATCACGTTTCTTGGAACCACCAAAATGATGCGATCCGCCATTTTCGGGCAAATCATCATCATTATCGTCTTTATTCCGATTCTTTCGCTCATCAATGTGGAAGGGAAAATGTTTCGTCCAATGGCATTGGTGTTCTGTTTTGCGCTCATCGGGGCAATGATTTTCTGTTTTACCTATGTGCCGGTAATGGCTTCGCTCTTTTTGAAACCATCCGATCCGACCAGGAAAAACATTTCCAATCGTTTGGTGAATTATTTGGGGCGTGTGTACAAACCGATGATTATTTGGGCATTGCGTAGCAAAAAAATCGTATTGGGAGGAGCATCGTTGTTGCTTGTCGGGGTTTTCTTGTTGTTCCGACAAATGGGTGGAGAATTTGTACCGACACTTGATGAAGGCGATTTGGTAATTCAACCTGTATTGAAAACAGGAACCTCACTTTCTTCAACCATTGAAACGACTACGCAGATTGAGAAAATCCTGAAACAATTCCCCGAAGTGGAACAAGTGGTTTCGCGGATCGGTGCAGCCGAAATTCCAACCGACCCGATGTCGATGGAAGAAAGCGATGTGATGGTGAAATTGAAACCTAAAGACGAATGGGTGACCGCGCACTCGAAAGATGAGTTGACAGATGCGTTCAAAAAAGCGCTCACTGATATTCCCGGCATCGATTACGAATTTACCCAACCAATTGAAATGCGTTTCAACGAGCTTGTAACGGGTGTTCGTGCCGATCTGGCCATCAAAGTATTCGGCGAAGACTTAGACATTTTGTACAAAAAAGCCCTCGAAATAGAACGCGCCATTAAAGGTGTGGAAGGAGCGTCTGATATTTCGGTTGAAAAAGTGGCCGGTTTACCGCAAATGACCGTGAAATACAATAGGGCTAAAATTGCCAAATACGGCTTGAATATTTCTGACCTGAACAAAACGCTCACCACAGGCTTTGCTGGTTATACCGCCGGAATGGTGTTTGAAGGTGAAAAACAATTTGATCTGGTATTGCGGTTCGACAAAGAACACCGGAAAGACCTGACCAATCTTCAAACAACCTCGGTGCTGTTGCCCGACGGAGGAAGCTTACCGTTTAGCGAATTTGCCGAAATCACCTACACGAAAGGTCCGGCAAAAATATCCCGCGATAATACCAAACGCCGTATTGTGATTGGTGTAAACGTGCGTAACCGCGATTTGGAATCGGTGGTGAAAGATGTACAACGAATCATCGAAACAAAAATCAGTTTACCGGCAGGTTATACGGTTGATTACGGCGGACAATTCGAGAACCTGCGTTCGGCACGAAGTCGCTTGATGGTGGCCGTTCCAATTGCATTGATCCTCATTTTCTTCTTGTTGTATTTTGCCTTTAATTCCATCAAAGAAGCACTCATGATTTACAGTGCCATTCCGCTATCGGCTGTGGGTGGCGTGCTCTTTCTGTACATGCGCGATTTGCCCTTCAGTATTTCGGCTGGCGTAGGCTTCATCGCACTCTTCGGAATTGCGGTGCTCAACGGAATTGTCTTGATTGAACAATTCAAGGAACTGAAAGAACACGGTGTGAAGAACATCAATAAGCGCATCATTTTGGGCACACAGCAACGCTTACGTCCGGTATTGCTAACGGCAGCGGCTGCAGCACTCGGGTTTTTACCGATGGCCATTTCGACCAACGCCGGTGCAGAAGTGCAGCGACCGCTTGCCACAGTTGTGATCGGAGGTTTGATCACTGCTACCTTACTCACGCTTGTGGTACTTCCGGTGCTTTACGCCTTGTTTGACAAACATTCCAAAAAAGCCAAACGCGGTGGGAAAAACGTCAAAAAAGCCGGAATGATTGCGGTGATTGCCTTATTTGTACCGTTGATGGGAAGTACCCAAACAACCGCCATTTCGCTCAACGAAGCCATTGAGTTATCGTTGCAACACAACAACGGATTCAAAGCTTCGCAGCATCAGTTCACGATGGCGACACAACTCCGAAAAACCGCCGTCGATTTGGGAAAAACAGATGTGTATTACAGCTTCGATCAAAACAACATTGCCCCCAACAATAAAGCATTGAATGTGTTCGGAATCAGCCAGACCGTGCGATTTCCTACGTTTTATGCCGCACAAAAAACGGTACTGCAAACCAAAGAGCAACTGGCGGGTTTTACCGTTCAGCAACATGAAATTCGCTTGCGGAAAGAAGTCACCAATGCTTACCAGGCTATTGTGTTCTGGCGTTCAATGGTGAGCAATTACGAATACCTCGACAGCATTTACCGCAATTTCTCAAAAGCAGCAACGCGTAAACTCGAAGCGGGAGCCACCAATACACTCGAAGCGTTGACGGCTCAAACAAAACAGAAAGAAATCAGCATTCTGCTGGCACAAAGCAAATCGAATGTAGAACGTGCCGAGCTTCAGTTCAACAAATGGATTCAATCTGATAGTTTGTACACCGCAACACCGGATGAATTAACGCCGATGTTGATCAATGAGCTCGATACGGTTTCAAATCCGTCGTTGCAGTACTTGCGACTTTCACAGCGCTTTGCGGAACAATCGCTCAAGCTGAACAAACAAGCTGCGTTGCCCGATCTCAAATTCGGTGTTTTTCAGGGAACCAATAACGGCACCGGCACCAATCGCTACATGGGTGTGCAAGCCGGGTTGGCAATTCCGCTGTTTTACGGAGCAGATAAAGCGCGTGTTGCCGCCGCCCGCACAGATGTAACGGTTCGCGAAAACGAATACAACGATTATCAATTGCGTTTACTTGCCGATTATGAATCGCTACTAGCAGATGCAGCTACTTACATGGAAGGAGTTCGGTATTACGAGGAATTTGGCGAACGATTGGCGCGCGAAACAACGCTCAACGCCACAAAAGCATTCGAGGCAGGCGAAATTGATTTTTTAGAATATACGCTCTTAATCGACAATGCGCACACCATTCGCACTACGTATTTGCACAACCTTTATTTCTACAATACCACCATTACAGAAGCCAATTATTTACAGAACTGATAACGAAAAACAGCATAAAAAGACACCATCATGAAAACATACACTAGCATATTTCTCTTGTTCATCGCCGGAATTCTCGTTTCATGCGGAGCGGAAAGCACACCAAAAGTTGCGGCACCGGAAACGCCAGCTTCGAGCGAAACGATAGAAATTACCAACCGACAATATGAGTTGGGGAAAATGGAACTCGGACCGCTGTCGTCGCAAACGTTTCATAAAACCATCAAAGCAAACGGCATTTTGGATGTTCCACCGGAAAATAAGGCAACTGTGAGTGTTTATTTCGGGGGTTATGTAAAGGAAACAAAGCTTTTACCGGGACAAAAAATTGCGAAAGGTCAAACCTTGTTTACGCTTGAAAATCCCGATTACGTGCAGGTTCAGCAAGATTTTCTGGAAGCAAAAAGTAGGTTGCGTTATTTGAAACAAGATTACGAACGTCAGAACCTGCTTTCGGCCGACAATGTAAGCTCGCAGAAAACGGTTTCGAAATCAGAATCGGATTACAAAATTGCCTACGCGCAGTATGAATCGTTGAAAAAGAAACTGAGTTTGATGGGAATCAGTCCGGCGAACGTCACCGAAACCAACCTGCGTTCCACCATTACGATTGCTGCTCCGATCTCGGGATACGTAACGGCGGTGAATGTCACCAAAGGCATGTTCCTGAATCCTTCGGATGTGGCCGTAACAATTATGAACGGAACCACCATTCACCTTGAGTTGACCATTTTCGAGCAGGATTTGAGTAGCATTTCGGTGGGTCAAAACGTAAAATTCCGCCTTCAAAACAGCGATCAGTCCTATTGGGCGGTTGTGCACCTGATCAATAAAGTCATCGATCCGGTAAAACGCACCGTGAATGTGCACTGCGATTTAAAAACAGAATCGCAAGCATCGCTGTTTACGCCCGGCATGTATGCGGAGGCCGAAATTGAAACCACCGCCAGTAAAAGTATTTCGCTACCGGCTGCTACGGTGATCAATATCGGAGAAGTGTATTATGCCTTGATTCTGAAATCGCAAACGTCAAAAGGCTATTTATTTGAGCGCAAACAAGTAAAGGTGGGCGCCCGTAACGAAGACTACGTTGAGGTATTGAATGCCAATGATTTTGAGCCATCCACATCGTTTTTGACCAGCGGCGCCTTCAACCTGATTAAAGATTAACCACCTTACTAATGCATCATTTTCTTTCACATAAAAACAACTACAATGAGTGCAACAACAAGAAAGAGCAGTAACCTGATTTCGGGAATCATGCTCGCCCTATGCGTCGGCATCGGAATGGGATCGGCAGTCGGCTGCAAGAAAAAGAACAAAAAAGTAACGCCTGTTTGCGACGGAACCAATGCAACGTACAATTCTACCGTCAAGGCAATTGTCAACAGCAATTGTGTGAGTTGCCATTCGAGTTATTCAACCTATGCGGGTCTTAGTAGCATTACCGCAAACGGAAAATTCTCGAAACACGTACTCCAAGACCAGGACATGCCCGAAAGCGGACCGCTTTCAGCCGATCAATTGAACAAAATTCAATGTTGGGTGGATAATGGTTATCCGGAGAATTGATGGGGGTGAATCCTGATTGGGTTACAAAAAGAAAAAAGCATTTTACGTAGGTAAGATGCTTTTTTCTTTTCAGCAATGAGTGTGAGTTTGGAGAGGGGGATTGGTGTTCGAAGCATGGATTCCGGCTTCCCCCTTTGGAGGGGGATTGAGGGGGAGGACAAGTAATAATCTCTCGAAAACCATTGATTTTATTCCGTTTTCCGAATAGTTAAAGCGGTTCGAATCCAGTTGGGTATTAGACTGATATTTCTTTCTAAGAACCTTTCTGTATTGAGCAAGTGGAATACAGTATTTATGTTCTTTTATAATTACTTGCTATTAATATCAATTTAAGCAGAATGTTTACTAACTTCAAAGCCAACTCTAATCATTAATTAATAACCAGATTTTCAACTTGAATAACTTTCAATCATCTTTAGAAAAGGCTTCGGGTTCAAAGTCTAAAATCATTATTCAGAAAGTATGGCACATGAAGCAATTTTACATACAATTAATATCATTAAAGGGTATCAATATATTCAAACAAGAAAAGGAGACATTTTTCTAATAGACGGTTCTAAATCAAATTATACTCCAGATTTTGAATCTCTTAACGAATATGATAGGGATCAGTATGAATTGGTCTTTGAGTTGATTGTCGATAGAGAAAATTACGAAAAGTCAATTGTTGGATCAACATATCTGAAGCCGATTAGACTTAAAGATATTAGAGCGATTAGACGTTTCGAGGATGTTGCCTTGTAAATTTCAAAAGTATAATGTGATATCGATTGATATAAGAAAAATGACACTAGCTGAATTTACAAGAATTTATCCTCTCAGAACAACTAATATATCGTGGCTATTTGGGGCAGGAACTTCTGTTTCTTCAGGGTTGCCATCAGCTTACGATTTAGTTTGGGAATTTAAACGAAAAATTTATTGTTCTGAACAGGGATATCCGTTGTCACTTTTTTCCAATCTTTCTGATTCAGGCATTAGAAATCAAATACAATCCTATTTTGATTCTAAGGAAGTTTACCCCAAAGAAGATTCACTTGAAGAATATTCTGAATATTTTGAGCTAGCTTTTCCTAATCCTAAAGACAGGAGTCACTTCCTAGCTGAGCAACTATCTGCTATGCAAAACGGTTTTGGACACAAGGTAATAGGGACCTTGGTAAAAAACAATGTTATAAATAACATTTTCACTACTAATTTTGATAAAGCGTTTGAAAATGCTATAGTAGAGCATTTCCCAAGAATGGATGATTGGTTTTGTGCTTCTATTGATAACGCAGAAACTTCAGTTCAACTTTACTTATCAGGAAAGAGACCGTTTATCACGAAGTTACATGGCGATTATTTCTCTGAAAAATTAAAAAACACTACCGATGAACTTAAGAGTCAAGATTCAAAATTGAGAAGTATACTTTATCACTCATCTTTATCACATGGATTAGGAGTAATGGGCTATAGTGGAAGAGATAATTCTATTATTGAAACATTAAATAGTGCACTGGAACAGGATTCATCATTCCCTGGTGGAATATTTTGGTTTGTACTAACAGGAACTGTGCCTATAAAACAAGTTCAAGATTTTCTTGAAAAAGCCAAATCAATTGGTGTACAAGCCGAAATTATTGAAATTGATAGTTTTGATTCTGCATGGGGCGATATAATAAAAGGTATTGAAAAAATTCCTAAGACCGACTTGGATGATATAAATAAAACTCAAGCCAGATTACCCTTCACAAGTTTACCTCCCAAAGGCAATAAATTCCCGTATTTAAGATTGAATGCCATAAGTATAGAAAGTTATCCAGCAGTAGCCAGACTGACTAAGGTTGACATTGGCGGCACTAAAGAGGTCCGAGAAAGAATAAGTTCCAAAAAGTCAACCGTAATTGGAATAAGAAAAAAGGATGGTGTTGTTGGTTTTGGTCCTGACTATGAGTTTTCTAGAGTCTTTGAAACAAATAAAAAGGAAATTTATCATATCAATAAGAATGAAATAAATGATGATGATACAACGATTAAAGGATTGATTTTAGAGGCGTTGTCAATCGCAATAGTTAGAGATAAGCCATTAGTTTATCGAAAAAGGAAAAATCGATATCTGATATTCCCTAATCCTAAATTAATTGACAACAGAAATTTTTCAAATCTTAAATATGCATTATTTAATGATGTTAAAGGAAAAATACCGAATACTGATATTGATTGGATTGTTGCTTGCGAAATTTCCATTCAAACCAAGCTTTCGAAATGCTTTCTGGTACTGAATCCAACTGTCATTACTGGAAAACTAATTTCAGAAGCGGATCGTTACTTAATAGCACCTTTTATTAAGGAAAAAACCGCAAGATGGTATAATAGTACATACAACAATATATTGACAGCTTGGATCGATACGATTTTTGAGACAAATCAGACAATTACAATATCTATGTTTGATAGTAGCATTGTTGGCTGTAACGCAACATTTATTTTAAATAAAAAATCACCGTTTTCAAAGTCAAACTGATATGGAGTTTTCTGGATTTAATAGAATTAATGAACCTAAATTGAGTTTTGATGCATTAGCAAATAACGCTTTTCATTTTCATCCATTGCAAGGATTAAGTGACTTTGGTCCATATAGTCATCAATTAAATCCTATCACATCAATCAGACTAGCTGTGATATGTCCGAAGGATACACATCATATAATGAATAACCTCTTAGCTGAGTTTGAGAAAACACATTATCCTTTAGAAAGAAAAGCGTATCTACCTCAATACAATGGATTTAATAATGTGTTCAAGTCAAGAATAGTCTTAGCCGAAGCAAATTCATATATAGCAATAGATACTAATAAAATTATTTCAGGCCATAACAAACCCTATATAAATCTAAGTGAGGAACTCTCCAACGCAATTAGAACAATCTCTCAACAAAAACAAGATTTTGATGTTCTTGTTATTTACCTACCCGATAGCTGGGAAAATGCGTTTGAGGATCCTGAAACTGGATTTAATTTACACGATTTCATTAAAGCAACAGCGGCAATCAATAATATTGCTACACAAATAATTCGCGAAAGTAGCGCTATACGATATAAATGTCGTTGCAGTGTAATGTGGCGTCTGAGTATTGCTCTTTATGTAAAGGCTGGAGGGATTCCTTGGAAGCTGTCTTCATTATCTGATGATAGTGCCTTTATTGGGCTTAGCTATTCAACTCGATTTAATGATCAAACAAACAGATTTGATTTTACAACATGTTGTAGTCAGGTTTTTGATTCTGACGGAACAGGACTTGAATTTTTGGCGTATGATACTGGAGAAGTTGATTTTAGGATAGGTGAAAATCCTTTTTTGTCTAGATCAGAAATGAGAAAAGTTATGGCAAGAAGTCTAAATCTTTATCAAAAAAGACATTCTGGAAGATTGCCAAAGAGACTAATAGTTCATAAAACCACGAAATTTACTCAAAATGAGATAGACGGTGCGTTTGACGCAATCAATAGTAATGTTAAACTTGAGTTACTTCAAATTATTCAAGATACCAACTGGAGAGCTATCAAATTCAAAAAATCTGAAAATAAAACTGTTGCTGGTAATTATCCCGTTGAGAGGGGAGTTTATTTGCAGACTGGATCGCATGAAATCATGCTTTGGACTCAAGGAATTGTTAATATAAGTGATAAACCATTTTTCAAAGAAGGAAAAGGAATTCCTGCTCCTTTAATTATCAAGCGATACGCAGGTGAAGGAGGATGGGACGAAAATTGTCAGGCGATTATTGGTTTAACAAAGATGAATTGGAATCACGATGGATTGTATGATCGTTTACCCGTTACTCTTGGATATGCTAAAGTGCTTGCAACTACAATAAAACGAATGAATACAATGGTAAATAAACCTTATGAATTCAAATTCTTCATGTAATTGATATAATTTTTCAATTCAATAAAATGGGAAGAGCAAAACAAAGGTGGTTTGAATTAGAAAGTAAAAATATTCGCGCATTTTCCGATAAATACATTTGTGCTAACCATTTTGATGATAAAAGCATAACCAATTTTATAAAGAGAAATTACGAAGATGGTCGTTGTAACTATTGTCAAAAAAAAATAAAGGTTATAGCATTTGAAGATTTGATGGAATATATCATGGATTGTATTTCAATTTTTTATGAAGATGCGGCTAATTTTATGGGTTACAATTCACGCGAAGGTGGATATCTTGGTGAAATTTATACTCCAGATGAACTAATTCAAGAACAAATAGAATTAAATGCAGAGCCATTTCAAATAATTGAGGACATTATCGAATCTATTGAAGATATTGCTTGGGCACAACCGGACTTATATTATGAAAATATTAAAGATGATCTAGAATATCAATGGAAATACTTCAAAGAAATTATAAAACATAAGTCACGTTTTCTTTTTTCTTCAGGCGACACCAACCAAAGGCAAGCTTTCAAAATATTACGTGATGTTGGCAAACTCATTTCAGAATTGAATATTATAAAAACTGTTCCAAAAGGAACAAAACTTTATCGTTGTCGACAGCACAATTTTAAAACAAAAGTCCTTGAATTTAAGGAAATAACGGCTCCACCTAATCAATATGCAATCTATCCAAATAGATTTAGTCCTTCTGGGATCTCAATGTTCTATGCGGCGTTTGACATTGATACGGCAATTTTAGAAACTGTAAGTCGAGAAAATAAATCAAAAAAATATATTACGATTGCAGAGTTTGAAACTTTAGAAGATGAATTTGTTGTTGACTTCAGTAAGTTACCGCTCGTACCAAGTATTTTCGGAATTAAAGAGAAAAAAAAATACTATTTGATTTTGTTCCTCCATTCTTTTGTGGAGGATATTACAAAGGAAATAAGGAAAGATGGAAAAGAGCACACTGAATATGTCCCAACGCAGGTCGTTACAGAATTCTTTAGATATCCATTTAACGAAAGTCGAAAGAAAAAGATCTCAGGACTAGTTTATCCATCTTCAAAAAACAAAAAACAAAAAGCATCTGTATTTTTTTGGGATAATGAATTAAGTGAGACTAGGGTTAAGCTGAATACGTTAAAAAGAATGACTACACCCTAATCAAAAGTTTTCAAACGTTGTTGCCTAATGTTCAGAGGGATGTGGGGCTTTTTTTCGATTGTAGTTTAATTTCCCCGGCTTTTTCAAGAACAAGGTATTAAAGGGTTACCTGAAGCAACGATTTTAAAAATAAAAACCGATGCTAATCGCGAAAAAGACAACGCATTTTTAGCATTTTACGCTACTATTTAACCCGGAAATAGTTTACACCTTCAACGCCCCATTCACATCCAGCAAAAAGAAATCATACGTATTCAGCGCTTTCCATACCAGTTTCACTTTCTTCGGACTAAAATCGCTTACCGTGTAAGGTTTGTCGAGGTTTTCAAAGAAGCGACTGTCTACCTGATAAAACGGAAGATCATCCGCATCAAGGTCCTTCGGAACCCTGCTACCCGGAAGCACTAGCATCTGCTCACCCGGATTGAGTTTAAAACGGATAATGCCGCCTTTTTCCACATAACCCGAATAAACCCATTCGTCGGCACGGTCTTTAAAAATCAGGATGAAGACAGACAACTCGGTATCGTTTTGAAATTTGGCCTCAACGGTTCCGTTTTTATCTTCCAATGCCTCTGTAGTTGGGAAGGGGAACGTGTATTTTTTACTATCGGCAGAAAGAGGCGTGCGCACCATCGAATCTTTTTCGCGCCAGCGAGAAATGAGTTCTTCGGCCTGAATATTACTCCACGGAATATTCACAATCAACTCTTCACCCACGTAGTCCAAATCGGGCTGATCGATCTGGTTGTTGGAGCCTTGTCTTTGTTGTTTGATTTGATGCAGCAAAGAATCCATCGTTACGCGTTCTTCGGGCGTAAAATCCATGAATGCGGTTTTTTCCTGCGGTTTGTCGTGTACAGGCTCGGTGGGCAACCACCAAATCACCCCAATTAATACGACAAGGGCAATAATGCTCGCTGCAATGGCAATGATCTGTTTGAGGGACGTTTTTTTGCTTTCAACCGTTACCGTATTGTTTTTCACCATGCGTTCCATGTCGCGTAATTCCTGCAAATGGTCGGCGTTTAAGGTTAACTGATTCAATTCTTTGATGAAATACAAGACCAGGCGCTTGGAAGAATGTTTGTGATGCGCCACTTCTACCAAAGTATCCACCCACATTGTTTTTGCGCGGTAAAAAGAAACCGTGAACAGATTCAGCAGTTCCACCAATTGCGGGGTGAAGTTTTTCCGGATCAATTCATGTATGACCGTTTCCACACGTGCTTGTTGAATTTGTGGTGTAAGCAAACTGTGTTGTTCTCGCAGATGATTGTAAACGGTACTTTGAACCACATCTGCTTCGCGTTCGTTCAGCAACACCAGATACGTCATGCCTTTTCGCCAAACCTCCATATTGTCTTCCTGCATCAGCGCATTGAGTTTTTTACTCAAAAACGGAGTGATGAAGCTCTGAAACCGGTTAAACAGGGCATGATTGACCACATTGGTGGTATTCTGAAAAGGAAGTATATCTCCGCCTTCCGTCAATAAAGTTGCCAGGTTGCGTTCTTGTTCGGTCCAATCCAGAAACAACACAAACTCTTCCGATTGCAGGTTGATGAGCCATTGCTCGTTTTCGGGAATACTATTCCGGGACGCCCATTCACTCGCATAAAATGCTGTTCTGAATGCATCTTGATCGGCTGTAGCAAGCGGAAAATGAAACGCCGGAAACTGTTGCCTAAGTGTGGATAAACGGATAAATCGCATGACACGTGAAATTACATAATTTTCAGAGTTCGTATAGAAATAGTTCTAATTTCTATACTGATTCATTCAGATACCGATCTTTTTTTTCAGCGATTCAACTTAAATTGTACCTTTAGTATCGCAAATCATTGACTATGAAACAACTTACTACATTCCTTTTTGCTGCTGTTGCTACACTTGGCTTTGGTCAAACCTGGAGCGATGATGTGGCTTCTATCGTTTACAACAAATGTGCAACCTGTCACCATGATGGTGGAATTGCACCTACTCCGCTGATGGCTTATACAGATGTAAGTCCGATGGCGAGTGCGATGTATGACGCCATTAACGATGATGTGATGCCACCGTGGCCTCCCGACAATAATTACCAACAATATTCGCACTCACGTTCGCTCAGTCCTGTCGAAAAATCAACGATGTTGGCTTGGCTCGATAACGGTTATCCGGAAGGAAACAGCGCCAACACGCCACCGCCACCGGTTTTTAACGAAGGTTCTATTTTGGGGAACGGCGACTTGACGGTTCAAATCCCGACTTACATGAGTAAGGCCAATACGAATGATGATTATGTGTGTTTTTCGGTTCCGGTAGGATTGGCGCAAAACCGAACCATCAGAGCCATTGAGGTAGTTCCCGGAAACAGAGCCATCGTTCACCACGCATTGATTTATGTGGATGAAACAGGAACTTACGTTACCGATACGATCGGTGGAGATTGTATGGGTCCTGATGCAACATTGATTGGAGGTTATACGCCTGGTGCTACTCCGCAAGTGTTTCCTTCGGGAGTAGGATTTAAACTCGGAATGGATATTCCGGTCGGCAGTAATATTGTGTTTGGAATGCATTATCCGCAAGGAACCTACGGAATGTACGATAGTACCAAAGTGATCTTCCATTTTTACCCGACCAATGAGGTGGGTATCCGGCAAGTTACGGCAGATGCGATTCTCCAAAACTGGGCACTTTCATTACCGCCCAATCAAGTTACTTCGGCAACGGCCCAATACGGCGGCGCAAATGGATTACCGGTCGACATTTCGGTGTTGAGCGTTTTCCCGCACATGCACCTGCTCGGAAAAACCATAAAAGCTTACGCCCTTAATGCGCAAGGTGATACGATCAAGTATGTCAATGTACACAATTGGGATTTCCACTGGCAAGATTTCTATTTCTTCCAGCACATTCAGAAAACACCAGCGGGCTCGGTTTTACATGCCGAAGCAACCTACGACAACACGACCAATAATCCGGAAAACCCATCCAATCCGCCGGTACATGTATATGCCGGAGAAGGTACCACCGACGAAATGATGTTGGTTTATTTCCACTACCTCTTGTACCAGCCGGGCGATGAAAATTACGACCTGGAAAGTTTGATGAGTGTTGGTATTACCGAGCTGTCGAATGAAAACAATGGCGACTGGAATGTGTATCCGGTTCCGTTTAGTGATCAGCTCACCATCAACAACGAGCAACTTGAAGAAGGTGATCGCGTTTCGGTATACATTTATGATTTCCAGGGAAAACTCATCAAACAATTGGCCAACCAAACGGTGATCCCGAATGGCTTCACCGGCTTTGTCTGGGACGGAACCAACGACCAAGGAAGCGCAGCGGCCAAAGGAAGTTACATGGTTTCCATGAACCGAAATGGTGGGTTTAGCTCAACAACGGTGTTGAAGCAGTAAGCAAATTAGTTATAAATAGTAGGGGCCCGATTTATCGGTAAATAATCACAATCCACACCCATTAACAATACTTCATAGTTGAATCAAAGTGGAGGTTATTTTTTATTGTTTATCATTCTGCAAAGCAGAATAATCTTTGCGTCCTCCGCGCCTTTGCGTTGGTATTATTTCACCGCAAAGGCGCAAAGTGCGCAAAGAGTTGCACTTGTGCAATACTAAAATTGCAGATTCACTGATTTTCTTATTTGGGTGCGAATAATACATATAACCCGATTTATCGCGCCCCTTTTTCGTTAATCCAAATCAACCGTATTTTTCAATCCTATTTCGTCTTCAAAAACTTCAACGCTTTCTGAACGTCCGTATCGTATTTCGTTGTGATGGTGAAATACCCTTGCTCCAGGAACAATTGGCGGGCAATTTCGGCTTTCAATGCACGACGAATCAATTCATAACTGGTTTTGTAATCGCGTTCGATCAGTGGAACATCGTTGTTGTCTTGCGCGTAATAAACAAAGCGGTCGAGCAACTCGTTACTCACATTAAACTTGGTCGAAAAATCTTGCTCGTTTTTCCAATTGGAACGCTTGTGTTGCACAAAGTCGAAGGCAAAATTCTGGAATGCCGCCGAATAACGTAAATCCAGGTAATAATAAGACGAATTAGACGTGTCTACCCCAACAAACAGATCGGGCATGATACCACCGCCGCCGTATACTGTGCGACCGTGAACCGTTTTGTATTTCTTCGCGTTTTTAAAGATCGAAGAATCAGGAGCAAACATTTCACCGTTTGATTGGCGATCGAATTGATCGTGGTAATACTTGTCGTAGTTACCGTCGAAATCTTTTTGAATACAACGGCCTGATGGCGTATAGTATCGCGCAATGGTCAGACGCAAGTTACTGCTATCACGCAACATAAAATCTTGTTGCACCAAGCCTTTTCCAAACGAACGACGACCGATAATCGTAGCACGATCGTTGTCTTGCAATGCACCCGCTACAATTTCACTGGCCGAAGCGGAATTCTCATTGATGAGTACCACTGCTACCGTTTTTTCAAGCAATCCGCCTGGTGTTGCGATATAAGGAGGACTCACCATTTTTTTACCGCGAACTTCAACAATCTTAGCACCTGACGGTAAAAATTCATCCGCAATTTGCACCGCGCCCGTCAACACACCGCCACCGTTTTCACGCAAATCGAAAATGAGTTTTTTCATCCCTTTTTCTTTTAGCATGCGGGCCGCTTCATGAAATTCGTACGAAGAACTCACCGAAAACTGATCCAAACGAATGTAACCTGTTTCCTTGTCAAGCATAATGGCACACACAATCGATTCTATTGGAATAATACCACGCACAATCTTCTTGGTAATCTGTTTTTTACCACGCAAAATCAGAACAGTTACAGGTGTTCCTTCATCGCCTTTCAGCAATCCCATAATATCTTCAGACTTCACTTTTTTGCCAGCAATCGATTTCTTGTCGATCTTAATGATGCGATCACCGGCAAGCACTCCGGCCCGTTCAGAAGGTGAATGAGGCACAACATTGGTCACACATAAGGTATCGCGAATGATCGAAAAACGAATTCCAACGCCACCGAATTTCCCCTGAATAACCTCATTGGCCGATTTTAAATCTTCGGCGCGTATGTAGTTGGAATGCGGATCGAGCTCGTGCAACATGTCAGAAATCGTCTTTTCAAACAACTCGTCACGCTCAATGGAATCAACATATTCCTGATCCAGAATTCCGATAATCTCCTGCATCTTCGAGAAGTTGCCCGGCTCACTACTGGTGGTGATTGTATTACTACTAATAATGCGACCGATAAAAATTCCCGCCGACATAAAAGTCAGGAAGAGAAAAGGCAATAAAAAGGTATTCTTAGATTTCAACATCGTCAAAAGGGTCTGGAATATGAACAACTTCAACACCCGCATCTTTCAGGAAATCAATTCCGGCGGTGTCTTTGTACTCGTGTATATAGGCTACCCGACAAATGCCGGCTTGTAACACCAATTTACTGCAATCTTTACAGGGTGAAAGGGTGAGGTATAAGGTGGCATTTCTGCAATCGTTGGTAGAACGGGCTACTTTTAAAATGGCATTTGCTTCGGCATGAAGCACATACCAATGTGTTTCACCGAGCTCATTCTCACAACAATTATCAAATCCGGCGGGCGTACCGTTGTAACCATCCGAAATAATCATCCCGTCGCGCACAATAAGCGCCCCTACTTTTTTGCGGCTGCAGTGCGACAATTGCGCCCATGTGGTGGCCATGCGTAAATACGCTTTATCGTAGCGCTCTAGTTTTGTATTTGTGGAAGCGGATTGAATTTCTGACATGTCACAAAAATAGGATTATTCGGGCAAAGTAAACTTGTAACCCACTCCGCGAATGGAATGAAAGTACTGCGGATTTTTCGGGTCGGTTTCAAACAACTTTCGAAAATTCAAAATGTAATTATCGATTGTTCGGCCGGTTGGATATTGGTCGTTTCCCCAAAGAGTTGCTAAAATCTCGTCTCGCGAAACAACCTGGTCTTGTTTTGATTGAAACAATTGCAAAAGCTCAATTTCGCGTTTGGTCAATAATTCCTTTTGATGGGTTGTATGATCATGCACTTCGTAGGTAGCATACACCACTTCTTTTGTACCAACGATGAGGTTTTCAGCCATTGCCAACTCTTTTTCATTGGTCTTCAGCAGAATTTGAATGCGCAACAGCAATTCTTCCAAATCAAAAGGTTTGGGTAAATAATCATTGGCTCCAAGCTTCAATCCGGCAATGCGATCAACGGTTGTTCCTTTGGCTGAAAGAAATAAAATAGGAACATCGCTTTGCTGCCGAAATGCCCGGCAAATGTCTAGTCCGCTTACTTCGGGTAACATCACGTCCAAAACAACCAATTGAAATTGGCTCAATTTTTCCGTGTATGTCAACGCCACCCTACCATTATTGCAGGACGTAACGTCATATCCTTCCAACTCGAGGTTTAATTGGATCATTTCCGACAATGCCGGCTCATCTTCGATGACTAAAATGTGATACATGGAACAAATTGTACGGTAAAAAAAACGCAAATAATTGGATTCTTATGTTAAAAGACATTAAATTTGGTGACTATGCTAAAATAAACAAGTAAAATGAAAAGAAAACTACTCTCCGCAGGGTTCTTTGTTTTGATGCTTGGTTTTGCCGGTTTTTCACAATCGGTTCCCAATCAGGTCATTTCAAAGAATTTAAAACTTTATAGCGGCACACCTACTGTTTCGTTCCCACAACCAGATTTAGAAGCCCTTCGTTTAGAAGACGAGCAACGTGACAGAAACGGTGAATTATACCGTATTGGTGTATTCGCTTACACAGATGTTACTACGTCTAACTCAGGTTCTTGGAAAACATTGGAAAACGGTGATCGCGTTTGGCAATTGCACGTTAAATTTCAAGGAGCAGAAGCGTTGAGCTTCTTGTTTCAAACCTTCAAAATCTACGATCAAACCACCGTTGATGTATTCAATACACAAGGTTTGCGTGTACACAAAACACTTACATCTGCCGACGTATTGGATCATTTCCAACAAAATATGGCGTTGTGTTTCGGTGATGAAATGACACTTCAAATTGTAGAGCCGGTTGGTTCTAAAGCTTCTGAAATTCAAATGGATCGTATCGTTTACAACTACCGTTCTACAGGAAATCCGGCAGTTCAAAAGATCAACGAATCAGATGCGTGTGAAATCAACGTTAACTGTTCACCGGTTGGAGACAGCTGGCAAGAAGAAAAAAGAGGTGTTGCTCGTATCTATGTTGTGGATGGTGGCGGTGCAGGATGGTGTTCAGGAACCTTGGTAAACAATACTGCTCAGGATTGTAAACCGTTGTTTTTGACAGCTCTTCACTGTGGGGTTAGTACTTCTGCAAGTAACTCCAATCAATGGATATTTTATTTCCGTTACGAAGCCGCAGGTTGTACTAGTCCGGGTTCTGCAGGAACGTTGGATGACAATTTCATTACAGGTTGTGTACGTTTGGCTAGTTCCAACGATAACGGTGGTGATTCTGGTTCCGATTTCTTATTGGTGCAATTGGGGTCTTTGGCCAACCAAGCAACTACGATTACTACCTTAAAATCAGCTGCATTCAATGCATACTGGAACGGATGGGATGCCAATACAACTGCAACTACTGGCGGTGTAGGTATTCACCACCCGGCAGGGGATATCAAAAAAATCTCTACTTTCTCGGGTACTACAACAAGTACTTCCTGGGGTGGAGCGGTTGCTAATTCACACTGGCAACTTACCTGGACAGCCAATTCGAATGGGCATGGTGTTACCGAAGGAGGATCATCGGGGTCACCTTTGTTTAACAGCGCTGGCCGTCAAATCGGAACCTTAACAGGTGGTAGTTCATACTGTACAGCACTCAGTTCTCCGGATATTTACGGTAAAATGTCATTTCACTGGACATCAAACGGCGCTCCTTCCAATGAGCAGTTGAAAACCTACCTTGATCCGGGAAATACAGGTTTATTGGTATTGAACGGTTCTGCTGATCCTTGTACTCCTGTTAATCCGGTTACTCCGGTTGCTGACTTTGTTGGAAACCCAACTACATTGAACGTGGGTGGAACAGTTAACTTTACCGATCTTTCTACTAATACTCCAACAACCTGGTCATGGTCAATTACACCAGCTTCAGGTTGGTCGTATGCCGGAGGAACATCAGCTTCGTCTCAAAATCCGCAAGTTACGTTCACTACTGCGGGTCAGTATACCATTGCATTGACCGCCTCTAATTCTGCCGGTTCAGACACCGAAACAAAAGTTAACTACATCACTGTAACGTTGGCAACAGGTCCTTGTACAGCGGCTTCAACTACGTGCGATGAGTTTATCCAAAACGTAACGCTTGGAACTATCAACAATACAACAGCTTGTACAAATTATGCAAGTTATGCTGCTACCACAACGTTGGGTACCAACCAACAATACACGGTAACTTGCATTCCGCAAATTACAGGTCAAGGTGTTGGTACAGCATATACAAACGACGAAATGGCTGTTTGGATTGACTGGAATGACGACAATGATTTCCTGGATGCAGGCGAACAAGTTGGTTATGCAATTGCAACACAAGCTGCGTTCAATACGGCGTTTACCTTTACTGTTCCTGCAAATGCAACAATCGGTCAGGTGGCAATGCGTGTTCGTATGTCTTACTTAACGGATGACGGCGCAATTGTTCCATGTGGTTCATCTACTTACGGCGAGGTTGAAGACTATGAGGTTACCATTCAAGCCGGTCAGGCATCATTAGAAGAGAATATCTTCTCGGGTGTTATGGTTTATCCGAACCCGACTTCTTCTGATCTTGCAATTGATCTTTCAAATGTAAGCGAAGAGCAAGTTTCAATTGCGTTGGTTGACATGACAGGTAAAGTATTGGCGGTGCAACAAAACGTTGCCGGTTCAATCGCTCATTTCGATATGACAACTTTTGCCAAAGGAATGTACCAAATCCGCATCAGCAATGGTGCTGTGGTAAGTACACGAAAAGTGACAAAACTATAATTCCGGTTTTCGGAAGAAATGAAGGGTGGCGGTTTTCGTCACCCTTTTTTTGTGAAGCACTCTACCAAAACACAGCGGTTTTTGCCCCACACAGATAATGCGGATGTGTTCCCATCAGCCGTCGCTGATGAGAGGAGCTAAAAGAATTCGTGGGAAACACAATACAATGTATCCGCCGCAGATACGGAATAAACCCCCGTTTTTCACGTTAAGCAAATCATTGAACGGATTCTGCTATTTTTGAGACACCGAAAGAACACATGTCGAAACCCAGAGCAATTGTAAGTGTTATCAATGATTTAAGTACCGATCAGCGGGTGCATAAGGTCTGCTCATTCCTCACCGATCAAGGATATGATGTATTATTAGTAGGCCGCAAAAAACGCGATAGTGTTGCGCTTAATCAACGGCCCTATTCCACCAAACGGATGGTGTTGTTGTTTGAAAAAGGAGCCTTGTTTTATGCCTTCTTTAACCTGCGGCTGTTTTTCTTTTTGTTGTTTCGTAAGAGCCAATTATTGGTTTCCAATGATTTGGACACCTTGCTTCCGAATGTATTGATTGCACGTTTCAAACGCGTTCCTTTGGCCTACGATTCACACGAATACTTCACGGAAGTTCCCGAATTGCTGAGCCGACCGAAAGTGCGTCGTATTTGGGAACGCATCGAACAATTTGCCTTCCCGAAATTGAAAACGGTTTATACCGTGAACCAATCCATTGCCGGGAAGTACCATCAAAAGTACCACGTTCCCATTCAGGTAGTGCGCAATGTTTCACCGCTGTGGAAACCGACTAATATACCAAGTAAAAGCGAGCTGGGAATCCCTGAAAATAAGCACTTACTCATCATGCAAGGTGCCGGACTCAACATTGATCGTGGAGTGGAAGAAGCCATTGCCATGATGCATTTCCTGAACGATACGGTACTTATGTTGGTGGGTGATGGCGATATCATTCCGGCCATGAAACAACGCGTGGAAGCAGAACAACT
>JBILJP010000255.1:0-7769 GCA_044377135.1 Fluviicola sp.
AAACTGCCGGATGTGTTCTTCCTGCGCGAGTAAGGTTTGCTGAATGCGTTTGGCGTAATGAATCGAATCGAGGATTTCGCGTTGTTTTTCATCAACGGTTTGCTTTTGCGCTTCAATTTCGGTTTTCTGTTCCTGCAACAAGCCATTGGTTTTGCGCTTGTGTTGATTGGAACGCACACTAAAAACAAGCAATACCGAGACCAGTAAACCGATCAATCCACCGGCCCACATCAGATTGGCTTGCTTTTCGTTTTTGGCAATAGCCGCTTTGTTTTTGTGATTGGCAAGCTGTAAATCTTGTTCCTTCCGGTCTAATTCATTCAACACATTCAGGGTAGCGATTTGCTCATCGAGCGCTGCTAAGGTCGATTTTCGACTCAGCTCATTGGCTGTTTCCACCAGGCGCAACGCTTCTTTAAAATTATTGCCTGCCTTTTCAATTTCAGCGAGGACAAAATAGGCTTTCGCCAAACGCATCTGGTCATCATTCCGCTCCAAAATCGCTACACCTTCACGTGCGGTAAAAAGCGCTTTGTCGGTTTGGTTGAGGGAAACCAGAATATCCGCTTTTGTCAGCAATAATTCCGAGTAGAAGAATATATCTGAAGTGCTGTCGACCAACTGAAAAGCTTTCTCAATTTCTACCAAGGCCTTGGCATGGCGATTCGTTTCGTGAAAAAAGTTGGCTTTTGTTTGCGCAAGTGAACAATCGAATTCGTCTTCTTTCAACTGACGACTGATCACTTCCATTTCACGGATCACTTTTTCAACCAGATCATAACGATTGGTAGCGCGGTATTCGGTAGCTAAGTTAAAGAGTACAATTCCCATTGAACGCGGAATACCGAGTTGGCGGTAGATTTTCAGTGAATGTTCGTTGTAACGAATGGCTTCTTTGTAAAGTTTACGTTCGTTATACACCGTAGCGATGTTTAAGTACAACTGGGCCTCTTCAAAACGGTCGTTAAATTTCCGGTTCAACTTCAACCCTTTTTCAAACGTTGAAAGTGCCTGATCGTACAATCCGGCTTCTTTGTAGGCCACGCCTAAGTTGGTCAGTAAGGTCAATTGATTTTCTTCCTGCTTGTATTGCACCGACAAATCGAATGCTTTCTTATAATACCGAAGCGCATAGGCTGTATTCCCGGTTTCATAGTATACTGAGCCTAAATTTGAATACGCCCCGATGAGTTTATCGTGTTTGCCTTGTTTTTTTCGCGCGGCAATGATGCGGTAATAGATCTCGATAGCCTCATCGCCTTTATTGGCATAGCGCAGGATAATTCCTTTGGTATTGAGTGCATCAAGTTCACCATCGAGGTAATGAATCCTTTGGGCGAAGGCAAATCCTTTTTGCTGGTAATACAATGCTTTTTCGCTGGAATAATCGAGGTAATTCCAGGCCAATTCGTTGTATTGAATCACGCGCATGGTATCGTTTTGCACCGGTAAAGTCAGGGCCTTTTTCAAACTGTCAATCAGCGAAGTTTGAGCACTCCCGAAGCAGGTAACAGTAAGAGACACAACGAACAGCAATTCTTTCATATGGCAAAAGTAGGTCATTTGAATTGAAATTGTAAAACTGAAAATTGAAAAGCGGACCACCAACCTTTTCAATTTTACATTTTCAATTTGCTCATTCTCAATAAAGTTTTATATTTAAACCGCTTAATTAGTTAAACATGCTATTCACAACAACTATCACTATGAAAAACTTGCGTTTACTAACTTACTTCATTTGCTTTACATCGGTATTTACGGGATTCTCTCAAACACAAACCGGCACGAACACTCCCCCCAACACGAGTGCAACTGCTGGTAACAGCACTAACACTGTAGATACTGCTAAAAAACCGAAAGCGGTAACGACCATTCAAGTCAATTCTGTTTCAAAATACTTAGCAAAAGAAGCTTCGAATTCAAAAAAGAAGATTAGTGCTGTTTTTCCGGGAGACTATCTGATTGTTGCTGTTAATCGAGGAGACTTAGACAGTGTGCGGAAAAACTTCAACCAGTACCGCCTTTGGATCAATGGCATTTGTTTTCCGAACATGAAGCCTTTGTTTATCAATGAATCTGAACCGGGTTTGGTATTTCGACTGGAACGCGACACGGCAAAAAACTCGCCTTGGCAATTGTATTACAGCAACCCAAACTATTGGAAAACGCATCGAAATTCAGTGATTAAGCTTGGTACATTAACAAAAGAGTTTCAACCAATAGCTACCCCACATACCATTAACCTTTATACTTCTCACCTTTGGATGCGATGGATCTTTTATCCTGCTTTTATTCTTTTGGTACTCGTTATTATTTGGTTCGGTAGAGCACTTTTAAAAGACACGGCTCTTTTTACTTCCCGAGGAGCAAGAATTAGTTTCATAACAAAGGACGAGGACGATACCAATGCTGCCGCAGGAATCATCAACATCAAAAAAGTTCCTTACAGCTTAGCTCGACTACAATTTCTACTTTGGTTATTGGTTATTCTCTTTGGCATGCTTCACATTTGGATCATCACCGATGTACTCATTTCGCCAACTGGAAGTACCTTATTACTACTCGGCATTAGCGGAGGTACATTCTATTTAGGAAATTTACTTGATACACCTTCCGGCGGTGGAACTCCATTAGCGCCAGCTGAACTAACTTCGTTTATTAACGACAACCAATCTAAAAATCTGATATTCGATGTCTTGAACAATGGTCAAAGCATCAGTTTACACCGCATGCAATTGCTCATTTTCACCGTGTTTTTATGTTGTTATTTTGTGACTGTGGTGATCGGAGATCTCATTATTCCACAGATTAGCGACACGCTGCTCGCCTTGATGGGAATTAGCAGCACGATGTATGCCGGGGTGAAAACAACGGAAGCGTAGTAGCTAGGGATGATTAGAGTGTAATTGGCTCGGGAAGCATCCGGAGCCAATCTACTGAGCTTGAGATATTGGTGTGTGCGATAAATCGGGATATAATCACAATTGCCCCCCAAATACGAATAGTTATACTATAAACTGCAAAGCACTTTAAATCTTTGCGCCCTTTGAAACTTTGCGTTAAACATTTTTCAACGCAGAGACGCAAAGAGCGCAGAGTAGTTGCACCTGTGCAACAGATTAGTATTGAACTATTTTCTCTCAGATTTCGGGTATAAAAAGTACATATACCATTATAAACTGCGCACTCACATGGAATAAACCAATGTCTCAATGGCCTTTGGTCAATGATCGCTACCATTCGATCAACGAAACCTTGTTTTCCTTCATTTACAGGACTTTCTGCTTATCGGTCTGACATGTGTGTGTATCTTTGCGTCGTAATTCGTTACGAAACCCTTACTGCCGCCACCGTCATCGGCTATGTGATTTCAATACAAGCGCTCCTCCGGGAAGAGCATCACCTATGATCGAACTTCGCGATTATATTCCTCCCGAAAACCTTCGAAAGAGCTATTATTAAAATCACCCGGGAAAGCAAATGGTTGCTTTATTCGTGTTGAACAATTTTGGACTCAATCCATTGTGGATTTGTTGTGTCTGAGAATTTCAATGCTTTGGTAAGACAAAGCAGGATTACACGAACATTTAAAAATTAGAAAAAATGGCAAAATTATTAGATAAAATAGCAGTAGTAGACATTGAGGCTACCTGCTGGAATGGCAATGCTCCCGAAGGAATGGTGAGTGACATTATTGAAATTGGGATCTGTTTATTGGATGTCAATACAGGCGAAATCTCCGACAACCGCGGAATCATTGTGAAACCGGAACGTTCAACCGTGAGTGATTTCTGTACGGAATTGACCACGATTACTCCCGAATTGGTGGATAGAGAAGGTATTTCGTACAAGGAAGCCTGTGCGATCTTGCGGAAAGAATACCAAACACAAAGCAGAGCCTGGGCCAGTTTCGGAGCGTATGATTTGAAGCAGTTTCAACGGCAATGTGGTGATTTGGGAATCGGCTATCCGTTTGGTCCCTCGCACATCAATGTGAAAACGCTTTTCGCGCTGAAGAACAAACTCGGTCATGAAGTGGGTATGGACGGTGCGTTGAAGTTCCTCAAGATTCCATTGGAAGGCACACATCACCGCGGTATAGACGATGCCAACAACATCGCCAAGATTTTGCGGACGATTTTAGGATAATCTAGTCCCTTTTAAGCAATCCCATGCGTAGCAAACGCAAACCCGAACACAGTTATGGGCGGGAAGTATTGAAAAGGACAGCTCCTGAAATGTGACGGAAATTTGTCAAGACCGCCAATCGGTTCATGAACGCAACTTCTGTCAAGCAAACGAGATTTGTCTCGTAAGGGAATTCTCATGTCAAAAAACGACCGGAATTTCCGATCTGAAACACATTCATTAAACATGTAACAACAATGTACAAACCGGATAAAATTGTGGTGATCGACCTTGAAGCCACCTGTTGGGGAGACGACGAAATTCCCATAGGCTCAAGTGTCGACATCCTTGAAATAGGTATTTGCAACCTAGTGGTAGCCACCGGTGAAATTACCGACAAACAGAGCATTTATGTGATCCCCGAACGATCGGAAATCACTCCTTTCTGCACCGAGCTCACGGGCATAACACACGATCTGATCAGTGAAAAGGGCATTCCTTTCGCCGATGCATGCAAGATTGTGCGTGAGCAGTACGAACCCGAACAACGGTTATGGGCGGGCTACGGTGCATTCGACAGGATTCAACTGGAAAAGCAATGCCGCGACTTACAGGTGCCTTTTCCGATGGGGAATAGTTACCTCAACATCATGCCTTTGTTTTGTGCAAAAATGAAACTCACAGGCATGCGTGGTCTTAAACGTGCCTTGCGCACCATCAATGAACCCTTCGACGGGTTGCATCACAACGGTGCCGATGACGCCTATAATGCCGCAAAGGTATTGAGATACATTTTAAGCTGATCATCAGTAAATTACGATTTGCCCCGAGATCATTTCGGGCAAAACGAACACCATAATCACCCTAAATCAACAAATGGTGGCAGAGGCGCGATAATTTTCGCGCCTTTGTTAACGCCTTACGCTGCCTTTAAATGTCAATGAAGCAAGATACTAACTACTTAGTTATCAATGATTAAACTCTAATTTTTAACATAAAAAATTTGGATTAATCAATCCTTTCGCTGTAACTTATTCCGACATTTAAACACTATTCTTATGAGAACTCAAATTTACCAAATGAGGGCTGCGGCACTCATGGCTACCGTATTGTTTCTAGGTAGCAACGCTCAAGCACAATTAGTTAACGTTCCCACTTCCAACCTGTGTACGCAAGGAAATGATTGGATTATTGACGGCACAAACGGTTCCGACAACCGACTTGGTCATCTTCAAAGCGGAACGTATGGAAATGCTTCCGATCAATGGGCCAATATCGGTACTTGCGACGTTGCCAGTTTTCCTCCGGCAAATTGTAGTTATTACGGATTCACTTCCAATTGGTCAACCGACAGAGCCTTTTTCGGGTTGCGCTACGACAACTGGAACGAAGCCAATGCTATCATCGCATTTGGCGACAATGTAGATATGGCACCAGATATCAATCGCCTGATCTTTCAATTCGACTCCTGGATTCCATCGCAAAGTTTGGAAATAGGAACAATGGTAGCCACAGGTAATTTCGGTCTGCACACATCGGCCCCAACTGCTACCTTGCATGTCAATTCGGCTTTTAAACCACTCGATCCGGGAACCAATTCTAACGTGCGCTTTGAAAATCTGCAAACAGGCAAGGGAAACCTCTTAGTAAAAGACGCCTCCGGATATGTTTACGACAGTAAAATCTCCATGAATACAGTTGCCATTAACAGCTGCTTTGCCACCAATTATGTCCCGAAATACAATAGCGGAACCTACACTTGTTCACAAATTTACGACGACGGTACTTCAGTTGGAATTGCAACAACCGGAGCATTTCCGTTTACGGTAACGTTGACCAACAATGTTCAACCAGGACCTTGGTCAACGGTTACATCAGGAACCTTAAAACTCAAAGTCAATGGAATTACGATGAGTGACGGTTACCTCATCACATCTGACGCTCGTTACAAAAAAGATGTCACCAACCTGGAAGGGTCATTGGAAAAACTATTGAAAATGCGCGGAGTTGCCTATAACTGGGATAAAGCCAGCAATCCGGAAATGGGATTCGGTGACGAAAAACAACTCGGGTTTATTGCGCAAGAAGTAGAAAAAGTATTGCCAGAAATGGTGTACACGCTTGAAAACGGCTACAAAGCAGTCAACTATACAGCCTTGATTCCGGTAGTAGTAGAAGCAATCAAAGAGCAACAATCAACCATTGCTAGTTTACAGGATGAATTGGCACGCATGAAAGATATTCAGTCGGGCAATCTTGATCCGTTGAGCGCTTCGAGCACCATGACCATTCACCCCAACCCAAGCAATGCGGCGGTGACTATCGGATTTACAGGAATCGACCCAACGGCACAATCGGCTATCATGATCTTCGACATGAATGGAAAACTGATCAAAACCATCGAGTTGACCACACGTGATTTGAATAAATTGGAATTGGCTAAAGGAACCTTGGATCCGGGAATGTACATTGTTTCCCTGATTTCAAACAACAAAGAATTGCATACACAACGGTTGATTATTCAGCAGTGATGGTACTGAAATAACAGAATAAAACAGATGCGCGATTAGCCTAAGACTGATCGCGCATCTTATTGTCGATAATCCTAAACCTTGAACAAACCACTTAAAAATGTTCACTGAAGCACTACCTACTAGCATTTCAACAGTAACTTGATTTTCATTTGCAAGAAACATTGGATTTCTTCTTATTTTTAAGCAGACTTTATTTTCGGATATGAAAAAATTCTTTACGCTTTTACTGTTCAACTTCTTGTTGGCTTTGACCTACGCTCAAACTCCCGTTCGTTTGGTAATGCACCATCATTTGGGGACCAATGATTTTGCATTGGGAACGGCGGCTTCAAATAATTTGGGAAATGCTTTTAACCTTTCGGCGTTGAAATACTATGTTACCAAATTTACCATCGTTCACAACGGCGGTCAATTGATGACTGTTCCGGATGATGTGGTGGCGTTGGTAACTGTTAACGGCGCTTTAACAACCATTGAATTGGGTTCGTTTAATGTGACCAATATCGAAGGAATTCGGTTCCACATCGGCGTACATACACCTGTCAATCATGACGATCCTTCTTTGCAACCCGCTAATAGTCCGCTTGCACCACAATCACCTTCTATGCATTGGGGATGGGCTTCGGGCTACCGATTTATTTTGCTGGAAGGAATGGCCGGAGCCAGTCTGAATCAAGGATTGGAACTACACGGATTGGGCGATGCTAATTATTTCGAGACAGAAGTATTGGCACAAAGTGTTACTGAAAATGGCGGTGAATCTGTGCACATTGATGCCGATTATGAAAAAGGACTTAGAGACATTGACGTAAATGGAGGATTAGTGGTTCACGGTGAATTGGCAGAAGCAGCTACCATGATTGCTAATTTCCGCGATTACGTTTACACGGCCACGCTGGGCGCCGGATTGAACGAAACATCTTCGGAAAGTGGAATGGCAATCTATCCGAATCCTTCGCACGGATCATTTACCGTGGCTTTTGAAGGGATTGAAGGGAAATTAACCATCAACGACGTTAGCGGAAAAACCGTTCAAACGGAAACCATCGTATATGGAACTACTACCAAGTCACTGAGCTTACCGGAAGAAGGTATTTACTTCGTGAC
>JBILJP010000256.1:0-7765 GCA_044377135.1 Fluviicola sp.
ATTACTTACCGAGAAGGGAGTTAGGTATATTACTTACTATGAAGCAAGTTAGCAATATTACTTACTACGAAGGAAGATAGGTATATTACTTACTATGAAGCAAGTTAGCAATATTACTTACTACGAAGGAAGATAGGTATATTACTTACTATGAAGCAAGTTAGCAATATTACTTACTGCGAAGGAAGATAGGTATATTACTTACGCTACGATGTAAATCAGGTTTCAAGTACAAAGACTCCTACATACAACGAAATCGTTAGCGTTGCGAATTATCTTGGTAAACCAATTAGTTGATAAAAAAAAGCCCATCTACCGAAGTAAATGGACTTTAATCCGTTGTTTGAAAGCGTTATTAAGCTGTCAAAATCTCAGCAACCGATTGAGAGATCGCTGATTTCTCGAAACGCAATTTCGTTCCTTCAGAGTTCACCAAAACCGTCGTATCTGTTACTTCAAGAATTTTACCGTGAATACCACCAATGGTAATCACTTTGTCACCCTGCTTTAAGTTTGCGCGAAAATTCTTTTGTTCTTTTTGTTTTTTCATTTGAGGTCGGATCATGAAGAAGTAAAATACTACTACCATCAAGACCAACATGATTATTTGTCCACCACCTTGCATAACTGCTTTATTGTTTATTTATAATTGTTATTATTTGATCACATTTAACTTCACATGCAACGGCGTAATTGCCGGATCTGTGTTTGCAACGATGTTTACACCTTTCGTTGCAGGTCCGTAACTAAAGCCGGCCGTGTTGATTTGCGCTTTCACAAACCCTTTTTCTCCGGGCGCAATTGATTCTTTGGTCCAGTCGGCAACGGTGCAACCACACGTACCTTTTACTTCCCCCATAATCAATGGCTTATCACCCGTGTTTTCAACCGTAAATTTAGCATTTACTACCTCGCCCAATGCCACTTTTCCAAGATCAACCACCGGAGCAACTTTCATGGTGGTACGATCGCCCACAGTTGCTTCACCTGAAGTACAACCCATCGCCAAGAAAGCAAGCGAAACCACCATTATTCCTATTCGTTTCATGTCTTATAATTTATCGTTCATTAATCCGCGACCTATTTTCAAGATCTTCTGTTCTTTTTCCAGACGATCAATGGCTTTATCCAAAATACCATTGATAAATCCGTGACTTTTCGGCGTAGAATAGAACTTCGAAATCTCGATGTATTCGTTGAGCGTTACCTTTTTCGGGATGTTTTTACACACCTGTAATTCGGTAATGGCCATTTTCAACAACAGAATATCCATTTTGGCGATACGATCCACCTCCCAGTTTTTCGTCAAATCATCAATCAATGCGTGATTTTCTGAATCCATGGAAATGGTTTTGCGCAACAACGTACGGATAAACTCCTGTTCGTCGTCTTTGTCTTTGTACAACGGCAACACCTTAATTTTTCCATCTTCGGTTGCGGCTTTAATGGTTTTCACCACCATGCTACACGCCAAATCGATATCGTCGATCCAGTGAATGTTCTTTTCTTCGAAGTGATGGTACAAAATTTCGGAATTCGCAATTTCGTTCTTAAACAAGGCCATTGCAAACTGTTGGTCTTCTTCAAAACCTTCCATTCCGTTGCCCATGAAGGTAAACCAACTTTCGCTTTCACGCATTTGAATGAAAATCTTGCGGAACATTTCACGGTTTTCATCACCGATCCAATTCACCGAACGTTCTTCAGCTGCAAGTCGCAATTCATACGAAGCCAATAACTGCTCGATGATTTTGTTGTCGGCAAACTTTCGGTTCGGATTCAAATCTTCTTCTCCCGGACGAATTTTCTTTTTATTCTCGTCCATGCGGTATTCGGCCAATTCTTTCAATTCGCCAAAGCTGAGCAGTAAGTAGAGGTAAAGGTCGTAGATACGTTCCACGGATTTCATCAGCTCGGTTTCCGTCTTGCGAAGGTTATCCTCATCGGACTGGAAATAAGCGTACAAAGCCTGAAGAACTTTAATACGTAAATGTCTTCTGTTCAGCATTTTATTTTATTTCAATTATAAAGGAAGTTTAACATTTCCAATTGACTGAATACGTTCTTCAGCCATTTTATTTGCAATTTGATATGTTGGGATATTTTCGCTTTTAGAACGCGCTACGATATTCCCGATCGTTGTGTAAATTTCTTCTGCTTTCGCCATTGCCCATTCCGGAGTAAGTGATTTCACTTCCGAATAACAATTGATCACACCACCTGCGTTCAATGCAAAATCAGGAGCGTAAATGATTCCTTTGTCAACAACCGCCTGACCGTGTACTTTCTCATTCGCCAACTGATTGTTTGCCGCACCGGCAATAATCGAGCATTTCAAGCGACTAAGCGTATCATCATTCACCGTTGCACCCAAAGCACATGGAGCGTAAATATCCATGTCAATGTCGTAGATCTCGTTCAATCCCACCACTTTGGCACCGTACGTTGCAGCAACACGCTTCAAGGTTTCTTCGTGAATATCCGTGATAAACACCTCTGCTCCTTCTTGCGCCAGGCTTTTCACCAGGTATTCACCTACGTGACCAACACCTTGCACCGCTACTTTTTTTCCGGCCAATGAATCGGAACCGAACTGTGCTTTTGCACACGCCTTCATCCCTACGTAAACACCATGCGCTGTAACAGGCGAAGGATCACCACTTTTACCAGGCAAACCAACAACGTGATCTGTTTCCATGTTTACCCATGTCATGTCTAACGGAGAAATACCCACATCTTCGGCAGTAATGTATTTACCACCCAATGATTGAACAAACTTTCCGAAACGTCTAAACAAAGCTTCTGACTTCATGGTACGCGAATCACCAATAATAACGGCTTTTCCACCGCCAAGGTTGAGACCCGAGATCGCATTCTTGTAAGTCATACCGCGAGACAAGCGCAATACATCATTCAACGCCTCCATTTCATTGGAATACATCCACATGCGTGTTCCACCCAAAGCAGGACCTAACACTGTATTGTGAACCGCGATGATCGCTTTCAACCCAGTCGCATTGTCGTTGCAAAACAACAATTGTTCATGGTTGTAAGTGCCCATTTGTGCAATGACCGGATTCTCGGCCAAATTCACATCCTTCATCTCTTTTACCTCAAACATGATTTTGTTTTAATTCGTCTTCAATTGAACGCGAATGGCTAATTTTGCAACTTACAAGAACCGCTGTTCGCGGGGCAAAAATAGGAAATATATCGCATGAAGTCTCTAAGCTATCTGAACAAATATTTTTACGCGTACCGCTGGCATTTATTACTTGGCATTCTCTTCATCACGATTCAAAACTATTTCTACGTTAAAATGCCCATTATTTTGGGTGAAGCAGCCGAGTCTTTTCGCGAAGCAACTACCAAAAGTACAGCAGAAGCCGTATCAACACTCGCTTTCAAACTGGCAGGACTCTACATCTTGTATTCCATTATCAAAGGCGTGTTTTTATTCCTGACCCGACAAACCATTATCGTGATGTCGCGCCGCATTGAATTTGACCTGAAGAATGAAGTCTACCGAAAATACCAGCAATTGCACTACACCTTCTTCAAATCGCAATCTACCGGCGATTTAATGAACCGTATTTCAGAAGACGTATCGCAAGTACGCCAGTATTTGGGCCCGGGAATCATGTACACGGTTAATCTGGCGATTTTATTTCCATTGGTAAGTTATCAAATGATCAAAATCAGCTGGGAATTGACGATTTACACCCTGATTCCACTTCCGATCATGGGGTTACTGATCTATTTTGTGTCCAATAAAATGAATCGGTTGAGTAAATCGGTACAGCAACAACAATCGCAACTCAGCACCATTGGGCAGGAAACTTTTTCGGGAATTCGGGTGATCAAAGCCTACATTCAAGAAAAACAAACGCAAGAACGTTTTTCGAAAGCTTCGCAAGAATACCACAAACGCAACATGCGACTGGTATTGACCAACGCGTTGTTCATGCCAACTATTACCTTTTTGATCGGAGCAAGTGTATTGATTACCGTTTATGTAGGTGGATTGCTTAGTTATCCTGAAACAAATGAACTTGGAGAAGTTATCCTCAAAAACGGAAAACCTGTTTATTTAAATTCAGTCAACCCCGGAAACATCATCACCTTCATCGGTTTCGTAATGATGCTAACTTGGCCGTTTGCGAGTGTTGGCTGGGTAACGTCGATTATTCAACGTGCGTCGGCTTCGCAACAACGAATCAACGAATTTTTGCAAGTAGATCCGGACATCAAAAACCACTCTACTGAAAAAAACGAGGCACTTTCATCGATTACATTCAACAATGTGAGTTACCACTACCCCGGCACCGATAAAAACGTACTCGAACACATTTCGTTTAGCATCAAACGCGGAGAAACACTTGGAATTATTGGTAGAACCGGTTGCGGAAAATCGACCCTCACCCACTTGTTGTTGCGTCAGATTGAAGCCACCGAAGGAAATGTTTTGTACAACAACACATCGCTTTCCGATATCAATCTTGATCAGTTTCGCAAAGAAATTGGCGTGGTGCCGCAAGATGTATTCTTATTCTCAGACAGCATTCGCAACAACATCGCTTTCGGGAGCCAAGGAACCAGTTACGATCAGGCCGAATTGGAACAAGCCGCCTCAGACGCGCATGTTTTGCACAACATTTTAGCCTTTGACGAAGGTTTTGACACACTTTTGGGTGAACGAGGCGTAAATCTGAGTGGCGGACAAAAACAACGCGTTAGCATCGCCCGGGCTTTGATTCGTCAACCGCAATTATTGGTCCTCGACGATTGCCTGTCGGCCGTAGATACGGAAACCGAAGAAATCATCTTACGCAACCTGCGCAAATACACCGAACGCAACGGAACCACCACTGTTATTGTGAGTCACCGCATTTCTTCATTGCGTAACGCCGACAAAATTCTGGTAATGGAAGAAGGGAAAATCGTTGAAACAGGTTCACACGAAATGCTAATGCAATCAGCCGGATTGTATGCTCAGATGTATGAGAAACAGTTGATGGAAGCCGCCGAAGGCGAATTATGAATTCAGAATGAAGAATTCATAATTGCGTTCTAAGTTAGATTTCAGTGAAATATCGAAGCGCCAAAGGCAAGGCGACTCCTCAATTCATAATTCCGCATTCTTAATTCTTAATTCTCTTATAGTGCTCAAACTTATCCTTAATAAACGTCACCAACTCCATATCGGAAGCGGTTTTCAGGAAATTCTCATCCATATTTAGGAAGGCAATAAATGACTCAAATTCTTCATCCGTCATTTCGATGATATCATACGCCACATACAAACGCAACAACTCTTTCAAAACAGCCTCCTGCGAATCTTTGTACTGCATAGCAGCCACTGCCGCTTTGGATTGTTCACGTTGCGAGAAGCGTTGATACAATGCTGTGATCGGGCTTTGGAAAGCCTCAAGTCCGGTAATGGTTCGGGTTTCACGCAAGGCCAATGCCGCACGTTCTTCTTTCACCTGTTGAATGGTTTTCAGCGGACGAATCACCACCTCTTGCAAATCGGTTCCTTTTTCGATAATGGCCATGTTCACATTGTGCTGACAGGTAGAATCAGGCGTTACCCGAAAACCCACCATGTAATACCCTTTCACCGAAAGCGTAATCGAATCATTGGCATTTACATACACACCAAACGAACCATCGGGTTGACCAAAAACACCCAAACCCGAAGTGCGATTTACCACCATTAAGTTGTAAAAGGCTTGTGTTTGAAGCGTGTCTGTAACACGACCTTTCAACCAAACACGGCTACATCCCTGACCGAACGCAACACCTATAGAAACAACCATTACTAACAAAACAAGCAATCTCATGCCACGAATATAAACTGAAAACTAGCGCAAACGAATCTGCGAATGTGAATTAAAGCTAAAATCGAGCCAATCCGGATTTGATTAACCCAAAAAGCAAGTGTTATTTACCGAAGTAACTAAAAAAATTACTTGTCAGCAAAAAACATCCCTTCTTAAAATGCACACATTTAGAAGGAATTAGGGCTGAAGACTGTTGTTCGGCAGAGAAAATGGGAGATTTAACCGCCGATCCGTCTTCCTGAACCACACAAACCATCGGCTGAATAACAGATCCTTTTGCATCACCTCCGACTTCCGTAAGCGAATCCATTCCATTATACAAAACATACACACTATTTCCGTCGCAAAAAACGAGACTGGAAAACTCTGAAGGATCAGCATCTATCTCCTCTTTACCAAGCTTAAACTGCCAGGTTTTATTACCATTGGGCGAAAAATTAATCAGGCAAATATCTCCAAACTCGGTACTGGAAGATCTATACACCGGCACATAATGCGAGGTTGGCTGAAGTTGACTGTACTTACCAGCTTCTCTCCCTGCCGTTTTGCGAACAATCTCCTCGACCACCAATGTCACTTCCCGATTTTCTTTCACCAGCAAATCCATTACCTGAAAACGCAAAGCAGCATCAAAATCAAACTCCTGCCTGATCACCCGACTGTAGTTATCTCCGTAAACAATCATCATAAAACCACCTTTGGAATAACTATACAAGCCCGAAATCACCAATCGCCCGGGACCAATTGAACGGACGAAATAATTAGAGCTTGGTTTTTGCAGCAAAATTGAATATTGATCATCGAGCGTACAAACAACTACACCCATCATTGTACTCTGCACTATTGTCCCGCCATCCAATAACAGCAATTGATTTTTCAGGTTAAAACGGAACTTGGATTGATTTACCGGAAAATTAATGGTCGTTGCAATTTCTTTGATACGCTTAAAACTCTCATCAAAAACAACAATCGAACGACTATACACCGTACTCATGTCCTGCTGATCCTGGAATGTCATCGCCAAACTCTTACCGTCAGGCGACACCAAACAATCGATCACTAACGCATATTCCCGCCATGGCCCAGCAGGCAAGTTTTTCATACTTAATTCAACCATTGTAATCGGCGGAAAAACACTATCTCCCACCACTTTAAACAACTCCACTACACGCTTTTCAGTAATTAAATTGGCATATGAAGTTATGTAAACAAAGTTCGAATCAAACAAAAAAGCATCTTCAAGTAAGCGAGAATGACCACCTTCTTTCAAATCTAACACCAACTCCTGCTTAAGCAGCAATGAATCACGCGAATGGATTTGTAGTTTCACCTCTTTTTTTCGCTTGACAATGGTAAATAAATCGCCATTAAGCTCACCAACCGGCAGGATATTCTTCACGAATTCAATTTCCTGAACCTGTCCCACATGAAATTGAGCAAACGATTCGTAAGAAAGCAAGAATACTGTAACGATGATCAGGATTAGACGCATGGACGAAAGGATTGATTCGCTAAATTAAAAAATCAACTCCGATTTCATCCATCCGACGGAAGTTAAAAGTCAGAAAGAATAAGTTACATATATAACTAGATGAGTGATCACAAATGTAATTAATAAACATTCACAATTGCTACCACAACTTTCCCATAAATTACCGTAATTTTGCAACATGAAACGAGTGGTAGTTGGTTTATCGGGCGGAGTAGACTCTAGTGTTAGCGCCTATTTGCTGCAACAAGAAGGCTATGAAGTCATTGGATTGTTCATGCGCAATTGGCACGATGAAAGCGTCACCTTATCCAACGATTGCCCTTGGATAGACGACTCCAACGATGCTTTATTAGTAGCAGAACACCTCGGAATTCCTTTTCAGGTATTGGATTTAAGTGTTGAATACAAAGAACGCATCGTAGATTACATG
>JBILJP010000257.1:0-7714 GCA_044377135.1 Fluviicola sp.
TTACAATAGGATAACTTGCAGAAAATGACGCCTGAATAATGTTATAAAAACCATACGGATTAACCGTATCATAGAGTAGTGCGTTCTTTTTATTATTTGGATAATTGATAAACCGAATACTTCCTTCTTTTACCAACTGCTCTTCGCTCTTTTCTTGCGCAGAAAGATAGTCTGCACCTAAAACGATTGCCACAAGAAGAATAAATAGCGTTTTTACCATAGCTGTTATTTTAGATTCAAATGTCCAAACAAGCTAAAAGTAACGCAATAACGAGAATCAATTATTCCAATACTGCCCGTCGCCGGTTTTCATTTGGTGATAAGCGCGCGAAAGATAGGCCAGCAAAATGCGCATGGCGTCGAATGAATCTTCGGTTTCCTGACTGATTTCTTTTTTCTGCAGACGCAACAAAAGTTTCATGTAGAGTGCATGCAAGCAAATCTCTACGTGATTGCGATCTTTGAGGTTGGAATGTTCGCGGAAGGCTTCGATGTGCTCGGTAGCTGCTTCGTAGAGCATTTTGTATTTCTCGTCGTTGACGATGTTCAGCAACGAATTGTGCAAGTACGATAATTCAACCACCACTTCCTGCAGACGCATCAAATGCCCCGTATCGGTAATGCGTTCCGATTGCATTTCGTTGATCAGATCGGCGTACCATTGGCGGTATTGTTCCAAAAACGAAGCATCTGGCAATTGCGGGCGAATAAACTCGGCGGTAATCCGCTCCAAATCGAACTGATAGGCGCGGATCACATCCTCCACCTGATACATGTAGAGCAGGTATTCGGCTACGTTTTCTTCTTTCTTTTGACTTGAAATCAACATCGTTTGGTTCCCCTGATCGGATTACAATTTTTTCTGCTCGGCATTCACAAATTCAATGAACGATTTGGTAACGTCCATTTTCGGGTTGTAGTACGAAAACTGACCACCTTCACCATGCATGATCAACATGTCAATTTTGTATTTCTCGCAGTATCTTTTGGAAAACTCAGACACTTTGTTTTGCAATACTTTTTGCATTTCCATGGCTTCGTCCTGCAATTTGGTTCCTTCATTTTGTTGGTACATTTGCAAGCTTTGCGATTGGCGCTCGAATTCTGTTTTCTTGCTTTGCAACTCGGCAGCGGTGTACAGCATTTTTTGCTCACCTTCTACCAATGCATTGTATTTGGCTTCCAGATTGCGTTGTCTTGACTCCAAATCGCGTTGAAATTTCTCTTGTTTTATTTTCAGCAATGAATCTTGCGTTTTAAGGAAGGTAAATCCTTCGTTCAAACTATCCGACTCGTAGAACGCAATTTTCAATCCTTGCGGATCAACGGTAGGAACAGAGGGAGCTTCCACTTCCTTGTCTGTTTTCTTTTCTTCGGAACAAGCTGTAAATACTGCTGCTGTGGTCAAGCCGATTAGGGCGATATAGATCAATTTCATCTGTAATTATTTTTGTTTAAAAGCTGTTTCCCAATCTGTACGCATGGTCAGAAAACGATCCAGTGCATTTTTTAGTAGGTCTTCGGTAACCATGCGTTTCACATCTTCCAAACCGTTTACATCACCTTCGGCAATTTTATAAACTTGCTCAAACTGACCCAGTTCAATCTTTACCATGTATTTGGCATTGTAAAGAAACACTTGAATCTTGTACCTCGGATGGGGAATATCTGCTACAACTCGCACACTTATCGTTTGCAACAAAAATAGTCAAATCTGTGAAAGGACAGATTCAGAGTTTGAATTTTGATAATTGATGTAGCAATGTGCTGTAAATGGTGAGTTTACGGAAATTGGATTCCGGTAAATGATCTGTCGCTGATTTCAACACATCACAAAAAAGATGAAAACAAGTTTAGATTCACGCTATAAAATCATTGATAAACAGCACCTTACATTAATTTACAGGTGAGCATTAAACTAAATCTATATTTTTTAATCTTAGTGAGGCAACGTTTCTGTTTTGCAGGAATATTGATAGTGTACGAATGCTGATATTGGTTTAGTAAGTAATTAAGTACGTGTAGTAGTTTTAACCCCGGTCGATGGGATATCATTCTCTCCAATGGTATCCCAAACGATCTTCAACAACAGGAAACAAAAAAACCGATCTGCATGAAACAAATCGGTTTGAAATATATTTTTTTAGAATCGTTACGCTACAACGTAGTCGGAATCTGAATATTCTTTGAAATCAAATGGAACGCGCACCATGAAAGCATAGTCTTGTCCTACTTCGTACATATCTTCGTCTGATTTGCGGTAGTACCATTCTACTTGAGCTTTAAGACCGTTATCGACCAACTCGTTGAGTTTGTACAATAAGAAAAGAATACGCTTGGAGGATGTGATGTTGAAATACTCCAAATCAATTTTCACAAGTGTTAAAGGTGTGGGCTGACGCATATAATCGTCAAACCAATTAAGAATTCCTCCCCAAAATGCTTCAGGATCATCCGGAATTGATCTTCCTCTAATCTCCATAACTCCGGTAATGTGATTTAAACTCACCATCGGAGTGTGTGCAGTCGCTTCAATACGTAAACCGTCCATTCTTCACTTTCTCTAGCGCAAGTTGTGAAATATTTCTGAAACAATTGTTCTTTTTTCTACGAATCCGATACATTTTTCGACCAACACGCTCTTTATCAGGTAAAAAAGCTCTTTATTCTTTAGGTTTTCAAGCATTTGCAGATTCGTTTGCATGAAATTTGATCAATCCTTCCATCGGATTTTTGCAAACCGTTTTCAAGTTTAGAGAACGTTCTTCCAATAATTGACGCAATATCTCGCGTTGCGAAAATCCATAACTACCAATCACCGAAAGTTGCGTGCTTGTCGTTTTTATTGAAGGGAGCGAAATATCCAGCCATTCATTCAGATTGCGACAGTGATAGTCGGATAATTCTATTCCTTTAAATCTGGCTCCCAGTTCATTCAGCCACACCTGCGCATCGGCACTCGCCAAGCGCGCCAAAACTTCAGCCGGCGAACCCATCGTTTCTTGCAATTGATTCCGAAGAAAATCGTTCATGCTCGATGAAGAAGTCAGATAATCTTTCACAACTAAACGAGCGACATAAAAGCCACTTCCTTCATCACCAATCAAACTGCCAAATCCCCCCACTCTATTGGTAATTTGATGACCGTCGTATTCCAGCAACACCGATCCTGTACCCAGAATGGCTACCAATCCGGCGGTTTTACCACAAGTAGCCCTGCAAGCTGCCAAGGTATCCGGATAAACGGATGGCGATTCAAATCCTAAACGTTCCAATCGCTCTTTCATGACAGCTTGAACTGTTGGTTGCGAACAACCAGCTCCGTAAAAATACAACGGTGCTTTTAGGTCATCGCCCAATTCCGTTTTTAGTGCAAGCCAATCTGTATCTGTCCACGCATTCAAAAATTTCGGATGCATACTTCTTGTTTCCAATGACTTAACATTTCCATTCATTCCGCAAAAAGCCCAAGTCGTGGTGCTTCCCCCCGAATCGGCAATGATGTGTTTCCAACTTGTCATGATCAAAAATACCTTTTTTCGGGTATTGCGCGCACCAAGCCTCCAACCTACTTTTGCCATAATTTAAAACAAATCTAAATAATGAAATTTCCGTTCTATCTTTTTGCCGTAATTACAGTAGTAGCTGCAACAGGTTGTAAGAAAAAAGGATGTACCGATCCTACAGCTTTGAATTACTCCGAATCTGCTAAAAAAGACGATGGTTCTTGTAGTTATTCAACCACTTACGCAGTTCCTTCAACGTATAACTTCACCAACAGTGCAGGAAATTCAACAGTTGATTTCAGCGGTCAATCAACACGCTTAGAGCAATTGCGACAATTGATTGCTTATGCAGAATCAGGCGAATCGGCGGTTATAAGCGCCCAGTCATTAAAAGACATGTTCCAGAATACAGGTGGGAATGGCGGCGGACTTTTTACCGGTGCTGCAATAAGCTCAAGTAAACAATTAAAAGACAAATGTTTTGCACTTGACGTTGCATTGATCGAATCGTATTTGGATAGTTCAGCGGCGGCGAGTATCAATTACGCTACCCCGGCAAGTAACGGACAGTCGGGAACGCTTACTTCCGGAGCTTCTACTTATTTGTTTTCAGCAAATGGTTTTGATTGCGCTGAGTTGATTGAAAAAGGTATCATGGGTGCCGTTTTAGAATACCAGGCATTGAATGTTTACTTCAGTGATAGTAAGATGAATGTTGACAATACGGTAGCCGTTGATCCGGCAAACGGACAATATTACACCGCCATGCAACATCACTGGGATGAAGCCTTCGGTTATTTCGGCGTTCCGGTTGATTTTCCTACAACTCCAAGCGATGAGTTTTGGGGCGAATACTGTATGAATCAAAATGCCACCCTTTCCAGTAATGCAGTAATGATGGATAATTTTCTGAAAGGTCGTGCCGCAATTGTTAACTCGAACATAACGGACAGAAATACGGCCATCCTCAATATTCGTGAAATGTGGGAAAACATTGCAGCTTACCAAGCTATGAGTTACATCAATTCAGCCATCGGTTATTTTGGTAACGATCAGGCAAAGTACTTGCACAATCTTACGGAAGCATATGCTTTTATTTACACGTTGCGTTACGCTCCCATCGAAACACGTAATATGACTACCACAGAGGTTGATAGTTTGATCGCTTCATTCGGTGGAAACTTGTGGACATTGACCGTACAAGATTTGAACACCATCAAAGCTACACTTGACGCTAAATATTAAAACCATGAAGAAAACAAGTTATTGGTCGCTCATAGCCCTTTCACTTATGGTGATCATGAGCAGTTGCAAAGACAAAAAGAAAGACGACACCAAGGAGGAATTCAAAAAAGAAGAAATCCTGTCGAATTTAGCGGATAATTACATTATTCCGGGTTATGCCGACTTGCAAACGCGACTCAATACACTTTCAGATTCATGGAATACCTTCGTGGCTTCGCCTTCGCAAACTACCCTGGATGAGGTACGCGCTGATTGGCAAACGGCTAATGTGTGTTTTCACCGGGTAAAATTGATTGAAGTAGGTCCGGCAATGAACGTAGGTTTAGGCAGTGCATTGGGTACTTTCCCGGCAGATACTGCGCAAATTGAAACCAATATCACTGCAGGAACTTACAACCTGGCAACAGCCGAAAACATTGACGCCATCGGTTTTGAATCGCTGGATTTTTTATTCTACGGATCCGATTGTTTGAATAAACTCACCACTTCATCTGCGCGCAGAACTTATGTAACGGATATCATTTCCAAAATGCGCAATGAAGTCAATCAAGTGGTTTCCGATTGGTCAACCTATAGAAGTACGTTTATAGCCGGAACAGGTACTTCTTCTACAAGCGCTTTTTCGGTATTGGTAAATGCATTTTGTAAAGATTTTGAATTGGCAAAAACAGCTAAGTTGGGCATTCCGATTGGTACGCAGAGTTTGGGTATTCAACAACCTGCATACCTGGAAGCACGCCGTTCAGGATTCGGAAAAACCTTGTTGCAAACCAATGTAGAAGCCGTTCACGACGTTTTCATGGGAATGTCTTTATCAGGAAGCAGTAACGGTCAAGGATTCGATGATTACCTATCGGCTTTGGACAAAGGAAGTCTAACTTCAACTATAGATGCGCGATTTGCTTACATGGAAAGTCAACCGGCAAGTTGGAGCGGAACCATTGAAAACATGATGGCAAGTTCACCTACAACCTTAATGGATTATTACAATTACATGCAAGGAACGGTGGTGTATCTGAAAACGGATATGGCAGCTGCTTTCGGCGTGTTGATAACGTACCAAGACAATGACGGCGATTAGCCATCGCATACACAATTCTTTATTCAGAGGGGTTTCTATAGCCCCTCTTGTGGCGTTTAGGGTTATTTTCGGAGCCCTCATGTTGTTTGGTGTAGTGCGTTTCATTCTCAAAGGATGGGTTCAGGAATTGTATATCACGCCGCAATTTTATTTCCCTTACCTTGGTTTTGAGTGGATCAAACCGCTTCCCGGAGATTGGATGTATATTCCGTTCTTGCTAATGGTGGTTGCGGCCGTCGGTATCTTACTCGGATTCCGGTATCGATTTTCTGCCATCTTGTTTTTTGTGTGTTTTACGTACATCGAGTTAATCGACAAAAGCAATTACCTCAACCATTATTACTTTGTAAGCCTCGTATCCTTTCTGCTCTGCTGGGTGCCTGCAAACGCTTGTTTTTCGGTAGATGCTCATCATAACATATCCATTCGCAAACACATTGTTCCGGCATGGACCATCCTCATTATTCAGTTGCAATTGGGTATGGTTTACTTCTTTGCAGGCGTGGCCAAGTTGAATACCGATTGGCTCTTTCACGCACAACCGCTCAAAATCTGGTTGCAGGCTTATCGCGACATGCCTTACCTCGGATCATTATTCGCAAGTACATGGCTGGCGTTTGCTTTTAGCTGGTTCGGGTGCATCTACGATCTTACGATTCCATTTTTCCTGAGTTTTCGAAAAACCAGACCATATGCTTATTTTTTCGTGATTGTTTTCCACATCGTAACCTGGATACTCTTTCCGATCGGCGTTTTTCCCTGGGTAATGATTTTCAGTACACTGATTTTTTTCTCTCCCAAATTTCATATGCGCTGGATCAATTTACTCAAAAAGGCATTTGGGAAAAACCGCTGTGAAATAACCGAAATTGACCGTAAAGCTCCGAAATCAACACGAACCATTGCATGGGTTGTAGGCATTTACCTGGCCATTCAAGTACTGGTTCCTCTTCGGTTTATGCTCTATCCCGGAAATCTATTTTGGAACGAAGAAGGCTTTCGTTTTTCGTGGCGTGTGATGCTGATGCACAAGGAAGGATATGCCACGTTTTATGTGGTAGACCCAAAAACCAGTAACAGCATTCAAATCGTCAACAGCGATTACCTCACTCCCACCCAAGTGGACCAAATGGCCACACAACCCGATATGATTTTGCAATTCGCACATCATTTGGGCCGGCAATTCCACGATACGATTATTCAATACGGTGCTCAACAAGTGCATTTGAAAGATCCGAAAGTAGAAGCAGAAGTGTTTGTATCGCTCAACGGTAGACCGCATCAGCTCTTTATCAGTCGCAAAACCAATCTTCTCAACGAATCATATTCTTTGAAACACCGAACATGGCTAGAAACATTTCACGATACGGAAAACTTTTAAGCGCATTCATTGCAGTATTACTGACTGTAAACGGTTGGTGTCAAACTGTTTCGGGAACGGTTGTCGGAAGCGATAAACAACCCGTTTTTGGCGTGTTCGTATCGTGCGGAAACGTTGTAGGTCAAACAGATATCGACGGTAAATTTACCCTTCCGTGCAAGAGTTCAACCCTGGCTTTCTTCACCGGGCAACTCGACACCGTTTTCATTTCGATAGAGGCGTTTCAGCAGCAAGGATCAAAGTTTCAATTGCAACAATCGGCCACCGACTTGCAAGAAGTAGAAATCAAAAGCAAATTGTTGTTTTTTGATATCGGTTACCTGCCGCCCATCAAAGGTGTTCAAATTGCTACCGGAACCAGCTCCATTATTCAAACCGAAGGCCAAAGCGGTGCCAAATCGACCGGAAACCCGCGTGAATTGTTTGCTAAAGTGCCCGGATTAAACATTTGGGAAAGCGATGGAGCAGGCATTCAAATGGGAGTTGGCGGACGCGGCTTAA
>JBILJP010000258.1:0-7707 GCA_044377135.1 Fluviicola sp.
TTTATGAAACTTCATGTCTCCATCACGCATCTTCATGTCGATAGGATGAGTTTTAATGTGCCTGTTGGGCTTTCTTCATGTGTCATTTATGAAACTTCATGTCTCCATCACGCGTCTTCATGTCGATAGGATGAGTTTTAATGTGCCTGTCGGGGTTTCTTCATGTGTCATTTATGAAACTTCATGTCTCCATCACGCATCTTCATGTTGATAGGATGAGTTTTAATGTGCCTGTTGGGCTTTCTTCATGTGTCATTTATGAAACTTCATGTCTCCATCACGCATCTTCATGTCGAAAGGATGAGTTTTAATGTGCCTGTTGGGCTTTCTTCATGTGTCATTTATGAAACTTCATGTCTCCATCACGCATCTTCATGTCGATAGGATGAGTTTTAATGTGCTTGTTGGGCTTTCTTCATGTCTCATTTATGAAACTTCATGTCTCCATCACGCATCTTCATGTCGATAGGACGAGTTTTAATGTGCCTGTTGGGCTTTCTTCATGTGTCATTTATGAAACTTCATGTCTCCATCACGCATCTTCATGTCGATAGGACGAGTTTTAATGTGCCTGTTGGGCTTTCTTCATGTGTCATTTATGAAACTTCATGTCTCCATCACGCGTCTTCATGTCGAAAGGATGAGTTTTAATGTGCCTGTCGGGGTTTCTTCATGTGTCATTTATCGTTCTTCATGTCATTAGGACTGGAAAGGTATTTACAACCCAAACGCTACCCCAACTTTTACTCCAAAATTTGAGTTATATTGACTATCGCGGATTTTCATAAAACCGGTGTAATAATTAAAATCGGTGTTCAACCACATGTTGGTTCCTAGTTTCAAGTTAAAACCAACAGAGGCATTCAAACCAATGTCAAATGCTTCGTAAGAAGACTTTACATCGTTTTTTTCAACACCTTCTACATCCGCGTCTGCGTCAATTAAGAAACCCATAGACGGACCTAGGGTTACTTTCGGACGAAAATTATCTTCGAACACACCAAAGAAGTAAGCAAATTTCAGTGGTACCCGCACATACTGCAAGGTAAGGTCGGTTTTCTGATCTCCATTTTTAACCAAAGCGCCTTCCATTGAATAGAGTACATCGGCAGCAAAACCAACATGTTCACTGGTACTGTAATTGATGATCAATCCGGCACTCCAGGCAGGTTTGAAGAGATCCGTTCCAGTTGTGTTGCGAATACTGGTATGGCCAAAACCCACCGATGGTCCTATTGACAAAACTTTGGTTGGTTTCTTCGGATTTTCCTGAGAAAATGTTGTAGTAAGCGCGCAAACCGCAATAGCTATCGTTAGTATCTTTTTCATGTTTTTCGTTTAATTGATTGCGAAACAAAGGTGCTTGAATAGCCGTCTGTCACTACTACATTTTACTACCGGAAACTTACATATCTCACAGGTTTGAGCGGTAAAGGAAACTGACAAGTCTGGTAATCGTAGTTGTGTTCATTGTCGTTATTACAACGGGATGGCTGACGCGATAAAACGGATCAAAGAATAAGGTTTGATAGGCTCGATCTTGAGTACTCGATTTTCTCAAAATTTTCACTCTTAACCCAACCATCTTTTTGTTGAGTTACCAAATTTTGGTACTTTAGTAGAAATTCGATGCATCATGGGAAAGAACACATCTGTATCTTTAGGTAATCATTTCGAAGCATTTGTAGAGAACAGCATTTCAACAGGTCGTTTTCAAAACGCTAGCGAGGTTATTCGTGCAGGGCTCCGATTATTGGAAGAAGAAGAAGCCAAAATCGTTGCTTTAAGAAGCGCCATTCAGGAAGGAATTGAAAGCGGCATTGCAACCAACTTTGACCCCGAAAAACAGTTGGAAATGTTGCGTCTTAAAAAGAAAAAATCAAATGGGTAAGTACCGTTTGACCAACAAAGCAGTACAGGACTTATCAGAAATTTGGGAGTACACCTATGATCATTGGTCAGAAAAACAAGCCAACAGGTATTTTAAATTTCTGGTGGAATCGTTTCAAGAAATAGCCAATAATCCTACCATCGGAAAACCTTACGAATCGGTCCTGCAAGAGTTATCCGGATACAAATGCAATCACCATTTAATTTTCTTCCGGATTATTTCGCCGAAAGAAGTTGAAATCACAAGAATCCTTCACGAACGAATGGATTTGAAATCTAAGTTATAAAACGATCATACAATGAAAATGAATCTAGCTTTTACCCGAATAGTCATCATCACGATTGCATTGTTGAGTGCTTGTCAAGATGCTACAGATTTGTCAAAGGTTAGCGATCTTCAGCAAAACAATAATGAATTTATGAACGCAGATTATTCGTTTGGTACCGGTGATCAGTATTTTCGACTAGAGCATTTTGATCTTGAGGCCCTTTCCGACACGATAAAACGCTGTCATCAACGTATTTTCACCGGTAAATCAATGCTGAAAGCCTTGAATGATGACGTTGACGCATGGTTGCGCGATTCTGTTTTTATAGGGAAATCAACAACCATGAAAGGCACGTTTATCCTCGACACAACCAATCTACTGCTGTTAAACGATGCTTTAACGTATTATATGGAAGGCTCCATCAAGAAGAGTCAAGTTGTAGCAGGCAAACTATTCCATCTCAGAAACTCAATGCACACGGCTCACATAAACGGAAAAAAAATCTATTACGAAATTGTGCCTGCCAACACAAAATGGACCAATGAAATCGGTGAATATATCGTTCAGACAACCGGTGATTATAATCCCCGACACATGAGTAATGGGTTACAATCAAGAACTTCCAGTTTAAGGTACTTTTGTGACCGATTGCTGGTTGATTGGTATATCATCATTCGTTCAGGTGATTTTTTTGAAGATCAATTGGCCATCAAAGTTTCAGACATCACCTATCACTACACCGACGATTTCTTAAGACAAAAAGATAAGTAAACATCTATAACAGAATGCCGTAGTTATTTCCTACAACAAATTCCATTCATGGCATCATTTATGAAAGAAATTTGAAGTAACATTGTTTAACAAAACAGGAAATGAATCGATTGGCACATACTCCACTCACTGTACGGAAACAACCGCATTCCTTTTGGAGTGTAGTTTTCACAATCGGAGGAAATACTTCAGCAGTTCAACTTTCGTTTTTCAACTTGCGCTTTCTATGAAACAACTGATTTTCGGTTTGGTACTGCTTTTTTGCAGCAACGCTTTCGGACAAGGACTCATTCCACTTCCCGAGGAACAATACAACAAACTTCAAGCACCTCCTATGCTTGCCGGAGCGTCTACACGCAGTAGCTTGCCTGCAACGTACGTGATTCCCGAATCGTATTTTCCTAAACCTGGTGATCAGGGTGTTCAACCATCTTGTACCGCATGGGCAACGGGTTACGCATTGATGTCGTTTTACCAATCGCGCGTGAACGGTTGGAGTTTAACGGAAGCCAACACCACCTTTAGTCCATCTTATGTTTACCAAAACATACGTCAGGAAGATTGCAACAGCGGCACCTACATTACCAGCGCGCTTGATTTCATGAAAACGTCGGGCAACGTGCCGCTATCATATTTTCCTTACGACGAAAATAGTTGCACAAAACCTGCTGCCGATCTGAAACAACATGCCGTAAAGTACACCATCAAAAACTGGTTTCGGGTAGAAGACATTAACAACTTGACAGAGATAAAAACCTACCTTTCTCAAGGCATCCCAATTGCCATTGCATCGTATACCGACAAAGCTTTTCAGGATTTCGAGAACAAATCGGATAACGATGTTTTCACTTGGAATAGCGGCAATTACAAAGGTGGTTATCACGCCATGTTGGCCGTGGGTTATGATGATCTGAAAGGTGCCGTAAAAGTCATGAACTCATGGGGAACCGATTGGGGAACCCGCGGTTTTGTCTGGATCGATTATGCGTCGTTTCGTACCATGGTCAACGAAGGTTATGTGGTGGAGAAAAATTACTCCATGGAAAACGAAGTACCGGTTCCCGATCCGAATAACAATAACAATACAGTTGTTGATCCGGTTGTTGATCCGTACATCGACGAAGATCCGGAATACACTATAGCTGACCTTATTTCGGAAGAAGCTATTGGCATGTATGGTTTCAGTGAAGAGATCCGAGAAGGTCGTAATTACTATACTTTCGGTTTCGTGATTGATGAGGCAATCTTACCACATGTGAGCAAGGTCGTATACTTTTACGATCATCCTTCGTTTAAAAACCAATATGTTTCCGTTACAGAAGGACCGTATTTCCAGAGTTCTTATGAAGGTTACGGGTGCATTCAAACTATGGAGGCTGAAGTCTTTTTGGAAGACGGATCGTCGTTGGTATTTGCGTTTGACGGTTGCGAACTCATTGAACAAACCCTGGAATACGAAGAAGAATTTGGAGATTTTGATGTGTTGGAGGTAGAAATAGAACCGGTTGTAGAAGCTTACTCTACCAACAAAGCCGATCAGTACCTGTTTCGCATTGAATTGCGTGGCATCGATCAAATCAGTGACCAAATTACCAAAGTGGTTTACGACCGCAACCACACCAGTTTCAAACAACCTAAATTGACTGTAACAGATCCATCCGACAATTTTGCGGGAGAATACACCGGCTGGGGCTGTTTGCAAAATGTGATTGTAACCGTTTATTTCGACGACGGTTCGGAGCAGTCGTTTGAGGTGGATATGTGTGATTATTTGGGATGGTGAGATTTAATTGAAAATGTAAAATTGAAAAGGCTCGAAACAGACTTCCTTAGTTGTTACTTCGAAGTCACCCACTTTTCAATTTTACATTTTACGTTTTACATTTCAACCGTATGCCTTTCGCATAAAGTCTAGTACTTCTACGTTTATATCAGCGGTTTCCAGCATACGGAAATGGTGATTGAATTGGTTGCTTCCCGGAACTTGAGCCATTTTCTGAAAACACAAGTTATCGGGGTAAAGTCGATCAAACGGAAAAACGACATGAATGAAGTTTTTGCCCAATTGTGTTACCCAAGCTATCCGTTTTTCTCCGTTAGAAATACCGATCATGGTTTTCGTCGGTTCTACGGTGATGTTCCCAATCGATGCAAAACAGTCCATAAAATGATCAAAAAGCTGCAAGGTATGCGCTGATTTGCCGGCAAGGAAATGTTGGATGTTTGGGGAGTGTTGCATCTGAGAATTTTAGTGGAATAAAGATAGCGTGAAAAAGCGCACTTTAAAACTGCAAATCGATACGCAACTTATTTTGTACTTTGGTTTACTTTTGACACGAGCACTCAATTCACCTATAGTTGAACAAACCCTTTAATGCATTCATGAGATCAATCAATGCAATTTTCTTTCTTTTAATATTCAAATCAACATGGGGTCAAGATTTCGATACCGTATATAGCGATCATGAACATGTGCAAATTAGGGTAGACATCAGTTATAGCAACTGCAATTATTTGGAAATAGACACCGTGTATTATTGGGAGCATTACTCTAACGATCCGAATTACGGCATACTTCTTCATCGCACTACCAATAAGCTAATTGCAAAACGCTGGACTTCTTCCGATACAAACTATTATATGGAGTATTATCCCAGCGGAAACCTCAAACTTAGATCGGTCCTTTTCCAAAATCGCAATTATGTGTACCATACTGCTTTTTATGAAAGCGGTGGGATAAAAACACAGCGGGAGTACTTGTCAGATTTATTCTATAAACAAACGACGTATTACAAAAACGGAAATAAAAAATCGGAAGCTTATTATTGCGAAGCGTCTCCTAATCCATGGAATGAGTATTTGATTTATTATCCTTCCGGGAAACTTTCTGCTCGAAAGATATATACGACTTATCATGATAGTTTATCTCATTCTTATCACGAAACACAAGAATTGTCGGCAGTTTATTTCAATGAAAAAGGCCGAAAGATTGCCACCGATCGAAATTTTCTCAATTATCTAACTATTGCAGTGCAACCGAAATGGGAAGGTGAAAATCCGGTTACTAAAATTGATGATACAACTTACACTTACGACCAGTTTTCTGGTCAAAGTGGATATGATAGCGAGTTATTAGAATTGAAAAAGGCCATTCAACAACACCTTGAACTTCCAACCGATTGCGACTGTAAAAAAGGAGTTATCTGGATAGGTTTTGTGGTTTCTAGTAATGGCAGCTTAAGCATGGTTACAGTTGATTTTCCAGATAAAAAGGTTAAAAAACAATTGGAACAAGCAATCAGAAAACTTGCTTACTGGCCACCAGCACATTTAGAGAATGATCCTGTAAGTGTTTATATGTATACGTATTTGCTGTTGGATGAAGAGTAAAAAGTCTAATTTACACTAAAACCAATCTCTTAATATTATGAATTAAAAACAATCTCCATCTTTCCAACTTTTCCCTATATTTACCTCACCACTGGTAGCAATACCGAATGCTGAATACCATGAATTCATACGCTGAAAAAACCGTTGAACAACCCAAAACTATTGCCGATAATGGAGCAAATACTTCGTTGGTAAACAATCGTCCGGAAGCCCAAACCATGAGAAGTTTGCAAGATTCGGCTGGTAATAGTGCGCAAGTGCAACAATTGAAAGCTTATCAAACCATGGCGGATCAGGTTGCGGTGCAACGACAAGTCAATACTACCGGTATGCCCGACAACCTGAAATCGGGAATTGAAAGTCTTTCCGGTTATTCGATGAACGACGTCAAGGTGCATTACAATTCCGACAAACCGGCACAGCTAAACGCTCATGCGTATGCGCAGGGAACACAGATTCACATTGCATCCGGACAAGAAAAACACCTTCCGCACGAGGCATGGCACGTGGTACAACAAAAACAAGGACGTGTAAAACCGACGATGCAATTGAGAGGAAAAGTGGCTATCAATGATGATGCAGGATTGGAAAAAGAAGCAGATGTGATGGGAGCGAAAGCCATGCAAATGGCATCATTCAGCGCAGGAGAGAACCGAATTGATAACGGATCGACATTAAAAAATGCGTTTGTTATCCAAAACACAGCCCAACGGGCGCTCATTGTTAACAAAAAGAATATTATTGCCGGAAATAAGGATATAGAAGCTCCGTTGTGCAAATTACTTGAAGCAAATGATAAAGTAGGCATTTCATTACTCCATGAAATGATCAATAGTCCTGATACGTATGATTTTGTCAACGTAGCGGAATTACAGGATGCCATCTCCGCACAAGTTCTGATCAACTCCAACGGCGGCCCTTCACCTAACTTAACTTCCGACTTACTAAAAGGAAGTAAAGATGTAGACGCTATCGACAAAATGGCTCCGCGGCAAAAAGGTGCACTTTCTATGGCATCCTCCTTTTTAATCGCAGAAAAGTATGGGGTTCCTTTTTTCGGGCGTGCCGATGATATCGTAACATGGTCAAAAAATGCAATTATTCAAACAACACAGCAACGTGGAGACAAATCGCATGTTTTAGCGGCTATGTACGTAGATCCGACTTTGCAGCTCATCTTGTGTTTTGACAGCAGCTATAGCATGGCTTCAGAAGGTGATTTGATTCTGGAATCGTATACGCATGTTCGCGATCGGGTATGTGTTTATCATGGTTCCCCCAACCGTTTAGCAGGGAAACAAACTATTCGGAACCTCACCCAATCCACAGCTACCATAAAAAACAGTGCTATCCGCGATCCATTGGGTACACGGGAACGGGTAAAACT
>JBILJP010000259.1:0-7696 GCA_044377135.1 Fluviicola sp.
GCAACCGGCGCGTTCGGGTTGGTGATTACAATTGAATCAGTAAAGCTACAGAAAGCAGAACTCATTGTGTAAGTGTAAACACCTGCTGCTAAACCTGAGATAGAATCACTGGTAGAATTGTCTTCCCACAAAACTGAGTAACCCGGATCTAAGCTTAATGTTGCAGTACCATCACTTTGTCCGCAACCTGCTTGTGTTGAACTGGCAATAGAACCTCCTGTTTCACCTACACATAGGTTAAAGTTTGGCCAAATAATGAATGTTTTTGCATAAGAACCACCAAACGATTCTGCCGGAGAGAATACTCCAGCACCATTCGGGTTGGTCGGCCAGCTTACAAATACGGTGTTTGTGGTAAAGAGATTAGTGGTGTTTCCTAGCGTCAATGTAGAGTCAAATTCGATAGCGAAGAACGCATATTTTCCAGCAGGGAAATTCAAAATACCTCCACTTATTGGCATTGTGTATAAACGAGCAGAATCATCCGGATAAACCAATGTATCTGTTAACGCAAACAACGTTGTAGGAAGACCTGCTCCGTTAGTGTTGTAAATCGCTCCTGCTAGGTTTGTTCCGGTGTAACCTCTTGTGAAATAAGCTGAAACCGATTCTACATCAACAGCAGTTTCGAAATTAAATGTTTGTCCTAGTAATCCTCCGTTTCCGGCACCGATTCCTAAAGCTCCAACAGGTGTTCCATCATCACGACGCATTAAAAAAGGATCTACAACAAGGTTGATCGGATCAACAATTGTATCATTACTAATCGTTTGATCAACAGCAGTCATGATCGGGTAGAATTTAAATGAGTAAATTCCGTCTTGTGTAGGCGTGTAATTGATCGTTTTAGGATCTGTAGCACCTGAAGCTAATGAAGCCGTTGTAGTACTTTGAATAGTTGCGATTACGGCACCGTTCAAAGAAACTTTACAACCTAAAGCTACATTGGTTGCAGCAGACATACCTTGGTTATTGATACTTCCTTTCAATAAAATGTTTTGAGCGGTAGTCAATTGAGTTGATGGAGCTACGGTATATTCACCATGACCAACAGTGCCACTTACAACACGAAGGTCATTTGCAACCTGTACTTCAGCAATTACATCATCAATCAATAATAAAAATTGATTATTACTGTTGTTTCGGAAACCAATGTAAACAGTTTGTCCGGCATAAGCATTCAGAGATAACTGACGAGCTGTCCAAGTTGTGTTTTCAGCGGCAATGCTGAAAAGTTGCGTAGAGTTGGTTATTTGATTTCCAATTGCCCCCGGGCCACCTGTTGGTGTAGAAGGAGAAGTCATAATACGAACTTCATAACCATCAGGATAAGAAGCGTCATATGTTATAGCATTCCATTTCAAAACGGTATTTGGCTGTACTGTAAAAGACGGAGTCCACATCCAATCATTTACTGTTCCTACCGGATTCGTCCAAGAGGTACTGAAAGCCGCTGAATCGGAAACGTTGTTGGCATAGTCCTCACGACGCTCCCAGGCTTCATTTACGTAGGAAACATTTGCGTTTGGAGGTACGTTGTCCACATTGCGCAATAACCAACCAGAAGGAAACGTGTAAGTTCCTACTCCTCCCGCAGTAGGTCCGCTTATTCCGTCGAAGTCTTCGCTGAAAATGGTTTGTGCTTTTGCCGACAGAATAGTCAACAGAGCCATAGAAAAGAGTACTATTTTTTTCATGTAAGTAGTGTAAATTTTAGCAAATGTAAAGCATATATGGCTCGTATCAAAATCCGTTTATCGAATCTTTTGTTGAATCCATATTTATTCACGGGATATTCAGGAACAAAAAAGGCATCCCAAAAAGGATGCCTTCAGTAATAACAGTTTGTTTTTTACAGCGAATAAGTATTTGCCGCTATTAAATGTTGAGCAATTTCCTGACGTAAATTTTTCGGATTAATCGGATTTGTTTTGGTGAATCGTTTTAATCCGGTAAGCATCATTCGTGCTTCATCACCTTCGGCAAACGACAAGATAGCGTCCTTACCAGCTTTCGCGATACGATCGGCAGTATCATAGAAATAGGTCTTTGCAATGGCTATTTGAATGCCAGCTGCGGCTTCGCCTTTTTCAGCAATGAGTTTTTCAACCCGTAACAATACCGATTCTGCTTGATACGTCCAGCATACCAAGTCTGCCACATTCATCAATACTTCTTGTTCTTTTGAAAGCGTTTGCATTAATTTTTGAACGGCCGATCCGGCCACCATTAAAATGGTTTTTTTGAAACCTGCCAATGCTTGTCTTTCCTGAGCTAATGCACCTTCAGTAAGTTCGGCCATTTCCGGAATACTCATCAATTCTCCTGCAATTTTCATGGCTGGACCCATCAAATCCAATTCGCCTTTCATCGCTCTTCGCAAAAGCATATCTACGATTAGCATTCGGTTGATTTCATTGGTTCCTTCAAAAATGCGATTGATGCGCGAGTCGCGGTAAGAACGTTCTACCGGCGATTCGGCCGAATAACCCATTCCACCGTAAATTTGAACAGCTTCATCCGAAACATAATCAAGGCATTCGGAACCGGCAACTTTGATAATGGCACATTCGGCGGCAAATTCTTCAATACCTTTTAAGGTAGCGGCTCCTTTTTCCATTCCACCGGCAATAAGCGCCGCGATAGCATCATCAATGTTTTGTCCTGCACGGTATAAAGCAGATTCGATGACGTAAATGCGGATGGCTTGTTCAGCCAGTTTATAACGAATGGCACCGTATTTTGAAATTGAACGACCGAATTGCTCGCGTTCATTGGCGTAATTGATGCTGTCATTAATGGTTTGTTTGGATCCGCCCAAAACACCCGCGCCTAGTTTAATACGACCGATGTTAAGGATGTTTAGGGCAATCTTAAACCCGTTCTCACGCTCCGAAAGCATATTCTCAACCGGAACTTTTACTCCGTTGAAGAAAATTTGACGCGTAGAAGAACCTTTGATCCCCATTTTTTTCTCCTCCGGATTGAGGCTGATTCCTTCGCTTTTAGCTTCAACCAAAAACGCGGTCAGGTTTTTATCATCATCGATTTTAGCAAAAACGGTAAGCAAATCTGCAAAGCCACCATTGGTGATCCACATTTTTTGTCCTTCAAGCGTATAATAAGTTCCGTCTGCAGAAAGTGTAGCCTTCGTTTTTCCTGAATTGGCATCTGAACCCGAACTTGGTTCTGTGAGGCAATACGCCGCTTTCCATTCGCCTGAGGCCAATTTGGCAACGTATTTTTCTTTTTGAGCCGTATTACCGTAATACAATAGAGGTAAGGTTCCGATGCCTGTATGTGCACCGTAAGCTACCGAAAACGAATGTCCTTTACCAAGATGCTCCGTGGCAAGAAGAGAAGTTTTAAAATCAACTCCCATTCCGCCCAATTCTACAGGGACAGACATGCCGAGTACACCCAATTCTCCGGCTTTTTCAAGCAATGAAGGCATTAATCCTTCTTCCATTTTATCGATGCGTTCCAGATTTGGTGTGATTTCCTGCGCAATGAAATCGTCGCAGGTTTGCGCAATCATTTGCTGTTCTTCCGACCATTGTTCCGGCGTAAAAATGTCTTGATGCTGAACATCTCTGATGATGAATTCTCCTCCTTTAATTGGTGTTGACATAATCGATTCGTATTAATGTTTTCAAACTTACAGCTAAAATTACTCCAAAATATATTATTATGCAAGCATAATAAAGTTAATTTTTGTTGCTTAAAATGAAGGCTGAAATAACCATGCGTTGTTGAGAAGATCGTAATCGGTGAGTGTTTTTAAGAATGCAATTAACTGTTGTTTTTCAAGTCCTGTCAACGGAATTCCACTTTCCAGCATTGGATCAAGGGTTGCCGAATGTTGAACACCACTCACGTAATGATCCAAAACTTGATTGAGTGTATAGAAACGTCCATCGTGCATATACGGATAGGTTTTAGCAACGTTTCGAAGCGTGGGCACTTTGAACTTTCCTTCGTCTTCTGTGAGTTGAGTGATGTGTGCTCTTCCTAAATCGTTTGTAAACGTTGCATCTAAACCATTGTTGCGATAAGAATAATCGGTAAACAACGGTTCCGTATGGCATTGGCTGCATTTCTGCACAAACAAATCATAGCCTGCCTGCTCTGTGGCTGTGTAAACCGTTTCACCTCTTTTTACTTTGTCGTATTTCGAATTATCGGAAATGATCATGACTAAGTATTGAGTTAATGCTTTGAGCAGGAGTTGATCGGTAATCTGTTCCGTGCCGTAGGCTTTTTTAAAGAGCTTCCGGTACTTTTCAGAGTTTTTTAATTTGGTGACAACATGCGCAAGCGTTTCATTCATTTCTACCGGATTGGTGATTGGACCAATTGGCATTACCTCAATGTGATTGATTCCGCCGTCCCACATAAATGCGGGTGACCAGGCTAAGTTGAAAATAGCCGGTGAATTACGTGTTCCCAATGCACCACCTACACCTTGACTAACGGGTGTGTTGTGGCTACTGAAGGCATGTGTTTGTGCATGACAGGTTTCGCACGAAATGGTGCTATCTGAAGAAAGAATAGGATCGTAGAATAAAGCTGCACCGAGTTGAAACCGTTCATAGCTTTGTTTGTTGTTCGCAAAGGTATAAATGGCTTGTGGAAAATAATCCTCTTGATTAAACCCCCAGGGTTCCGCTTTTTCAATTTTCGGTTTTTTACAGGAAACAAGTAAACTACCAACCGCAAAAACGATCAGTAGTTTACCTTGTTTAAGATGCGCGATCTTATTCATGGATGTGCTCGAATTCGAACGAATTGTAAAAATCAGAAGCTATGGTTTTAGCATTGGCTCCCGGCATGTGTACCATTGAAGCATTATCAACGACGCCGATAGTTGACCAAAGTGCCTGTGGTGCTGCTGTAAGGTGAATTTGACAGGCTCCGTTTCCGGTTACCGAAAGGCTGTTTCCTGCAAAATTGTGTGTGTTGGTTTGAACAACGCTGTTTGAACCGGTGAATCCGCCCAAATGATAGGTGAATGATCCCATACTTGAATTAGGGCACGTTCCTTCGGCTTTTAACATAATGTATCCTGAATTCCAACTCCAGAACATATCCAGCGCCGGAGATAAGTCACCGCTTTGTGCGCCAGAAACATTCATCGTGCTATCAACCCCCAATACGTATTCTACATCGGTATATTCTCCTTTTGGAACATTGGAAAGCGTTACACTAGCCGTGATTCCTGTTGTAAGATCAAGCAAGAAGTAACTATTCGGTTGTGTCCACCAGGTGCCATTCGCATTTTTCAAACGAATGTTGGAAATATAATATTTGAATGTGGTAAAGTTGAGTGAGTCACCTGTAACCGGGTGCACCAAATCTTCGCCCAATGCAAATTCAAGCGAATCAGCCCATGTATGTTCAATTTTCAAAACAACCTGATCGGTTGTGGCAACTGTAGGAGTTGTGTCGTTTTTGTCTTTTTTGCAGGAAATAACCAACAGGGAAGTAGCAACTGCCACACCCAAAAGTGTATAAAATTTCATCGTATTTACTATAAATAATTAACTATCAAACTAATGCGATTAGGATGAGTTGCTGTTGTATATTAAGCGATGAAACTTGGGGGATGAAAACAATTGGAGACACTTTCGGAAGTTCCGCGATCGCGGTAGAACCATCCGATGGTCTGAGTGAAAGAAATGAGAGGTTGCACTTCAATCGGTTGAATGTCTTGTATGAAAAGTGTGAAATCAACCGATTTGACATGTTTGGGAGCGAAAGGCAGTTTGGATTGTTGGTAATCGGCTTCAATCTTACGCATTTTTTGCGCCAGGTGACATTTACCGTTACACTGCATTTCCGGTTTGTTTTTATTGATGCAGTAAATGCGAGTGATTTCTTGTTGGTTGATCTTCCATTGGATTAACAGCACTGTCTTGACGGTTGGTTGCGTCAAAAAAGAAGCGATAATTAAGAATAGAACCCACTTTTTCACGGTGCGAAGGTACATATTTTAGTGAAAAATCGATTTTAATTATGCGAATTGAGTGCTTATTTGAATTGAATTTAAAGGCAGTTTGGGCAACGCCGAAGTGAAATAATTGAGTTTTTGAGACGATTCAAACAGGTAATTAGTTGAATTCAGGATTCATTCACAGCAGAATCAAGCTGATTTAACGATAAATTTCTATAATCTATCGAACGAACGAATTAAATCTTTAATTTCGGTAAAACACTAACAACATGAAGAATACGAATATCGTTTCTACGCTGCAACGACTGGTTTCAGGTATTGAGGAAAGTATTGTTATTTTCAATGAGCAAGGAGTTATTCTTCATGCTTCTGATCGTTTGTGTGAGTTGTTGTTGCAAAAGGATTTGGAAGGCAGATCTATTTTTGACTTCATTGAAGGGAAATCTGATTCGGTAAAGATGTGGTTGGGAAATCTGACGCATGCTCATTTTAAAGATGTGAAGATTAAAATGATCCGAAACGGAAGTACGTTTCCTGCTCGTCTTCGAATGGCTGCCTGGTCGGTTAGTGACGGTGGTTTTGTGGTGATTTCTTCCATTGTAGACGGAACGTTTATTGAACGAAAAAAACGGGATCTCTTGCGTAAAACCATTACGATCGAACACCTTTCTAAATCGCGTAAGATCAGAACTGGAAAACTGAACGAGGCAATTTATGAAATCCTGGAAATGTCATCAAAAGCAATGAATGTGGAGCGTGTGAATGCCTGGTTGTTTAACGATACAGGAACTTCCATTGATTGTATCGGAAATTACGATGCCTCAATTCCCGGATTAGTAGTACAGGAAAGTTTGCCGAGAATTGACATGCCGAATTATTTCAAATTATTTGAAACGGAAAAGATCATCTTATCCACTCGATCACAAGATTCTGAGATTACAAAAGAATTGATGGATTCGTATTTGATTCCGAATGAAATCTATTCGATGATGGATGTGCCATTGCGTATTGAAGGTGAAATTATCGGGGTTATTTGTTTTGAACAAGTTAAAAAACAACGTGATTGGTCTTTGCAAGATCAAAAATTCGGGTTGATTGCCGCGCAGATGGTTTCGTTGTCGGTGGAAACGCATAAACGGAAAATTGTTCAGCAAGAGTTGGAAGCGGCACTTCGTCAGCAACAACGATTAATGGTAGAAACCAATCACCGGATTAAAAATAACCTGGCAATTACAACAAGTTTGATGCGCATGCAACTGGATAAATGCAGAGATGATTTTCACCGTGGATTGATTCAGGATGCAGTGAATCGGGTGAATTCGATAGCTGCCTTACACCAATTACTTTCTGAATCTGAAAACAAACATAGGGTTCGATTTGCATCTTATGCCGAACAATTAATGCAAGGACTTCGCGAATCGTTGTCAGATCCGGAGAAACCGATTCAATTGGTGACAACCATAGAAGATTGCGAAATTTCCAGCTCATTGGCCATTACCCTTGGGTTGATTATTAACGAAACGGTTACAAACTCCTTCAAACACGCATTCAACGAACAAAGTGCTGGAATGATTCGCGTAGACATGGAGTTGGATGGTCCGATGGCTCGTTTAACAATTTCAGACACCGGAAAAGGATTTTCAGTCTCAACCGCTCTTGGTCAAGGATTTGAGATTATTGAAGGACTGGCGCAGCACATCGACGCGAAGATCACCACTTCAACCGAAGCAGGATCTACCATTA